>JBEIFT010000040.1:0-14047 GCA_040382255.1 Phycisphaeraceae bacterium
ACCGCGAGGTCCGCGGCGGGGTTGCCGTTGCACGCGGCGTCGACGTAGCGGCCGATCCAGCCCGTGCCCTTGCCCTCGCGACGCCCGGTCTGCCAGATGTCCATGCTCGCGAAGTGCGAGCGGTTGGGGTTCGGGTAGCCCACGCCGACGACGGTGCACAGCTTGCCCGCGTCGTGCAGCTCCATCAGGCCGGCGAGGTTCGGGTGCAGCCCCAGGCCCGCGTCCTTGTCGATCGTGAGCGCCGCGCCGCCGTTCTTCGGCTTGCCCGGCTCGCCCAGGCCGATGCCCGGCCGGTTGTCGTGGTACGCCTGCTCGCCGTAGGGGACCACGGCGTTCAGGCCGTCGTTGCCGCCCGAAAGCTGCACGACCACCAGGATGCGCTCGTCCGGCACGCCGGGGCGGCTGCCCGGCGCGGCGCCGTCGGCGGCCAGCATGCCCAGTGCGCCCTGCTGCAGGAAGTGCGGCATCGTCGCGGCCAGCGAGGCCAGCATCACGCCGTTCTGGATGAAGATGCGCCGGCTGTAGGGAGTGGGATCGGTCATGGTGGTCCTTGGCGTGCGGGTCAGCAGAGCTGGTACTCGGGCAGGGCGGTGATCAGCGCGAGGAGCGCCAGCGTACGGTCGGCGTCGATCGGTGCGGTGCCTGCCCAGCGCAGCAATTCCGCACGGCGCGCCGGGTGGGGGCGCCCGGCAAGCGAGATGGCGAGCAGGCGGTCGACCGCGGCCTCCGGCGGGATCGCGCCCGCGCCACCTGCATCGGCCGCGCCCGCGCCGCCGCCCGTCGTTCGCAGGTCCGCCACCAGCGCCAGCGCGTCGAACTTCTCGTCGTCGTTCTCCCAGTCGTACACGTCCGGCCGGCGCCCCGTCAGCAGGTAGATCGCCACGTTCTGCCGTACGAACATAGTGGCGGTGTTGATCCATGCACGGCCGCCGTCCCAGCCCTTGACGTTCGGCGGCTGGAAGAGGTCCTGGCCCATCAGTTCGCACGCGCTGGCCAGCGCGCTGAGCTGCCGCGGCGGCGTGCGGTACTGCCGCACGGTCTGCACCACCACCTGCACGGGGCTCTTGATGATCGCGGCGCGGTTCGACGCGTCGAAGAAGTGCGCGCTTCGGAAGAGCGCCTTGAGCACGGGCTTCAGCGCGTACTGGCTGTCGCGCATGCACTTCGCCAGCGCCGCGGTGAACGCGGCCTGCGCGGCGCGCTCCTCGGCGGGGCGGTCCGGGCCGTCGTTCACGAAGAACCGATACAGCTTGCCGCACAGGAATTCGCTGCACGCCTTGCGGTTCAGCGCCAGGCGCGCGAACTCGTCGCCGTTCCAGTTGCCCTGCTGGCCGAAGATCGTCTTCGGCGCGGGGTCGTGGTCGCCGGCGCGGTACGTGAACTCGTCGTCCTGATAGGTGTAGCCGGTGAGCGCGCGCGCGCCCTCCTTGATGTCCTGCTCCGAGTAGCCGTTGCCCTCGCCCAGCACGAAGAGCTCCAGCAGCTCGCGCGCCAGGTTCTCGTTGGGGCGCGCCTTGCGGTTCTGGTTGTTGTCCAGGTACCGCAGCATCGCGGGGTCGCGGATGATCTCGAGCACCAGGTCGGCGAAGCTGCCCGTCGCGTGGCTGCGGAACAGCTGGTTCTGCTGGAAGAGGTGCCAGCTGTCCTCGATGGTCCGGAAGCCGGTCGCGAAGTGCCCGTGCCAGAAGAGCGTCATCTTCTCTTCCAGCGGACGGGGCGATTCGATCATGCGCGTGAGCCACCACCGGCGCATGTCCGCCAGCTGTCGCCGGTCCGCGGCCTTCGCCTCGTTCTCGCGCTTCTGGAAGGCCTCGACGACCGCTTCGTCCTTCTCCCGGCGCGCACGCGCGATCTCGGCGCGTTCGGCGTCCGTGAGCGGGCGGATCAGGTCGCGGTCGAAGTCGCCGGGCGTGACGGCCGCGTACTCGAACGCGTCGTAGTCGACCAGCGCGTCGACGGCGCGGTCCAGGCCCATCGCGGCCAGCGCGCGTGCCTGCTCCAGCGTGCCGCCGAAGCCGGCGCGTGCCAGCAGGTGCTGCGCGGCGCGGACGTCGAAGTCCTTCGCGGCAAGCGGGGCAAGGTCGCTGGCGGGTGCGGGGCGGCGCATCGGCATGGGCATCATCCCATCGGTGGGGCGATGGGGGAACGCCGCAGCGGCCGGATTTGTTGCGGGCTCAGGCGGTGCGCGTGGGTGCGCCGGCCGCGGTTGCGGCGGCGCGCACCTTCGCCCGGTGCCAGGCGGCCAGTGCCAGGGCGGCGACGATCGGCACGGGCATCAGCTCGGTGCGGAAATCGAACGCGCCCAGCAGGTAGCAGGGGAGGCCAAGCACCAGCACCGCGGCCGTGATGGTGCGCGGCGCGCCCTGGCCCTCGAGCAGGAACAGCACCGGAAACAGCAGGCCGTAGGCGCCCAGGAAGGCCAGGTAGGCGGGTTCGCCGGGAAGCAGCATCGTGCGCACGCCGCCCAGGAGGGGCAGCCAGCCGTCCGGCAGTGCCGGCCCCAGCGTGAAGAGGCACGCGGGCGTCGCCAGGATGACGGCGAACGCAGCGAGGCCGGCGGTGACCTTGGCGGGGATGCGCACGCCGGGCGCCGCGAAGAGCAGTTCGCGCAGGTGGGCGCCTGCGGTGAAGGTCAGCTGCAGGGCCCAGAGCACGACGATCGCCAGGCCGATGCGCGGACTGCCGGCGAGCGCGTCGTAGAAGCTGGCCACGAGGAGCAGCATGGCCGCGAACGAGAGCCCGAACGTCGCGAAGGCGATGCGCGGCTCGGGCGCCTGCTGCACCGCGCGGTGGAAGGTCAGGTCGAAGTAGGGGCTCAGCAGGAAGCCGGCCGCGATCGTCGGCAGCGCCCACACGAGCGGCATCGTGCCCAGGAGCGGCGGACCGCCGGCGTGCGCCGTGGGATCTCCGGCCGCGATCGCGGGGTCGACCCCGCCGGGCAGCAGGACCACGAGCGCGCTGGCCAGGCTGACCACGGTTCCCGCGGTGCGCCAGAAGCCGTCGCCGCGCAGCGCCAGGATGAAGCCCACGAGCAGCACCACGATCGGCGCGCCCGTGGAGACCACCGTGCGCAACGCGTCGAGTTCGCCGCCCGGCGCGCGCGACCCCACGACCAGGAACTGCGCTGCCCAGCCCGCGAAGTACGCCTGGTACGCGACCGTCACCGCCCCGAACAGCGCGCACATCCAGCCGAGCCGCGCGACCATCGCGCGCGAGCGGTCGCGATCAAGGACGAACCCGAACGCCGCGCACCCCAGCACGTTCGGGATGAAGAACGCCCAAAACCCCGGCCAGCCCCACAGCCGCAGCAGGATGAACGGCAGGTACATGCCGATGCACCACGTCCAGCTGGAGGTGCAGAAGAGGCCCCACTGGATGGATTCGAGGGTGCGTCGCACGGTCACTTCCGCTTCGCGCGGCGTTCCAGCTTCGCCTTGATCATCGCCTTCGGCGTGCAGTGGAAGGTGATGTCGCACTTGCCGACCAGCGGGGCCTTCTCGCCCGGCTTGTGGGCGTGCTGGCGGATCTCCATCTCGAGCGGGATGTTGAACTCGCCGCCGGCGGCCAGCTTCGCGTCCAGGTCACCCGAGTTCATGACCTCGTACATCGCGGGGCCGTAGCAGGGGCGCAGGAAGCGGTACTTCATCTCCTTGCAGACCACGATGTAGTCGCTGCCGCACTTGGCGAACAGGTAGAGCCCGCCCGCGACCTCGGAGTTGCCCAGGAGCGCCGCGCCCGCCATCGCGTTGTACCAGTTGCGGTTGAAGCGGCGGAACGGCAGGACGGCCACGAAGCCGCTCTCGCCGACGCGCTCCATCTTGATGCCGCTGCGGAAGGCGTAGGGGAGCCAGATCGAGCTGAAGGCCTTCTGGAGAAGGTTGCTCTTCATGCTGGTCCGGCTGAGCCAGGCCTCGAGCTTCTCGCCGATGCTCAGGGGGGCGGCGGCCGGCTGGCCGCGGCCGTCGGTGTCCGGCCCCGGGTTGGCGGGGTCGGGCAGGGGCTCGGGGTGGGCGTTGGCGGTGGACATCTGGCTGGTGGGGCGCGGCACCGCCCGGCTGGCGGGCGAACGGGGGATTCTAGTGGCCCGCCGACGCAGGCAGAACCTGCGGATTTGGTGTGGAATCCTCGTCCCATGCGAACCCTCGCCGTCTGCTCGTGGAGCCTCCGCCCCGAATCGCCCGACGTGCTCGCCGACGCCCTCGGCCGCGTCGGCATCGACGCCGTGCAGCTGGCGCTCGTCCCGTGCGTGGAGCAGCCCGCCGCCTGGGCCGGCGCGATCGCCCGCCTGCGCACCCGCGGCATCCGGACGGTCAGCGGCATGCTGGCGACGGTGGGCGAGGACTATTCCACGCTCGAGACGATCGCGAAGACCGGCGGCGTGCGTCCGGCCGGCACCTGGGCGCGCAACCTGGAGCTGGCCAAGTCGACCGCCGCGATCGCCGGCGAGGCAGGCGTGCCGCTCGTCACCTTCCACGCGGGCTTCCTGCCGCACGACCGCGCCGACGCCGAGCGCGCCGCCATGATCGACCGCCTGCGCGCGATCGCCGACGCCTACGCGGCGCACGGGGTCCGCGTCGCGTTCGAGACCGGCCAGGAGAGCGCCGCCACGCTGACCGAGGCGCTGGCCGACATCGCGCACCCGAACGTGGGCGTGAACTTCGACCCCGCGAACATGATCCTCTACGGGATGGGCGACCCCGTCGCCGCCCTCCGCCTGCTGGCCCCGCACGTCTTCCAGATCCACGTCAAGGACGCGGTGCCGACCGCCGTCCCCGGCACGTGGGGCGACGAGGTGGTGGCCGGCACCGGCGCCGTCGACTGGCCGGCCTTCTTCGCGGCGGTCCGTGCGCTGCCGCGGCCCGTGGACCTGGTGATCGAGCGCGAGGCCGGCCCGACGCGCGAGGCGGACATCTGCGCGGCACGCGAAATGGTGTCCCGCCTGGCCCCCGACCTCGCGAAATAGGTTCGGGATATCCCGAACCGTATTTCCCTCCCTCCCGCCTACGATTCTCCCATGCCCACCTACGTCTATGCCATCGTCAAGCCCGACGGCACCGACGGCACGGTCTTCGAGGTGTTCCAGAAGCTGAGCGACCCGCCGCTCACGCACCACCCCGAGACCGGCGAGCCGGTGCGCAAGCTCATCGTCGCGCCGCAGGTGCAGACCAACAGCGACACGCAGCGCTTCTCGAAGAGCAACCTCGAGCGCCTGGGCTTCAGCCGCTTCGAGCGCAAGGGAAGCGGCTACTTCGAGAAGACCGCCGGCAAGGGCCCGGACGCGATCAGCGCGGACGACTGATCGGGCGCCGGTTCCCTACCATCCGCGCATGGCCGCGAAGCCGCCAGCCGCCGCACGCATCGCCGAGCTCCGGGAGCTCCTCCACCGCGCCAACCGCGCGTACTACGTGGAGGCCGCGCCGTTCATGGCGGACTCGGAGTTCGACGCGCTGCTGGCGGAGCTCGTCGCCCTCGAGGCGAAGCACCCCGAGTTGGCCGACCCGAACAGCCCCACGCAGCGCGTCGGCGGCGAGGCCGCGACCGGCTTCCGCCAGGTCACGCACCGCATGCCGATGATGTCGGTGGACAACACCTATTCCGTCGAGGACCTGCGCGCCTGGTGGGAGCGGTGCGAGCGCTCCCTCGGCCACGGCTTCACGGCCGTCGCGGATCCGAAGGTCGACGGCGTCGCGATCAGCCTGCGCTACGAGGACGGCCGCCTGGTCGAGGCCGCCACGCGCGGCGACGGCACGGTGGGCGACGACGTCACCCGCAACGTGCGCGCGATCGACGCGGTGCCGCTGGTGCTCGTCGGCGCGGAGGGCGCGCGCGTTCCCGCGGTGCTCGAGGTCCGCGGCGAGATCTTCATGCCGAACGCCAGCTTCGAGCGCATCAACGACGAGCGCCGCCGCGCGGGCGAGCCCGAGTTCATGAACGCGCGCAACTCGACCGCCGGCACGCTGAAGAGCCTGGACCCCGCGGTCGTTCGCTCGCGGCGCCTGAGCTTCGTGGCGCACGGCGCGGGCCACGTCGAGGACGTCGAGCTCCGCGGCCGCCCGGTCGCCAGCTACGGCGAGTTCCTCGATGCCCTGCGCACGCTGGGTGTCCCCGTCTCGCCGCTCGCGCAGCGCTGCGCCACCGCCGATGAGTGCGTCGCCGCGATCGGGTCCTTCGCCGACCGCCGCGCCGAGCTTCCATACGCCACCGACGGCATGGTCGTGAAGGTCGACTCCTTCGCCGACCAGCGCGCGCTGGGCGTCACCGCCAAGGCGCCGCGCTGGGCCGTCGCGTTCAAGTACCCCGCCGAGCGCAAGCCCACGGTGCTCGAGCGCATCGACTGGCAGGTCGGCAAGGGCGGCACGCTCACCCCGCGCGCGTCGATGCGCCCGGTCGTCATCGCCGGCACCAAGGTCCAGCACGCGACGCTCCACAACATCGACGAGATCCACCGCAAGGACATCCGCATCGGCGACACGGTGATCGTGGAGAAGGCCGGCGAGATCATCCCGCAGGTGGTGGAGGTCGACCTTTCGAAGCGGCCGGCGGACGCCGTACCCGTCGAACCGCCCGCTGCGTGCCCCAGCTGCGGCGAGCCCGTCGAGAAGGACGGCCCCAAGCTCTTCTGCGTCAACGCGTCCTGTCCCGAGCAGTTCCGCGAGCGCCTGAAGTGGTTCGTCGGCCGCGCGCAGATGGACATCGACGGGCTTGGCGAGAAGATCGTCGACGCGCTGATCGACGCCGGGCTCGTGAAGGGCTTCGCCGACGTCTTCCGCCTGGACCCGGCGGCGGTGGCCGCGCTGACCTCCGAATCCGAGACGAAGGCCGGCAAGAAGGTCGTCCGCAAGATCGGCGAGAAGACCGCCGCGTCGATCGCTGCCGGCGCGGCGGAGGCGCGGGGCAGGGGCCTGGCGCGCGTGCTCGAGTCGCTCGGCATCCGGCACCTTGGCGCCGCCAGTGCGAAGGCGATCGCGCGCGCGTATCCCGACCTGGACGCGCTGCTGGCCGCCACGCCCGAGCAGCTGCAGGAGATCCGCGACATCGGCGAGGTCACCGCGCCCAGCATCCACGCGGACCTGCACTCGCACGCGATGCAGCGCACGTTCCGCGAGCTGCGCGAGGCCGGCGTCGACGTGGCGAGCCCGATCTACGCGCCCGCGGACGCCGTGCCGCAGACCCCGTTCACCGGCAAGACCGTCGTCCTGACCGGCGAGCTCGAGCAGATGGACCGCCTTGCCGCCACCGAGCGGCTGGAGGCGCTCGGCGCGAAGGTCTCGGGCAGCGTCAGCAAGAAGACGCACCTGGTGATCGCGGGCCCCGGCGCCGGCAGCAAGCTGGCCAAGGCGCGCGAACTGGGCATCGAGACCTGGGACGAGGCACGCTTCCTGGCCGAACTGGCGGTGATCGACGCCGGCGGCGCGACCGCCGCGCCGGCGCCTGCCCCCGCCGAGCCCGGATCGCTCTTCTAAATCCGTCGGATCACTGCAGCTTCACCCCGCCGCTCGCGCTCACCGCGCAGGTGCCCTTCGTGCCGTCGCGGCGCGTGAATCGCACCTCCAGCGTGCCCTGCGGGTCCAGCGGCCCGACCTCGGCCCACGCCCATGCGTCCTGCTCGCGGTCCGACTGCGGCGCGACCAGCACGCTCTCGCCGGGGTCGGTCGCGTCCATCTGCCGCAGGCTGAACGCCGGCACCTTGCCCTGTTCGCGCGTCACGCTCAGGAAGTACGCGTGGCCGCCCACCGTGACCGACGGGAAATCCACGCGCGGCGGCTTCGGGAACAGCGTGCCGCCGAAGAACTTGGCGGCGAAGAACGCCAGCACCAGGAAGACGAGGGTGGCGATCAGCAGGCTGCGGAGCGCAAGCAGGAACTGGTTCACGGCGCCAGTGTAAGACCGAACTGCCAGCACAGGGCCAGCACGATCGCGGCCACGGCGAGCCGCCACCAGCCGAAGATCGCCAGCGTGTGCCGCTGCAGGTACGCCACCAGGAAGTCGACCGCCAGCGCCGCCGCCGCCCACGCCGTGGCCAGGCCGCACAGGATCGGCAGCCAGCCGCCCATCGCGGCCACGAAGCCGGGCAGCTCGCCGGCCTTCACGATCTTGAGCGCCTCGTACGCGCTGGCCGCGGTCAGCGTGACCAGCCCCAGCAGGAAGCTGAACTCCGCCGCCGCCACGCCGCCCAGGCCGACCAGCAGGCCGCCCAGGATCGTCACGAACGATCGGCTGGTGCCCGGCCACATCGCCACGCACTGCAGCACGCCGATGAAGAGCGCCTGCTTCGCGGTCATGCGCGCGAGCGCCTCGCCGGACCAGTCCAGCACGCTGCCCTTCGCCGCGGCGGCGGCCTCGCGGTCGGCGCGCAGCCGCTGCGCCTGCCAGCGCGCGATGCCCAGCATCGCGATGCCGCCCACCGCCAGCGCACCGATCACCGCCGCGGGCGTCAGCAGGTGCGCCTTGATCCACTTGTTGGCCGCCAGCCCCAGCACCGCCGCGGGCAGGAACGCGATCACGACGTTGCGCGCGATCGTCCAGCCCATCTGCATGCGGTCCGCCGGCCCGATCGCCCGCGCGCCCGCGCGCCACGCCACGCCGCGCGCCATCTGCGCCACGCGCGTGCGGTAGAGGCCCAGCACCGCCAGGATCGCGCCCGCCTGGATGATGATCTCGAAGCTCTTGACCGCCTCGTGCTGCTCGGGCGTGCGGTCCAGCCCCAGCAGCCACGACGTCAGGATCAGGTGCCCCGTGCTGCTGACGGGGAGGTACTCGGTGATCCCCTCGACCATGCCGAGGATCCATGCGTCGAACGGCGTCATCGCGTGTGTGGCCTTCCGTGGACGTGCCGCCGGCGGCGGCGATTCAGGTGGCGGGCGGCGGCGGCACGGCGGCGCCGCGCAGCCAGGGCATCAGCGCGCGCACCTGCGCGCTGGCCGGCTCGATCGGGTGCTCGTCCGCCGCCGCGCGCTGCGCGCGGAACCACGGCGAACCCGCGTCGGCGTCGGCCTCCATGGCCTTGGCGAACGCGCCGCTCCGGATGTCGGCCAGCACGGCCTTCATCGCGGACCTGACGTGTTCATCGACGATCCGCGGCGCCGCGCTGTAGGCGCCGAACTCCGCCGTGTTGCTGATCGCGTGCCGCATGCCGGCCGGCCCGCGCGACTCCAGCAGGTCGGCGATCTGCTTGATCTCGTGCACGCACTCCGTGTACGCCAGCAGCGGGGGGTAGCCGGCCTCGACCAGGATCTCGAACGCCGCCTGGGCCAGCCCCATCATGCCGCCGCACAGCACCGCCTGCTCGCCGAAGAGGTCCGTCTCGGCCTCGTCCTTGAACGTGACCTCGACCACGCCCGCATGCGCGCTGCCGATCCCCGCGGCCCAGGCCAGCGCCAGGTCGCGCGCGGACGGGCCGCCGTCGGAGCGGTCGCGCTCCTGGTGGACCGCCAGCAGCGACGGGATGCCCATGCCCTGCTCGAAGCGCTGGCGCACCGCCGTGCCGGGACCCTTCGGCGCGACCAGCACGCAGCCCACGCCGGCGGGGGGCGTCACCAGCCCGAAGTGGACGCTGAACCCATGCACGAAGCCCACCGTCTGGCCGGCGCGCAGCGACGGCGCGATCGACGTCCGCCACGCCTCGGCGTGCACCTCGTCGGGCAGCGCCACGATGACCAGGTCCGCGGCTTGGACCGCCGCCGGGGTGTCCGCCGTCCGGAACCCCTCGGCCTGGGCCCGGCTGCGTGCCGCCGACGCGGGGCGACCGGCCACCAGCACGTCCAGTCCGCTGTCGCGCAGGTTCAGCGCGTGGGCACGGCCCTGGTTCCCGTAGCCAACGACGACGATGCGCCTGTTGCGCAGGGCATCGGTCGCAACGGCTGGTCCTGCAAGGATTTGCATGTTTTTATGGGGGCTGCAAGGTTCTGGGCCGACGCCGCGGGCGCCGCGATTCGTGCGTTTCGCGCACGAATTAAGGCCCAAGTTACATGACTTCGGGCATTTGAACCGCACACTCCCCGTGTGGCAGTCGTCGAGCAGGGCGCTTTCCCCTGTTTCGACGCACTTCCTGCAGTCGCAGCCCCGGAATGTCCGAATAGTGATTCAGACGAGGCGCACCGCATGAAGTACCCAGGACCCATCGCGAAGCGCACCCCCAGCCATGGATCGGCAGGGGTGATCGATCAACGCCAAGGAGCACACGGAATGGTCACAGTCGAAGCACCCAACCGCCGAGCGAGCGATCGCTTCCGGTTGCACCCGGCGTACACGCGGGTGGTGGTGTCGCCTGCGGCTCGTGCGGCGGGTGGTGCAGCCGGACTTGCGAACGCCAGCCCCCTCGAGGGCCACGCCTACAACATCTCGATCACCGGCGTCCGGTTCGAGCTCGACGAGGAGCTCCCGGTCGGCACCGCGGTGGACATCGAGCTCTCGCTCCCCGGCGAGCCCCGCACCGTCCGCGCCTCGGGGCGCGTCGTGCGGCTCTTCGAGTCCGACGACGACCCGGGCCCGCGCCGCATGGCGGTGCACTTCTCCGACTTTGCGTCCGCGGCCGATCGCGCCCGCCTGGAGCGGCAGATCGAGGACCGCTGGTTCGGCATGCCGGAGTGAGGCCCGTGCGCCTCTTCGACGATCAACGCTCGCTTCGGCACCCCGCCGTGGGTGCGGGACTCTCCGCGCGCAATGCGGTGGCCGCCGAGATGGCGATCGCCGGCCGCGCCGACCACCATCCCGACGACGACTGCTGGTCGCATGCCTCGACCGACGAGCGCGTGCGATCGGACGCCGCGTGGGTGCTGGCCACCGCCGCGTTCGAGCAGATGCGCGCCGACCTGGCCGTGGGCGATGCCGCCGACGGTGCCCCGGCCGCGGATGACGCGATGCCCGGCACCGACCGCCGCCAGTCGCGCGCCCGTGCGCTGGCGGCGCTTGCCGTGCCCGTCGGCACCGCCGAACGCAACCACCAGGCGCGCCTTGAGCGCGTGCATTCCCGCCGCCGCAAGCCCGCCGCGCGCCGGCGCCGCGAGTGGGTGGAGATGGCGTTCTGGTTCGCCGTGGGCGGCGCCGGCGGCCTGGCCGCGCTGGTCCTCATCCGCGGCGCCGAGGCGGTGCTGGCGTGGCGGTGACGCTGGACCCCGAGCATCTGGCCGCCGTCGAGTCCGCGACGGGCCACCGCTTCGCCGACCCTGCACTCCTGGCCACCGCGCTGACGCATGCCTCCGCTGCCGACGGGCGCCTGAACTCGAACGAGCGGCTGGAGTTCCTGGGCGACTCGGTGCTGGGCTTCATGGTCTGCGAGCACCTGTTCCGAACCTGCGGCGACCTGCTGGAAGGCGAGCTCACGAAGATCAAGTCCAACGTCGTCAGCGGCCGCACCTGCGCCGAGATGGCGCTGCAGTGCGGGTTCGACCGCGTGGTGCGCGTCGACAAGGGCGTGCGCGGCCGGACCGGGCTGCCGGAGAGCCTGCTCGCGGGCACGTTCGAGTCGGTGGTCGCCGCGCTGTACCTGGACGGCGGGTTCGACGTCGCCCGGCGGTTCGTCATGCCGATGCTCGAGCCGCGCATCGACGCCGCCATGCGGCTGGGCCACCAGCAGAACTTCAAGCAGGTGCTGCAGCAGTGCCTGGCGCAGCTGGGGATGGGCCTGCCGCAGTACGTGGTGCTGGACGAGAAGGGCCCGGACCATGCCAAGTGCTTCGAGGTCTGCGTCGCCGCCGACGCGCGTCGCTTCGACGGCGCGTGGGGCCCCAGCAAGAAGCAGGCCGAGCAGCTGGCGGCACTGGCCGCGCTGAAGGGCCTGGGTCTCGCCGCCGAGAACGAGGCCGGCGAGGTCGCGATCACGTGGCCGAAGACCGGCACGACCCCGGGCGTCGCGAACGACGGATGAACGGATGCGGTGTCGGCGCGGTCAGCCGCGTGCGAACGCGACCAGCGCGGCAAGCGCCTGGTCGGTGGGCTTGGACGTGTCCACCGTGGCGGCGGCCAGCGCGCGGTAGACGGGCATGCGGCGTGCCGCCAGCAGGGCGGCCTCTTCGGCGAAGTCCGCGCCCATGAGGAGCGGCCGATCGCCGGGGGCGGCGTTCAGGCGCGCGCCCAGCACCGCGGGCGGCGCGTCCAGCAGCGCGATGCGGATCCGGCCCTCGGCGGCCGCGCGCTCGAGCAGGGCGTGGGCGCCCGGCGCCGTCGGCGTGCCGCCGCCAAGCGCGATCACGGTGCGCGGGGGGGCGGTGGCGAGCGCTTCCTCCAGCGCGGCCGACTCGGCGGCGCGGAAGGCGGGTTCGCCGATCGTGCGGAACGCGGCGCTCACCGAGGCGTGCCCGGTGCGTGCGCGCGTGCGCTCGTCCAGGTCGATGAAGCCAGAAGACAACGCGGTCGCCAACAGGCGACCGAGCGTGGTCTTTCCGGAGCCGCGGAGTCCGATGAGGACGATCGCGGCCGCTGGATTGGCGGGGGTCACGGCGTCAGCGGACGCGGATGCGGCGTCCGGCGCGGCGCTTGCTGTTCAGGATCGCGCGGCCCTTGCGCGTGCGCATGCGCGCGCGGAAACCGACCTTGCGAACCTTCTTGATGCGGCTGATCTTGTGCGGGTAGTGCATGGCTGACTCCGTGAGGCGAGCCGCGCAGTGTAGCGGAATCCCGACGGGGCGTGAAGGGGCGATAAGCTTCGTCGCGCCCGGGCGGCCCCATGCGCCGCAGGGCTGGATTTCAGGCGGGTTCGGAGGGCGCCCGTCCCCCGGCGCGGGAGGCTCACTTCTCGTGCCGGACGATGCGCCCCTCGACCAGGAAGATCACGTCCTCGGCAATGTTCGTCGCAATGTCCGCGATGCGCTCCAGGCGCTGGGCCACCTGCATCAGGTCGATCGCGTGTGCCGTGTCCTCGACGCTGTTCTCGATGGTGGCGCGGCTGGCCGCCACCACCTCCTTGTTCAGGGCGTCGACGCGGCGGTCCGCCCGGCGCACCTCGCGGCAGCGCTCGGCGTCCTCGTCGGCCAGCGCCGCCAGCACGTCCGCCAGCATCTCGCGCGTGGCGTGGGCCATCTCGGCCAGCGGCTCGGGCACGCCTTCGGGCGCCGCGCTCCCCGACCAGCGGATCACCTTCTTGCAGATGCCGCGGCTCAGGTCCGCGATGCGCTCGAAGTCGCCCGAGATGCGCACGACGCTGAGCACGAAGCGCAGGTCGTGCGCCACTGGCGAGCCGAGCGCCAGGACGCGCATGCACTGGCCCTCGAGCTCGACCTCCATCGCGTCGATCTCGGAGTCGCCGGCCTTCACGGCCTGCGCGGCATCGACGTCGCCCTCGACGAGCGCGGCGATCATCCGCTCGACGCGCCGCTCGGTGGCGGCGCCCATCGCCAGCAGGCCGCGGCGGAGGTTCACGATCTCGGTGGGGAGGTCCAGTGCCATGGTGGATGCGTCCTTGCGTCCGGGTTCAGCCGAAGCGGCCCGAGACGTAGTCCTCGGTCTGCTTGTTGGCGGGGTTGGTGAAGATGCGGTCCGTGTCGCCGACCTCGACGACGCGGCCCTCGTAGAAGAAGGCCGTCACGTCGCTGACGCGCGCGGCCTGCTGCATGTTGTGGGTGACGATGACGATGGTGTACTGCGTCTCCAGCTCGCGGATGAGCTGCTCGATGCTGGCCGTCGAACGCGGGTCGAGCGCGGAGCACGGCTCGTCCATCAGCAGGACGTCGGGGCCGACGGCGATCGCGCGCGCGATGCACAGGCGCTGCTGCTGGCCGCCGGAGAGGCCCAGCGCGCTGGACTTCAGGCGGTCCTTGACCTCGTTCCACAGCGCGGCGGCGCGCAGGCTGTTCTCGACCAGTTCGTCCAGGTCGGTGCGCGAGTGCTTGCGGTGCAGGCGCGGCCCGAACGCGACGTTGTCGTAGATCGACTTCGGGAACGGGTTCGGCTTCTGGAAGACCATGCCGACGCGGCGGCGCAGCTCGACCACGTCCATCCCGCGGTCCAGCAGGTCGCCGCCGTCGAGCGTGAGCGTGCCCTCGGCGCGGGCGCCGGGGATCGTGTCGTTCATGCGGTTGATCCAGCGCAGGAACGTGCTCTTGCCGCAGCC
>JBEIFT010000041.1:0-13965 GCA_040382255.1 Phycisphaeraceae bacterium
CGCGGAAGCTGCGCGCCAGGCCTGAATCGACCACCATCCGGATGCCCGGGATCGTGATGGACGTCTCGGCCACGTTGGTCGCGACGATGACCTTGCGCCGCCCCCGCACGGCCGGCGCCACCGCCGCGTCCTGGCGCTCCGGCGGCATCGACCCGTGCAGGCCCACCACGTCGAACGCCGCGCCGCCCGGCACGCCGCGCAGCTGCGCGCGCACGGCGTCGATCGTGCGGTCGATCTCGTACCCGCCCGGCATGAACACCAGCGCGTCGCCCTCGCAGCCTTCCTCGACCAGTCCGCGCACCGCGCGCGCCGCGCGCTCCCAGACCGGCAGCTTGGCGTCGCCCGCGTCGTAGCGCACGGCCACCGGGTACGCGCGGCCCTCGGCACCGATCTCGGGCACGCCCAGGTACGCGCTCGCCTTCGCGGCGTCCATCGTCGCGCTCATCGCGGCCGCCATCAGCGCGGGCCGCCGCTCGCGCGCGCGGCGCAGGATGCCCAGCGCCAGGTCGGCGTTGACGCTGCGCTCGTGGAACTCGTCCAGCAGCACCGCGCCGATCCCGCGCAGGCCGGGGTCGCGCTGCGCCTGGCGCAGGAACACGCCCTCGGTCACGAATCGGATCCGCGTCGCAGGCCCCACCACGCGCTCGAAGCGCGTCTGGAAGCCGACTTCCTCGCCCAGGCGCACGCCCATCTCCTCGGCCACGCGCCGGGCGGTCATGCGCGCGGCCAGCCGGCGCGGCTCCAGCACGACGATCTGCCCGTCCACGATGCCGGCCTTCGCCAGGATCTGCGGCACCTGCGTGGTCTTGCCGCTGCCGGTCGCGGCGGTCAGCACCATGCCGCGCGCCCCGCGCATGGCCTCGACGATGCGCGCGGCCTCGCGCAGCACGGGAAGCTGGTCGGCGCGCGCGTCGTTCACCTGTCGGTCAGCATCCGCGTGCGGACGTCGTCCATGAAGCGCGCGATCTGCCCCTGCTCCTTGGGCGACGACGCCGGCTCCACCTCGTTCGCCCAGAATCCGAGGAAGCGCGACGCCCCCGAGCCCGTCAGCGACTTGCCGGCCATGCGCTTCGACTGACGCTCCTCGTTGGTGCGCGCCTCGCTCCTGGCGGACGAGAGCACCTCGGCGTCGGAGCGCTTCGATGGGCCGTCGCCCACGGTGCCCTCGGCGAAGCGGATCCACTCGACGACCCATGCATCGATGAAGGCGCCGCGCTCGGACTCGGGCAGGTTCACGTACTTCGCGGCGCCCTCGGCCATGATGTCCTTGGCCAGCACGCGGACGTTCTGCGTCATCTGCTCGCGCACCTTGCCGGTGACGCCCGCCAGGAACGCCGCCGCGACCACGCTGTCCTGCTGGCTCATGCCCTTGAAGCGGCCGATGAAGTCCTGCACGTACTTCAGGCGCTCGCGCATCGGCAGCTTGTTGAAGTCCGGCGTTGCCAGGTAGCCCAGCACGTTGTTGACGGGCGCGTCGAAGATCGAGGGCGGCGCCTTCCAGCGCACCGCGAACCACCAGTACGCGCCGCCGCCCAGCGCGGCCACGACGGCAAGCGCCGCCAGCGCGCCCGCGATGCGGCCGGCGTGCTCGCGCACCAGGTCGCCCAGGTCGACGTCACGCTCGCGGATCGACTCGAGGAAGCTCATTCGCCCTCCTGGTTCGGCGGGCCGCCCGGCAGTTCGGGGCGGCCGCTCGGCGCGGTGATCCCCTGGCCGTTCTGGTCGGCCGCGCGCACGCCGCCGTCCAGGAAGATGCCGTTGCGCATCGACCCGTTGCGCGGGTGGCGGTCGGCGCTGTCGACCAGCACCGGGTAGGTCTGCGCCTCGCGCTCGTAGAACGTGGTCATGATGCGCGCCTCGGCGTCGGACTTCTGCCTGGCCAGCTGCGCGGGCGTCATGCTTCCAGGCTGGAACGTCAGGAGCAGCGTCACCACGTCCACCTGCACCGCCGGCGAGTACCGCAGCAGCCCGGGCAGGTACATGTAGCTGGTGCCGGTGTCGAGCGAGTCCTGCACCACGTCCGCGGGGCACAGCCACGTCTCGCTGTCCGCCGGCAGATAGCCCTTCAGCAGGTTCGGAAGGCCGCCGCTCGGCCCGGCGTCCGTGACCACCGGGATGAACTCGCACATCGGCAGGCGGTCCTGGTTGACCTTCCGGAACGCCTCGACCGCCACGAAGTCCTGGCGCAGGTTCGACATGCACTTCACGTTCTGGCTCTCGCGCCGGATCATGCCCGCGCTGGGCACGATGATCCCCACCAGGATCCCGATGATCGCGATGGAGACGAGGAGCTCGACCAGGGTGAAGGCACGCGCCCGCATGACACGGATTCTAGGCAGGAACGTGCGCGGCCCGCCCACGGCCGCCAAAGGGCCTTTCCCACCGGGCCGCGACGTCAGGCCGCGAACATCGCCTCGACGAAGCGGTCCGGGTCGAAGGGCTGGACGTCGTCCGGGGTCTCGCCCACGCCCACCAGCTTCACGGGGACGTCGAGCGTCTCGCGGATGGCCACCACGATGCCTCCCTTGGCGGTGCCGTCGAGCTTGGCCAGGAAGATGCCGGTGACGTCGCAGGCCTCCTTGAAGGCCTTGGCCTGGCTCACCGCGTTCTGGCCGCTGGTGGCGTCCAGCACCAGCAGGATCTCGTGCGGCGCGCCGGGGATCTTCCTGGCGATGACGTTGCGGATCTTGGTGAGCTGCCGCATCAGGTTGTCCTGCGTGTGCAGGCGGCCGGCGGTGTCCACCAGCAGCACGTCCACGCCGCGCGCCACCGCGGCATCGGCGGCGTCGAACGCGACCGCCGCGGGGTCGGCCCCCTGCGTGCCCTTCACGATGTCAACGCCCAGGCGCTTCGACCACGTCTCCAGCTGCGCCACCGCGCCCGCGCGGAACGTGTCGGCCGCGGCCAGCAGCACGGTGCGGCCGTCGTCGCGCAGGCTCTTGGCGATCTTGGCCACGCTGGTCGTCTTGCCCGCGCCGTTGATGCCCACCACCAGCACGACGGTCGGCTTCGCGGCCGCCACGGCGATGCCGCGGTCGCCCGATCCCATGCGCGCCTTGAGGCGGGACTTCAGGAACTCGATCGCGTCCTCGCCGCGCGGCACGCGGCCGGAGCGGAACTCGGCGCGCAGCTCGTCGACGATCTCGCGCGCGGCGCGCACGCCGACGTCGCTCTGCACGAGCACGGTCTCGATCTCGCCGATGACCTCCTCGCTGAGCGCGCGGCCGTGCAGGATGGAGCGCACGCCCGCGCCGAGCACCTCCGCGGTCTTGCTCAGGCCGCGCCGGATGGCGTCGACGGCAGCCTTGAAGAACATCAGGCCCCCGCGGCGGCGGCGCCGCCGTTCATGACCTTGTCCAGCACGCCGTTGACGAACTTGCCGCTGTCGGCGGTGCCGAACTCCTTGGCGATCTCGACTGCGTCGCTGACCACCTTGCGCGGCGGCGCGTCGCTGTGGCGCAGCTCGTACCAGCCCAGGCGCAGCAGGTTCCGGTCGACCAGCGGCTGCCGGTGCGGCGGCCACTCGCGGGCCAGTTCGCCGATCTCGCGGTCGGCGTCGTGGCGGAACTCCCATGCCAGCTGCGCCAGCGCGATGCCGCGCTCGATGGCGTCGGCGGACGCGGGGTCGCGCTCGCCGTCGTCGGCCAGCAGGCCAACCAGGGCGGACTCGTCGCTCTTGGCGGCATCCAGCTGGTAGAGCGACTGGAGCGCGCAGCGACGCACCGCGAGCGTGGGGCTTCCGGGCGGCAGCTGTTCGTCGTGGCTCATGACTTCGCTCCCTCGACGGCGCGGACCGCGAGCAGCGCGGCGTCCATCGCCTCCTGGCCCTTGTTGCCGTGCTTGCCGCCGGCGCGGGCGCGCGCCTGCTTGGCGTTGCGGACGGTCAGCACGCCGAAGCCGACGGGCTTGCCGGTGTGCACCGAAAGCTGCGCCGCGGCGGAGGCGATCGCGTCGCCCAGGACGCGGTCGTGGCGGGTCTCGCCCTCGACGATGCAGCCCAGGATGACCACCGCCGCCACGTCCGCGCGGCGCGCGTAGGCGGCCGCGATCACGGGCAGCTCGAAGGCGCCGGGGGCGGCGGCCATCAGCAGGTCCTCGGGCAGGCCGCCCGCGGCCAGGAACGCGGTGCGGGCGCCGTCCTCCATCGCGCCGGTCACGTCGGCGTGGTACCGGCTGGTCACCAGGCCGACCCGGAGGCCGCGCGCGTCGGGGATGATGGGCAGGTCGCTCTTCATGCGTTCGGGGCGCCGGATGGCGGACGGACCATGGTAGCAGCGGGCCGCGGGCAGGCGCCCCTAGGATGCCGCCCCGATGCGCCCCGTCGCCGCACGCATCCTCGATGCGTTCCAGCTCACCCGGCTGTCGCTGGCCTTCGGCGCCGTCTGCGAGCTGTGGCTGGTCACGCTCCTCACGCGCGCCGACCCGCGCTACGTGCACCTGCCCGTCTACCACATGCCGCTGTGGAAGGCGCTGGGCTGCACCATGCTGGCCGCGCTCGGGCTGTTCGCGTTCGCGGCCAGCCTGAACGACCTGCTGGACCTGCGCCACGACCGCCGCTTCGCGCCCGACCGCCCGCTGGCCGCCGGACGCATCCGCGCGTCCAGCGCCGCGTTCCTCTCGTTCGGCGCGCTGATGCTGGCCATCGTCAGCGCCAGCGCGCTGGGCGAGGTCGCGCTGGTCCTGACCTGCGTGGTCGCCGCCGCGATCATGTTCTACGACGCGGTCGCGAAGCACATCCCGGCGCTCGGCATCGTCACCGTCGGCGTGGTGCATGCGCTGAACATGTTCATCCCGAACCACACGCTGGGCTTCACGCTGCCCGTGTGGTGGTCGATGTCGCACGCGGTCGCGATCGCGGCCAGCGTGCACCGGTTCGAGGGCAAGCGGCCGTACTTCGGGACGCGGCGCATCCTGTCGCTTGCGGCGGCCTGGCTGCTCTGCTCCGCGGCGCTGCTGGGCGGCGGCGCGTGGGCCAGCCAGGGCCAGGGCACGTCCTACTGGCCGCAGGTGGCGTCCGGCGACCATGTCGCGACCGCGTCGCCGGCGGGGATCGTGTGGCCGGTGCTGGCGCTCGCGGGATTCCTGCTGCTGGTACGCGGCAAGGTGGCGGGCACGGGCGGCGACGCCGTGGCCGCCGAGAAGCTGCGCCGCTACGGGGCGATGTGGCAGGCCGTCTACGCGGCGGCGTGGCTGCTGGCGGCGGGCATGCCCGCCGAGGCCGCGGGCATGGCGGTGCTGGCCGTCGTCGGGCTGGTCGTGATGACCGTGCTGAAGGAAGTCAACGGCCTCTCCGGCCGGCCGATCGGTTGGCGCTGACGCCGGTTCCCGCGCAGGGCGGCACGGCCGCTTCGGGCGCAAAAGCACCGCCGCGCCGGCACGAATGCCGGCGCGGCGTGATGGTTTCGTCAGGAAGCCCCGAGGGCGGGCTCAGTTGGCGCTGCCGTTGCCGATCTGGATGTCGATCGGCTCGCCGGCCGGGTAGCCCCGCGGGCGGCTGCCCTGGGCCCACATGGTCACGTCGGTCACGTCGACCCAACCGTCGTGGTTGAGGTCGGCGATCGCGAACTCGCCCATGCCCGCGCGGCGCAGGTCGCGCACGCTGACGCGGTCGCGCGGCGTGCCGCCTTCGAAGTTGCCGCCACCGCAGGTCGCACCCGACTGCAGGAAGCCGAGGGTGACGTAGGTGAAGTCGGCCAGGTCGACGCGTCCGTCGCGGTTGTAGTTGCTGCGGCTGGCGGTGGTCTTGTTGATGCCGTAGTCGTAGACGTAGGCCGCGTAGTCAAGGATGTCGCGGATGTTGTCGTCGTTGGCATCGCCGCCGCCGAGGATGAAGTTGGCCGGGGCGAACTTGGTGCCCGTCACCGGCATGCTGTTCGCCGAGGCCAGCGTGTGGTCGGCGTCCTTGATGCTGATGCACGAGTAGCCGCTGGCCACCGGCAGCTGCGCGTCGTAGCCGGCCAGGACGCCGCTCGACGAGAACTGCGGGTTGACGTTCAGGACCGTGCCGTCCGACAGCCGCAGGCGGAGGGCCTGGTTGAAGCCCTGGCCGTTGGCGGTCTGGATGCTGCCCAGGAAGGACACGTTGAGCGTGGCCAGCTGGTAGTTGCGCACGACGTAGGTCTTGGTGACCTGTGCCGCGTTGCCGGCCGCGTCCGACGTGCTCCACGAGACCGTCGACGTGCCGATCGGGAACTCCGAAGGCCACGCGTGGGCCACCGTGCTGTCGGGCAGCGTGATGGTGAGGGTCACCGGCAGCGATCCGCAGCTGTTCGACGCGGTCACGCCGGGGTTGGCGCGGTAGGCACCGACCACCGAGCCCGCATCGGTCGCCACGTCGACGTCGCCCGTGGTGTTGACCAGCTGCAGGTTGTCCATCGCGGACACGTTGATGTAGTTGGTCGCGATGAAGGGGATCGCCTGCGACATCGCCTGCGTGTCGGCCAGCCGGTTGGCGAAGGACGGCGTCAGGCGGATGCAGTCCGTGAGGCTGCAGAAGGACTGCAGGGCCTTGAACTGCACGCGGAGCAGGTTGCCCTGGAGGACCGGCGACGAGCCGGGGCCCGAGAGGCCGATGCCCGTGGCCAGCATCACCGAGCTGCCCATGTCCTGCGAGAACAGGAGCGAGGGCATCGCGTCGCCGCCCATGGCCTGCACGAACTGCAGCTTGAACGGGTCGTAGTCGATGCTCGCCTGCATGCCGACCGCGGCGGTCGCCAGGCCCGAGACGTTGAACTCGACCGTGATCAGGCTGTTCGCGTCGTTGACCTTGACGGCCTGCTGCGACTTCACCTCGAGCAGGGCGGCCGAGTAGACCGCGGCCTGCTGCGGGGCGCTCATGCCGGCGGTGTTCACCGTCACGGTGGCCGACGTGGACACGGTGCCCATGAGCGCCGCGATCTGGGTGTCGGTCAGGCCGGCGGTCACCACGACGGTGCCGGTCACCTGGTTCACCGGGCCGGCGGCGTTGGCGACGGCCGCCAGCTGCGCCGCGCTCATGCCGGTCGCGTTGACGTTGGCCTGGTTGTTGTCGGTCGCACCCAGGAGCAGCGCCATCTCGACCGAGGTCTGGGTCGCGCCCAGGCTCAGCGACGTGATGTGGTCGACGCCCGCGATGTTGCCGGCGATCGCCGACAGCTGCGCGTCGGTCATGCCCGAGGCGTTGATGGTCACCGTGGCCGAGGTCACGAAGCTGCTGCCCGTGAAGACCTTGCCGAGCAGGTTCGCCAGCTGCGTCGAGCTCAGCGCGCCGGTCACCGTGAAGGAGCCCGTGATGCCGCCCGGCGCGATCTTGGCGCTGTTGTTGGCGATCACCGCCAGCTGATCGCCGGCTGCCGAGCTCATGCCCGTGCCGTCGACGTAGCTGGAGGCCGCGGCCGACTTGCCGAGCAGGCGGCCCAGCACGTCCTTGTCCTGGTCGGACGTCAGGTGCAGGCCGTTGATCAGGTCGACCTTGGCGATCACGCCGTCGATGAACGCCAGGTCCTCGTCGCCCAGGCTGGACGCGTTGACGGTGACGTTCGCGGCCAGCGCGACCTTGCCGAACAGGTCGGCGTCGTTCTCCACCAGGTGGTCGAACACGACGTCGCCGGTGATCCCGTTCGCCGCCAGGCTGCCCGAGCGCAGGCCGAGCTTCGTCAGCTGCGGCTGGTTCATGCCGGTGGCGTTGGCCACCGCACCCGAGGTCTTGGTCAGCAGCGCGTCGATGTCGGCCGCCACCGTCGCCGAGGTCAGCGACAGGTTGGTGATCGAGTCGACGGCGGCGATGACCGAGGCGACGTCGTGCAGCTGCGCGGGCAGCATGTCCGCCGCGTTCACCGTGACGACGGCGTCCGGGTGCGCCTTGCCGAGCAGGCCGGCCAGGTTGTCGACGTCCTTGGTGAGCGCCAGCGAGCCGACGATGCCGTTCGAGGCGATCTTGGAGGCGTTGGCCGCCAGGACGTTGAGCTTGTCCGTGCCCATGCCGGTCACGGTCACGATCACCGAGGACGAGTTCTGCAGCAGGTTCTGCAGCTCCGTCGCGGTCAGGTCGCCGTTGGCGCTGACGTTGACCAGCGAATCGACCTTGGACAGGTTGGCGTTGATCGCCGAGAGCTGCGCCGAGGTCATCGATCCGGCGTCCACCGTGACGATGGCGTCGACGCTGCACTTGGCCAGCAGCGCGCCGATGTCGGACACGCCCGCCAGCACCGTGAAGGTGCCGACGATGCCGTTGGCCTTGATGCGCGCGGCGTTCGTCACAAGCACGTTGAGCTTGGTGGTGGTCATGCCGCTGGCGTCCGCCATGGCATTGGTCGCCTTGCCCAGCAGGTTGCCCAGCTGCGCCTCGGTCTGGGCCGAGGTCACGGTCAGGCGCGTGATGCCGCCGACCTTGGCGATGCCGGCGCTGATCGCGGACAGCTGGTCGGTGACCATGCCGTCGGCGTCGATCGACAGCTCGCCGGCCGTCGCCGCGGCGATGGCCAGGTTGATGCTGGCGACCGACGTGGCCGACGTGATGCCGGTGGCGATCACGTCACGTCCCTGGGCGTACGCCAGGACGCCTTCGGCTGCGGCGTTCATCGCGGTGGCCGAGACCTTCGCTTCGGACGCGTTCATCGCCGCCAGCAGCAGGCCACGGCCGGTCTGGCCGAGCGCCAGGAAGTTGGCGACGGTCGCGCTGAGCTGGGCCGTGGAGACGGACTCGCCGGAGACCGCGAGGTTGCCGAGCAGTTGCCGCGCATCGCGCACGGCCACGAACTTGCCGCCGGTCGCGAAGTCGGCGTCGCCGACCGTGCTTGCGAGCAGCACCTCGATCTTGGCGCGGTAGTCCACGAAACGACCGAGCATGAACGTGATCGATTCCATCGCGTTCCAGCCGCCGGCGCGGGTCGCCACGAGGTCGACCATGGTCGCGGCCTGGTTGGCGGACGACAGGCCGTTGAACGCGCCGAGATCGACGCGGGCGCACTTCAGCACGTCGAGCATGCCGGCTGCTTCGGCCACGTTCGCCGCGCCGCCCGCGCCCACGATGCCGTCGACGGCGTCGAGCAGCGCGATGTTCGAGGCGATCGCCGCGATCTTGACGGGGTTCATCTCCAGGAGGTTCACGTTGACCGCGCTCGATCCCTTGTGCGCCAGGAAGCTGGCCAGGATCTCGCTGGACGGGCAGTTGCCGTCGGCGATCGCGAAGATGCCATCGAAGGTGAACGCCGGGGTCGCCGCGATGGCGGAACCCAGCACCAGCGGCGTGCCGTCCTTCACGTGCACCACGTCGCCCGACTGGGCGGCCGCGATGGCGCGGTAGATGTCGGCCGAGCCGGTCACCGGCGAGTACGAGCTGCCCGGGGTGACGTACACGTCGCCCTGGTTCAGCAGCACGCGGCCGAAGATGCCCGCGTCGATGCCGTCCAGCACGCGGTCAGCCAGGTCGTAGCCCTGCGCGACGGTGAGGTCGTTGCCGACGACGCCGCCGAACTTCGCGGCGTGCGCGTCGACGACCGTGCCGGCGGTGCCGTTCACGATCGCGTAGAGCAGGCCCGCGCCCAGGTCGACGTCGCCGAGCGTCAGGACGCTGCCAGCGGCCGCGCCCGAGACCGAGAGGCCCGCGCCCGCGCCGTCGACCGTCATGCCCGAGATGGCCACGCCGGCGAGGTTGACGTTGTTGGTGATCGCGATCGCCGTCGGCGAGCCCGCGATCGAGCCGCCGGTGACGGTCACGTTCGTGAGCGACGCCGGGTAGGCGATGTAGTTGGCGTTCGAGTCGTTGCGCGCCGCGATCACCAGCGCCTTGCCGGCGGTCGGGTTGTTGACGCCGTTGCCGACGAACACGCAGCCGTTCACCGAGATGTCGGCGTACGCCGCGAACTTCAGGTTGAACTCCAGGCCCGAGGACGGACCGGCCGGGTTGGTCGCCGCCGGGCCGTTGTCCGTGAACTGCACGTTCGCGAACGAGGCCTGGCTGAGCTTCTCGAAGTAGGCGCCCTTGCGGACGTTGTTCGCGATGACCGTGTCGGTCACCGTGACGTTCTTCAGGCTCGGCCCGTTGTCGAACGCCGGCGGGTTGCTCGTCGGGATCTCGGCGTTCGCCGAGATGCCGTACAGGCAGCCCATGATCGTGCCGCGGGTGACGGCCAGGCCGTCCACCGAGCCGCGGTGCTGGACCTGGATGCCGTTGCCGCAACCGCTGATCGTGCAGTCGACCACGCTGATGCCGGCGGCCGACATGTCGTTGTCGACCCACAGCGCCATCTGGTGCAGTGAAAGGAGCACGTGGTCGAGCGTGAGCCCGTTCACCACCGCGTTCGACTCCCCGCTCTGCACGTACACGCCGCGCACACGGCTCGCGCCGACCATGCCCTCGACCTGGAGGTCCTTCAGGGTCACGCCGTCGGCGGTGACGGTCACCATGTTGAGGTACTGGTTGTCGGCGGGCGTCGACGCACCGGGACGCAGACGGGTGCCGTTGTCCATGCCGGCGCCCTTGAGGGTGACGGCCTTGCTGACCACGATCGCGCCGTCGTAGTTGCCGACGGCGATGTTGACCACGTCACCCGCGGCCGAGAAGTCGATCGCAGCCTGGATGCCCTGGAAGTGGCCGACGGTGGCAGCTCCGCGCGCCACCGAGACCGGGGCGCCCGCGACGGGGCCGTCGAACAGGTTGACGTACTGGTTCGCCTCGGCCACCTGGGTCGAGGTCATGCCCGTGAGGTCCAGCGAGACGGTCGCACCGGCCGCGACGCGCGACATCAGCGCGGCGATGTTGGTCACCTCGCTGTTGACGCTGAACGCGCCGGTGATGCCGTTCGCCTTGATGTGCGAGGCGTTCTGGCCCAGCACGACCAGCTTCTCCGGCGACATGCCGCTGGCGTCGACGACCGCGTCGGTCGCCTTGCCGAGCAGGCGGCCCAGCTCGTCGCCCGACAGGCTGTCGGAGACGGACAGGTTGCTGATGCCAGCGACCTTCGCGATGTTCGCGCTGTCCGCCAGGAACTGCAGGCGGTCGATCTGCATGCCGTCCGCGTCGACCGCGACGCCGCTCGCCCGCGAGAACAGGTTCGTCAGCTCGGCGACGGTCTGGTCCTTGGTGACCGAGAGGTTCGACAGCGAGTCGACCACGCCGCCCGCGATCGCGGACGAGATGGCGGACAGCTGCTCCTTCGACATCGACGCGGCGTTCACCGCCACGTTCGCGCTGCCGCCGATCGGGCCATTGGCGCCGAACAGGATGGCCATGTCCTGGTGCGAGACGCCGCTGGTCATCGCCACGTTGCCAGAGATGCCGTCGGCGGCGAACTTCGCCGCGCTTCCGGCGATCGCGGCCAGCTGGTCGGCGACCATGCCGCCGGCGCTCGCGCGGATGCCGCTGGCCTTGGTGGCCAGGGTGGTGATCGCGGTCGCGTCCTCGGTGGACGCCACGACCAGGCTGCTGATCGCGTCGACCTTGCCGATGCGGGCGACGAGCACCGCCTTCTTGACATCCGACATCTCCGTGGCATCGACGTTCACCGTCGAACCGGCGCCGTCGGCGCAGGCGGCCAGGAAGCCGTCGAGGTTGTGCAGCGCGTCGGACACGGCGGCGGTGCCGCCGATGCTGGCGACCTTCGCCAGCGCGTCGGCGACCGCGTTCAGCTGGTCGCCGGCCTCGCCCGCGTGGCCCATGCCCGTCGCCGTGACGACGACGCCCGTGGCCTTGCCCAGGAGCGCGCCGATCTGCTCGGCGGTGTCCGCCGAAGCCAGCGCGAGGTTCGCGATCGAGTCGATGCGGGCGATGTTCGTCGCGAGCACCGCACGGTCGTCATGGCCCATGCCCGCGGCGTCGACCGCCACGGTGGTCGGCGCGAGCCCGGTGCCCGCGGCGACCTTCGGCAGCATCGACTGCCAGCCCACGAGGGCCGACGAGATGCCGAACGTGCCGGTCACGCCGTCCGCGACGATACGCGCCGACTGGCCGGCGATGGCCTTCAGCTGGTCGATGTCCATGTCGGTCGCGACGGCCTCGATGGTGGCCGATTCCGACATCGCGTCGAAGAGCAGGGTCATGTTCGCCGCGCCCACGCCGCTCGTCAGCGACGCCTTGCCGCCCAGGCCGCCGGCGGCCAGGTGCGAGGTGCGCGTCGCGAGGGCGTTCAGGTGCTCGACGTCCATGCCGGACGCGTTCGCCGAGGCGCCGTTGGTGCGGTCCAGCAGGCTGATGAACTGCGCCATCGGCAGCAGGCCGTCGAAGGTGATGCCCGTGACGGAGTCGACCTTGCCTTCCAGGTTCACGATGATCGTGAGCTTGGTGCCGTTCATGCCCGTCGCGTCGACGGAGACATTCGCGTCGACGAGGCACTTGCCGAGGAAGTCCTCGAGGTTCGACAGCGCGTTCGTCACGGAGACGTTGCCGCCGATCGAGGCGACCTTCGCCAAGGCGCCGGCGACCGCGTTGAGCTGGTCGCCGTTCTCGCCCGCGTAGCCCATGCCGGTCGCGTTGACGACCGCGTTCGCGTTCATCGACTTGCCGAGCAGCGCCGCGATCTCGGCGCCGGACTCGGCCGAGGTGAGGGCGATGCCGCCGATCGAGTCGATGCGCGCGATGTTCGTCGCCAGCACCGCGAGGTCGGCGTGCTGCATGCCGGCGGCGTCGACCGAGACGCTCGCGCCGGCGACCGACGCGCGCGCCACCAGGTTCTGCCAGCCCGTGATCGCCGAGCGCAGCGCCACGGTGCCGGTGAGGGCATCGGGGGCGATCATGCTGGCCTGCGAGGCCACCTTGACCAGCTGCGAGTCGATCATGTCGGTGAGCACGGCCGTGATGTGGCCGGTCTCGCTGTCGAACTTCGTGAACAGCGCGGCCATCGTGTCGGCGTTGGTCGCGCTGGTCAGGTTCATCGTGCCGCGGATGCCGTACGACTGGACGGCCGAGACCTTCCCGGCAACCGCGCCCAGGCGGTCCGCGTCCATGCCGTCGGCCGTGACGACCGCGTTCGCGGCCTTGCCGAGCAGCGTGTCGATCGCGGAGGCGCCCTGCGCCTGCGTGAGCGTCAGCGAGTTGATCAGGTCGACCTTGCCGATGCGGGCCACGAGCACGGCCAGCTTCGCGTCGGACATGCCCGAGGCGGCCACCGTCACGTTCGCCGCGTCGGCGCACTTCGCCAGGAAGGCGTCGAGGTTGTTGAGGCCGTCGGTGACGGCGACTTCGCCGCCGATGCCGTCCGGCTTGATCTTCGCCAGCACGGCGGAGACCGCGTTGAGCTGATTGCCCGACATCCCGTTGCCGATCGCCGACATGCTGCCGTCGACGGCGTTGCCGGCCAGCTGGCCGATCTGGGCGACCGAGTTGCCAGAGGTGATCGCCACGTTGATCACGCTGTCCACGCGCGAGGCGTTGGCGGCGATGACGTTGAGGTCGGCGGCGCCCAGGCCGTCGGCGTCGACGTTCACCGTCGCCGAGGCGTTGAACTTGGCCAGGAGGACCTGCCAGTTGCCGATGGCCGAGGACAGGCGGAAGCCGAGCGTTCCGGTCACGCCGTCGGTCTTCAGCTTGGCACCGCCGGTGGCCAGGGCCTGGATCTGCCCGGCGTTCATGCCGTTGACGTTCGCGTACACGGTGTTCGGCGCCGCGTAGGTGAGCGCCAGGGCGATGTTGTCGGCGCTGGTGCTGCCGGTGATGCCCGCCAGCAGGATGTCGGTCGCCAGAGCGCCGGGGAAGGCGGCGCGGAACGCCGCATCAAGGCTGTCGAGCGAGCCGCGGGCCGCGTTCAGGCCGACGATGATGTCGTCCGCGGCGGCGGAGCTCAGCTGGCCCATGTTGTCGCAGTCTTCGGTGATCGCGGACCCCGCGACGGCCACGTTCGCGACCGAGATGCCGCCGGGGATCGCCGAGCGCTTCTCGCCCGCCTTGCGGTACCGGCCGGCGGCACCCGTCAGGTCGGCCACCGTGAGCGGGCTGCCGGTCAGGACGGCGCGCTCGGCCAAGCGGAAGTCGGCCAGCTGGTCGACCAGCAC
>JBEIFT010000042.1:0-13800 GCA_040382255.1 Phycisphaeraceae bacterium
CCGCTCTCGTCGTCGGTCCACCACCAGCCCTGCGCGGCGGGATCGCGCGCAACGTCGGCGGCGCGCGGCAGCCGCCAGCCCGCGGCGTCCGGCACGCGCTCGACCTGTGCGCGCACGACGTGCCCGTCGACACGGTCGGGGCTGGTCATCCGGTAGGCGTGCGACAGTCCCTCGCGCGCGCTGCGGGCATTGCACGCGGCCACGGCATCGAACCACGTGATGCCGTCGGCTGCATCCGGCGGGAGATCGCCGGCGGGCGCGGGTTCGGGAGCCGTGGCGCGCGCGGTGCCGGCCGCCGGGAACGCCGGTGCGGCGCCGTCGGCCAGGCACCACAGCAGCGCCATCGGCTGCGAATTCGCCAGCGCGTTGTCGTCGGCGTGCCCGGTGTGCAGTTCCACCACGGTGCCGGCTGCCATGCGCACCGGCGGGTCGAGGCGATATGCGCGGTCGAGCCCCTCGCGGTAGCGCGCGATCTCGAGCAGCACGCGCGCCGTGCCGTCGGGCGCGCGCGCGACCACGCGTGCCTGGATGCACCGCGTGTCGGTGCGCAGCGCGATCACGCCCACGTCGGCGGCGCGCACCAGTGGGCCGCTCACGGTGTGCGTGGTGCGGTCGCCGCGCTCCACGCGCAGGGCGCCGTCCGGGCCGCAGCGGAACGTCACGGCGGTGCGAAGCTGGGTACCGGGCGCGGCGACGGCCGGGATGCACGCGAATTCCACGCTGCCGTCCATCGGTGCGCCGCGGCCGACGGCGTGCAGTTCGACGGCCAGCGTCGGTACGCGCCCGTCCGCGTCGGGTGCGGCGGCCGGCAGCACCCAGCCGTCGGGCAGCGTGAACCGGCCGTCCACGCCAAGCAACGCCAATGATCCAGCGGGCGCGCCCGGCGCGTCGGCGTGCACGTACGCGCCGGGCCCCGGGTCGTCGGCGTCCAGGCGCACAAGCGTGCCGGAGCGGTCAAGGCCCAGCATCGCGCGCTCCACCGCGCCGGACGCACGGCGCATGCGGACACCGCGCACGCCGCCGGCGCGCAACGCCGCGTCGATGGGCAACCCGCACTCGGCGAACGTGCGCATGAACGTGCCGTCCGCGGGCACCTGCCAGCCGGCGGCGACGCGCGACCACGCGGCGCCCGCACCCTGGTCGGGCATCGGTGCGGCGGTCTCGGGCGCATCCGGTGCACCGGCCCGCGCCCACGCGGCGATCGCGTCGCGTTCGGCATCGGTCGGGAGGTCGTGCGCGAACGGGCCGCCGCCGGTCGGCAGCCACGGCGGCATGAAGCGCTCGCGCAGCACGGTGGCGATCGTGGCGGCCTTGCGCGCGATCGGGCCGCGTGCGTCCAGCCGGAGCGGCGCACTGCCGCCGGCGCGGTGGCACTCCAGGCAGTGGTGCTGCCAGAGCGCCCAGCCGTCGGCGGGCGACGCAGTCACCGACGGACCCGGCGCGGTCGGTGGCACGGCCGACGCCGGCGGATCCGGCAGCAGGAGTGCGGCAAGCAGCGCGGCATCAAGCATCGCGTGGCCTCAGGGGTCGAGCACGCAGCCGACGGGCACGGTGTCGCGCACGCGCGGTGCGCGCCCGGCGGCGATCTCGGCCAGCGCGTCGGCCAGGTCGTGCGTGGTGGCGCTTGCGCGCTTCGATCCGCGCTCGGGCCAGCGGTCGTCGATCCTGCCGCGGTAGAGGTAGGCGCGCGGGTCGCCGACGTCCGCGGGGCTGCCGGCGGTCACGACCACCTCGGGCACCACGCGCACGCCCATGCCGCGCTGCAGCGCACGGTCGTCGTCGGCGCGCACCTGGTAGCGGATGCCGTGCTGCCGGACGTGCCCGGCCACCTCTTCGGCGGTGACGGGCACCTCGGCGTAGACGCCGACGAACGCGATGCCCTGCGGCTCCCAGCGCCGGCGCATGGACTCGATCTCGGGCTGGTAGCCGTTGGCGATCGGGCAGTCGGTCGAGATGAAGAGCCACACCGTGGCGCGCGGGGGCGCCGTGGGGACCGCGGCCGGCGGCACCGCGCACGCGGCAAGCACGCCGGTCGCCAGGGACACGGGGATGGCACACGCACGCACCACGCAGCCGATTGCCCCGCGCGGCCGCATGGGGACCAGGCTCACGCCTTCGGAACCTCGACGAGCCGCGGCGCCTGCGGGTAGGTCTTGCCCTTCGGGTTCTTCGGGTCCACGGGGATCAGCACTTCCTCGCCGTTGACCAGGCTCTTCGGGAACTTGCGCGCCACGGCCTCGACCTCGGGCGAATAGAGCGTGCTGCGCGAGTCGTAGGCGTCCTTGCCGAACACGCCCACCGTGACGATGCTGATCAGCGTGTCGTAGTCGTGGAAGTAGTACGCCTCGTTGCCCTGCGCGCGGAGCTGTGCGCAGTAGGCCTCGGCCGCGCGCTTCACCTCGCGCATCGGCATCTCCTGTTCCTTCAGGTCGGAGCCGATCCAGGCGGCCACCTGCAGCGAGTACAGCACGCCCTTCGGGGCCTGCGCGCGCACGGTGCGCAGGTCATGCGGTCCCGGTGGGGCACTGTCGGGGGCGGCGCCGACGCGCGTGAGCATCGCGCGGCCGAAGACTCGCTGGCCGTCCTGCTGGATGCCGTGCACCAGGTCGATCGCGGCCTTCGCGGCCGGGTCCTTGTCGCGCGTGCCCTCGAAGCGCCCGTACAGGACGACGGTGCCGCGCGTGGTGGAGCGCACGAACGCGCCCTTGAGCATGGGGTAGCGGCGCACGATCTGTTCGCACGCGCCGATCGCGTTGGCGCGGTGGTCCTCGCCGGAGAACGATGCCAGCAGCACCGACCAGGTGGGCTTCTCGTCATCGGACGCGGTGGCGCGCTGCTGCGCCCGCGAGCCGGGGACGCGGGGCTGCGACTGGGCGGCCGACGGGCTGGCCACCTCGGCGCGCGCGCGGGCACGGCCGGGGACGCGGTCCGCGCCGACGTTGCCGTCGACCTCGTCGCCGGGGTTCATCAGGCCGGAGGTGGGGTCGGTCGCGGGTACGGCCGGCGCGGCCTTGGTGGTGGTCGAAGCGGGCGCCGCGGGGCGGCCGGCCTGCAGGCGCTGCGGGGCCGGGCGGCCGGTGCCCCCCTGCTGGTCGGCGCCGGCAAGCTTCGACTTGGTGTCCTGGGGCGGCGTGGCCGCGGGCTGGCTGTCGCACCCCTGCAGCGCCAAGGCGGCAAGGGCCAGCACCGCCGTGGCGGCGCCGGTGCCGGGCGACCGGCGGATGGCCAGCGTGCGGGCGGCCCGCGCGATGGCGCGGCTCACGGGATCGGTGGATCTCTTATTGGTCTTCACGGGAACCGGGGGTACGCTTGTGCAGTCCTCAAGGTTTTCCGGCGGTTTCGACGATACCACAGGCTGCGACGGCGACGTTCGCCGGACGGACGGCCCCTGGACGGAACCACGGGTGGCCAAGTGCGGAGGCTCGGTCGAACGGACTGGACCGTGACTCCCGTAGGAGCAGCGTATGAACGACATCGGACAGGTTGGACTCACCCACGGGCTCGGCGCGATGAACGCCGCGCAGCGCGTGCAGGAAGCCGCCGCCGCATACCGCGCCAACGCCCAGTCCGAGGTCGCCGCATCGGCGCCGCGCTGGGCCGAGGGACGCGACCGCGTGGAACTCTCGGAGCACGCCCGGCACCTGGAGGCCATCCGCGCGATGCCCGACGTGCGCGCCGCGCGCATCGAGGCCATCAAGCAGGCCATCGCGGGCGGCACGTACGAGTCGCCCGAGAAGCTGCAGTCGGCGATCGACGGGCTGCTGCGCGACCTGCGCGCCTGACCCGCGCGTGACCGGCCGTTTGCGTGTGAAATGCACGCATGGCCAGCCACCAGCGAACCACACGAACCCCCCGCGCCGCGTGCCACGTGCACGCGGCGCGTCGCTTTGCCGCGCTGATCGCCGCCGCGGTCACCGCCGCGTCCGCCGTCGCGCAGGAACCGCCGCCGGCGGCGATGCGCGAGTCCGACGTGCGCCGCGACGCGATCGTGGACGTCACGCTGGTGCCGCGCCCCGGCATGCGCGTGGAGCATGCGACCGTCGTGATGCGTGACGGATGGATCGAGGCGGTGGGGCAGAAGGACGATGTGAAGGTGCCCGCAGGCACCACCGTGCACGACGGGCGCGGCATGGTCGCGTACCCGGGATTCATCGACGCGTGCGTGCGACTGGACAGCGCGGCCGCCGCGCGCGCGGTGGGCGCGCAGGCCGGCGCGCACTGGAACGTGCGCGTCACGCCGCAGGTGCGCGCGGCCGACCTGGCCACGCCGGCGCCCGAGCTGCGCAAGGAGCTGCGCGCGCTGGGATTCACCGCGGCCGCGTTCTTCCCGTCGTCGGGGATCTTCCGCGGCAGCGGGCACGTCGCGCTGCTGGGCGACGAACCGCGCACCGCGCGCACGGTGCTGGCCGACGCAGGCGCCGCGATCGCGTTCGAGCACGCCGGTGATGACGATTGGGACCGCGCCACGTACCCAGGCGCGCTGATCGGCTCGATCGCGCTGGTGCGGCAGACGTTCGCGGATGCCGCCTGGCACGCGGCGTGCATGGACGTGTGGCGCACCCACCCCGAGGGCAACCGGCCGCCCGAGACGGCCACCGCGCTGGACGCGCTGGCGAACACGGCACGCGGCAAGGGCCGGGCATGGTTCGACGCCACCGACGAGAAGATGCTGGGGCGCGCGGCGAAGGTCGCGGCGGAGTTCACGCTGGACGCCGGCTACGTCGGCAGCGGGCGTGAATACCGTCGCCTGGACGAGGTGCGCGCGCTGGGGCGTCCGCTGGTGGTGCCGTTCGACTTCCCGAAGGCGCCCGACGTCGCCACGCCGTGGGCCGCGGACGACGTCCCGCTGCGCGACCTGCAGCACTGGGCGCTGGCGCCCACGAACCTCGCACAGCTGCTGCGCGCAGGGGTGCCGGCCGCGGCCAGCACGGTGCGCCTGAAGGACAGGGGCGCGTTCGCCAAGGCCGCCGAGCGCGCCGTGCAGTGCGGCACCACGCCCGACGAGCTGCTGGCTGCGCTGACGGTGAATCCCGCCGCGGCGCTGGGGATCGGGGCGATCGCGGGCACGGTCGAGCCGGGCCGCCTTGCGAACCTGGTGGTCACGGAGGGCCCGCTCTTCGGCAAGGACTTCAAGGTGCGCACGGTGTGGGTCGCGGGGGTGCGGCACGACGTCGACCTTCGCAGCCGCTTCCCCCTGCGCGGGACGTACGCGCTGGGCGCGCCCACCGAAGGCATCGGCGCGCTGGCCGCTGGGCCGGTCGCGGTGACGGTGGACCCGGACACGAAGCGCGTGACCTTCGCGTTCGCGGCGGCGCCCGGCGACGTGGGTGACGCGCGCACGGGCCCGAAGGAGGCGCGCGCGAAGGCTGCCTCGTTCGAGGACGCCCGCGGCGGATTCACCGTGGACGGCCGCGCGTTCGGCGCGGAGGGCACGCTGCGCGGGACGTGGATCGCCGCCGGCGACGGTGCGCAGCTGGCGCTGGTCGCGCCCGACGGGCGCCGCACGGCGTGGACGATCGCGGCCGCCGCGCGCACCGGGGACGCGCCGAAGGCGGATGACGATGAGGACGGGGACGAGGGCGGCAAGGACGCCGGCAAGGGCCCGGCGAAGGACGGCCCCGCCGGCGGCTCCGCACCGAAGAAGGTGCCGTTCGACCCCAAGCCGACGCTTGCCGCCGTCCCGCGCACGCTGCCGATGGGCGACTTCGGCGTCGGCGAGCGCTTCCGGCCCGCAGCGGTGCTGGTGCACGACGCCACGGTGTGGACCGTCGCGAAGGACGGGATCCTGGAACACGCGGACGTGCTGGCGGTGGACGGCAAGGTCGTCGCGATCGGCAAGGACCTGCGCGCGACGCTGCCGGCCGGCACGGTCCCCGCGGACGTGCACGTCGTCGAGGCCGCCGGCAAGCACGTCACGCCCGGCCTGATCGACTGCCACAGCCACACCGGCATCGACGGCGGCGTGAACGAGTGGACGCAGAACGTCACCGCCGAGGTGCGCATCGCCGACGCGATCGACCCGGACGACGTCGGCTGGTACCGCGAGCTGGCCGGCGGCCTGACCGCCGCGAACCAGCTGCACGGCAGCGCCAACCCGATCGGCGGCCAGAACAGCGTGGTCAAGCTGAAGTGGGGCCACCCGGCCGCGGACTTCCCGGTGGCCGGTGCGCCCGGCGGCATCAAGTTCGCGCTGGGCGAGAACGTCACGCGCAGCAAGAAGCGGTATCCGTCCTCGCGCCTGGGCGTCGAGCAGCTGCTGCGCGACCGCTTCCAGGGCGCGCGCGAGCACGCGGCAGCGATGGATCGGTACGCCGGCCTGCCGGATGCCGAACGGTCGCGCACGATGCCGCCGCGGCCGGACCTCGAGCTGCAGGCGCTGGCCGAGATCCTGGCCGGCACGCGCCTGGTGCACTGCCACAGCTACCGCCAGGACGAGATCATGATGCTGCTGCGCGTTGCGCAGGACTTCGGGTTCCGCGTGGCCACGCTGCAGCACGTGCTGGAGGGCTACAAGGTGGCGGCCGAGATCGCCGCGCACGGCGCGGGCGCGTCCAGCTTCAGCGACTGGTGGGCGTACAAGGTCGAGGTGATGGACGCGATCCCGTGGAACGGGCAGATGCTGCACGACGCGGGCGTCGTCACCAGCTTCAACAGCGACAGCGACGAGCTGGCGCGGCGCATGAACACCGAGGCCGCGAAGGCGATGCGGTACGGCAACCTGCCGCGCGAGGAGGCGATCAAGCTGGTCACGCTGAACCCGGCGAAGCAGCTGCGGATCGACGGGCGCGTTGGCTCGCTGGAGCCCGGGAAGGACGCCGATTTCGTGATCTGGAGCGCCGATCCGCTGAGCGTGTACGCGCGCTGCGAGCAGACGTGGATCGACGGCGAACGGATGTTCGACCTGGCTGCGGACGCCGCGCTGCGCGCCCGCGACGACGCCACGCGGCGCTCGCTGCTGGCGCTGGCCACGGCCGACCCGGGCCGCGAGGGCGGTGGAGGCACCGGGAAGGGCGGCGGCTCCGACGGGGGCAAGCCGCCGCCGGATGCGCCGCCCACCGGCGAACGCGCGGGCACGCTGCTCGCGCGCATGCGTGCGCTGCGCGAGGACGCCGTGCTGGCGCGCATCCGCGCGGGCGTGGACCCCGTGCGCGCCCGCCAGGGCGAGTGCGGCTGCTCGGACGCCGACGTCTGGGCCGCCATCTTCGAGGAAACCGCCGGCGCAGGAGGCAACCGATGAACCGCACGCACCTCAAGGCCGCCGCTGCCCTGCTGCTTTCCGCCGCCGCGCACGCGCAGTCGATCGTCATCCCGGCGCCGCGGCAGCAGACCGCCGTGGCGCTCCGGCACGTGGACATCCGCACCTGCGTCGCCGGCGCGCCAGCGATCGCCGACGGCTGGATCGTCTTCGACCGCGGGCAGATCCTGGGCATCGGGCCCGAGCCCGCGGACACGACGCTGATCCCGGCCGACGCGCAGGTGATCGATGCGAAGGGCCTGGTCGTGGCGCCCGGCATGTGGGAATCCGCGACCACGCTCGGGCTGATCGAGACGACGCAGGTCGACGCGACCGACGACACGCGGGAATTCGGCGACTTCCGCCCGGAGATCCGCGCGGCCACCGCGACGAACCCCGACAGCGACCTGCCGCCGGTGGCGCGCAACGCGGGCATCCTGATGGTGCACACGTTCCCCGAGGGCGGCGTGCTGGCCGGCCACGCCAGCGCGATGCGCCTGGACGGCTGGACGATCGCCGACCGCACGGTGCGGCCGGACGCCGGCCTGGTGCTGCGCTGGCCGCTCATGGACGTGCTGCCGCCGACGGCCACGAAAAAGCCGGCGGACGAGCAGCGCAAGGCGCGCGACAAGGTGCTGGCCGCGATCGATCGCTTCTTCGACCAGGCCGAGGCCTACGTGCGCGCGCATGCGGCCGACCCGGCGCTGCCGCAGGACGCCCGTTTCGAATCGATGCGCGGCGTGCTGGCCGGCACCGAGCCGCTGCTGGTGGACGCCGCGTGGCCTTCGCAAGCGCAGGCGGCGCTGCAGTGGTGCGCGCGGCGCGGCTACCGCATGACGCTGGTCGGCGGCACCGCGGCCGCGGAGCTGGCGTCCCTGCTGAAGGAGCGCGACGTTCCGGTGATCGTGACGGGCATCCACCGCCTGCCGCTGCGCGAGCGCGATGCGGTGGACGCGCCGTACGCGTTGCCTGCACGCCTGGCGGCCGCAGGGCTGCGCTTCTCGATCTGCACGGGCGGCGAGCCCGCACACGTCCGGCACCTGCCGGCACAGTGCGGCACCGCCGTCGCGTACGGGCTGGACCGCGGGCGCGCGCTGGAGGCCGTGACCCGCGTGGCCGCCGAGCTGGCCGGCTGCGGCGACCGTTACGGCACGCTGGAAGTCGGCAAGAGCGCGACGCTGGTGCTGTTCACGGGCGACCCGTTCGAGCTCACCAGCACGGTGCGCCGCGCGTGGATCGACGGTGGGGAACTTGACCTGACCGACCGCCAGAAGCGCATGCGGCTCAAGTACCAGGAGAAGGACCTGCAGCAGCGGCCGCAGCAACCGCCCCCGCCGCAGGCTGCACCCGCGGCGCCTGTACCTTGATGCGGATGAGCGAACGCCGCAACGATGCATCCACCGACGCCGCCGACCTGGGCTTCGACGCCCTCGGCGTGCCGCCGGTCCTGGTGCGTTCGCTGGCGGCGATGGACGTGACCGATCCCACGCGCGCGCAGCGCCGAACGCTGCCCCCCGCGATGGAGGGTCGCGACGTCGCCGTGGTGGCCTCGACCGGCACGGGCAAGACGCTCGCGTACCTGCTGCCCCTGGCCGCGCGGCTCCTGGCCGAGGCGCCGCCGAAGATCCGCGGCCGCCCCGTCGATCCGCGCCGCCGCCTGCGCGCGCTGGTGCTCTGCCCCACCCGCGAGCTGGCGCAGCAGGTCGCGAAGGACGCGCAGCAGCTCTTCCGCGGCACGGTGCTGCGCGCCGGCGCGGTGTACGGCAAGAGCGCGCTCGCCCCGCAGCGCGAGATGGTGCGCGAGGGCCTTGACCTGCTGGTCGGCACGCCCGGCCGCGTCAAGGAGCTGTGCGAGGCCGACGCGCTCTCGCTGGCGTTCGTGAAGCAGGTGGTGCTGGACGAGGCGGACCGCATGCTGGACATGGGCTTCCTGCCGCAGGCGAAGGAGATCCTCTCGCGCGCGCCGGAATCGCGGCAGCTGCTCTTCCTGACGGCGACGATGCCGCGCCCGGTCGAGACGGTGGTCGAGGAGATGCTGAGGTCGCCGGTGCGCATCGACCTGGTGGGCAAGGAGCGCTCGGCGGTCACCGGCACGCCGGCCCCGCGCACCGACAAGGGCCAGCACCTGCACGACGTGTCCGACGAGGACAAGGCCGCGCTCACCGTGGCGCTGGTGAAGGACGGCAAGCGCAAGGGCGTGATGGTCTTCGTGCGCACGCGCCGCCGCGCGGGTTGGGTGGCCGAGGCGCTGCGGCGCCACGACATCCGCACGGTGGTGGTGCACGGCGACCGCAGCCAGCGGCAGCGGACGGAATCGCTCGCGGCGTTCGCGGCGGGCAAGGCCGACGTGCTGGTCGCCACCGACGTCGCGGCGCGCGGCCTGCACGTGCCGGCCGTGCGCACGGTCATCAACTACGACGTGCCCCTGCTGCCCGAGGAGTACGTGCACCGCGTCGGCCGCGCCGGCCACGGCGGCGGCAGCGCCGAGGCGATCACGCTGCGCGGACCGGCCGACGTCGAGCGCTGGCACGCCGTGGCGCGCACGATGCGCGTGGACATCGCGCCGACGCCGGCGCCCGGGTTCGCGGCGTACCGGCGCGTGAAGGTGGGCGTGGCGCCCGACGTGGAACGCGCCGTGCCCGCGCGCGGCGGCAAGCCCGGCACCCGGGTCGTGCTGGTGCGGACGCCGGGTGCGGCGGGCGCTGCGGCAGGCGCACGTGCCGGCGGGCCCGGGAAGCCGGGCAAGGCCGGGAAGTCCGGCAAGGCGGCACGGCCCGCGAAGGCACGGCCCGGGGCGAAGGGCCCCGACGCCGCCCCGACGCGCACGCCGGGCGCCCCGTCCGCGGGCGCGCTGATCCGCATGGGCAACGCCGCGGCGATGCGCGCCACCGGCAAGAAGAAGAAGAAGCGCCGTCCGAACGACTCCATGGCGATGCGCGGTTCCGACCGCGGCCGCGCGATCCCGAAGGGCCAGCGCCCCGGCGGCGGCGTGCGGCGCACAGGGGGATGAGGCGCATGCGCCGCGGGCCGGTCATAGCCCTCTCGGTGGTGCTGGGCGCGGTCACGACGCTGGCGCAACTGCCGCTGGCGCTGTGGACCATGGGCCCGCTGCCGCGAACCGCCGACTTCCCGCTGATCCGCGGGGGCGACGTCTGGCGCGTCGTCGAGCGCCGCGGCGCGCTGGTCCACTGGGTCAACCTGGAGAGCGACGAACGCCTGCTGAACCCGCAGCCCGACGACGGCGCCGTTCCCGCGTGGGCGGAACCCGGCGCGCGGACCGACGAGCGCCTGACGCGGACCGCGGCGGTGGCGGTGGGATGGCCGCTGCCGGCGGTTGCGTGCCGCTGGACGACGTCGCGGAACGACGTGAACTTCCCGCCGCCGGCGACGAACGACGACAGCGGATGGGCACCGAAGGACGCGGTGCGACGCCTGTGGGAGGGCGATCCGACCGGCACGCGGTCCGTCATCGCCGGCGGTGCCGTGATCGACCTGGCGGTCGCCGCAGTTGCCTGGTTCGGGTTGATCGTTTGCGGTGTTGCGCTCCGGCGCCGCGTGCGCGGAACCGTCACTCCGCCGGGATGAGCGGCACGACCACGCGCACCAGGATCGCCAGCACGGCGAACAAGCCGACCATGCCCAGCACCATCTGGGCCGACATCCGCGCGACGGAGGGCCAGTAGCCCTTGAAGTCCTCGGTGCGGATCGCCTTCCACGCCACCGACATGAAGAACGAGAGCGGCAGCACCAGCAGCCACCACCACGCGGACGCGTGCGGGGCGGGCTGGAGGAACGGGGTCCACGCGAGCATGCGTGCCATCCTAGTGGTCCGCGGCGTCAGTAGCCGGATGCTTCGGGCCCCGCCGACGCGGTGAGCGCCGCGGCCACAGCGACCGCGGCCGCGGACACGGCGATCGGGAGCCCGGCGCGCAGCACGGTGGCGAGGCGCGGCCGGCCGTGGACCGCGTTCGCCAGCAGCGAGGTCGCCGGGGCGAGGGCGATGGCGGCCCAACACGCGGGCGGCAGGCCACGCTCGTCGTAGCCAATGCCGAGGAATGCGCCTGCACCCAGGATGACCGCGAAAAGCGCACCCATGCCGCCATCGGCACGCACCCACGGCATGGCGCCGCACGTCACCGCGCCAAGCGCCGCAGCCGCGCTCGCCGCGCCCATCACGACGGCCAGCTTCGCGAAGCCCGCCAGGAGGCACGCGCCGGAAGCCGCGGCCAGGGTTCCCCACCACGCGACGAAGGTCGCACGGGTGGTGCAGCCGGCGGATGCGATGCTGCCGGCCGCGGCGATCGCGACGACCACGGCGGCGGCCAGGCGCCACTCGGCCGATCCGTGCCCCGGCGGCTGCAGCACGACGCAGGATGCCGTGGCCGCGACGGCACCGATCGACAGCGCACCCAGCGCGCCGCCGGCGCGTGCAACGCGGTCCATCGCCACCGCGACGATCGCCGCGGCCAGGACCGCCAGCGGGAATCGATCGAACGCCGTGGATGGCCGGGCGATCGTCGCGACCCAAGCGCTGGGGCCGGACAGTTCCTGCTGGTGCGCGAACGCGGCCAGCGGCACCAGTGCGAGCGGTGTGATCGCCAGGCGCGGCTGGGCCAGCGCGCCTGTGGAAAGGCCCCGTGCACCCATGCGGCGCGACGACCCGCCCAGCACCAGCCGCGCGACCCATGGGGCACAGAGAAGCGCCGCTGCCAGGAGCAGCGGCGCGAGGATCGCGTGCAGCAGGATGTCCGCTTCCATCGCGGCAGCGCCGGGCGCTTACTTCGACGTTCCCTCGAGGCCGACGACGACGCGGACCTCGTCGCCCACGGCGCCCTTGTCGACGCCGTACTTCATGCCGAAGTCGCTGCGCTTGATCGTGAACGTCGCCTCGAAGCCCGCACGCGCGGCGCCGCCCTTGTCGGACATGCCGACGAACTCGACGTTCGCGGTGACCGGCTTGGTGACGCCGTGCAGGGACAGGTCGCCCGTGACGGTGAAGTGCGTCGCATCGACCATCTTCACGCCGGTGCTCTTGAAGGTCATCGACGGGAAGTCCTTCGACGCGAAGAAGTCCGGGCTGCGCAGGTGCTGGTTGAGCTTGTCGTTGCCGCTGTCGACCGACTCGGTCTTGATCGCCACGTCGAACTTCATGCCCTCGGCGCTGCCGGGGGTGAAGGTGAAGCTGCCGTCGACGTCGTTGAAGCGGCCCCAGAAGGCGCCGGCACCCATGTGCTGGACGCGGAACATCGCCATCGAGTGGACGTCGTCGATCGCGCAGGTCACCGGGCCCTTGGCCTTCGGCGCGTCATCGGCCGTGGCGGCGACGGAGCCGGCGAGGAGGGCGAGCGAGGCAAACGCGACGGGCAGGGAACGCAGCATGGGTGGTCTCGGTGGGTGGTGTGGTGAATGCGGGCCGACGGCTGTCGGTCCGCGGTGCTGGAGATTCGCTCGGCCTGGCTCGACCGATTCGGAACGGAAGTAAGTTCGAACGGGCGTTCAGTGGTATGAGGTTATTGGTCAAACTACGAGGTTGTTGCCACGGAACCCGATGCGCGCCATCAGGCCATCGAACTCATCGAGCGAGAAGAACTGGATGCGCAGTTCACCCGCCCCCTTCTTGCGACCGACCCGGACCTGGACGCGGGTGCCGAGGTGCTGCTCAAGCTGACGCTGAAGGTCAGTGAGGTGGGCAGACGATGGGCCGCCCGTCCGACCGGTGATACGTGTTCCACGTGGAACAGTCACACCCTCACGCACCTTCGATTCAAGCTGGCGCACGCTCCAGTCGCCCGTCACCGCAGCATCCGCCAATGCGCGCCGGGTGGCTAGGTCGGCGACACCCAAGAGGCACTTCGCGTGACCAAGCGCCAGGGAGCCGGCACGGACCAGACCTGCGACATGTGTGTCCAAGTCATTGAGCCGCAACAAGTTGGATACCGATGCGCGATCAAGCCCCACCCGCTGAGCAAGCTGCTGGTGGGTCAACCCGAACTCATCAGACAACCGGCGCAGGGCCGATGCCCGATCCATCGGGTTGAGGTCCTCGCGCTGCAGGTTTTCAATCAAGGCAAGCTCGGCGGCCTCGTGATCCCCTGCCTCACGGACGATCGCCGGGATCTCGGCGCGCCCCAGCCGGGTGATCGCCCGCCACCGGCGCTCGCCGGCGATGAGCTCATACCGGCCAGCCTCGCCCGTCGGGCGAACCACGATCGGCTGCATCAGGCCTGAGGCCTCGATGCTGGCTGCCAGGGCGTCCAGCGCTTGGGGATCCATGGACCCGCGCGGCTGGTACTTGCCCGGTCGGATCGAGGACGTCGGGATGAACTGCACACCGACCAGGGCCGCCGTGGTGCTGGGAGGCATTGCGGCCGGCGTCGCCGGAGGCAACGCCGGTGCAGCAGGTCCCTTCGATTCGGCCGTGGACACGGTTGGCGCAGGCGCAGCACTCGGCGCCTGCGAAGCAGGCTTCTGCAGCGGCACCGGAATCAAGCTGCCAAGCCCACGTCCCAGGCGCGATGCGGCAGGACGACCACGATCACCTTGTTGCTTCGACATGTCCACTCCAC
>JBEIFT010000043.1:0-13774 GCA_040382255.1 Phycisphaeraceae bacterium
GCCTCGCACTTCTTGAACTGGATCACGTCGGGCTCGACGATCGACGGCAGCGCGTAGCCGCCCGAGCCCATGCGCCGGCAGTCGATCTCGTCGCCCTTGTCGACGATGGTGATGTTGCCGACCATCGAGCCGCGGTTCTCCGCGAAGATGTGCAGCTCCTCGCGCAGCGCGCCCAGCGCGACCTCGAGGTCCTCGAGGATCGGGTCGCTCTCGTCCTGCGTGTCGAAGGTGTTCTCGCGCGTGCCGGCGACGGTGTGCTTGGCCTTGTAGAAGACGCCACGGAGGCTGCTGGTCTTCTGCGCCGCGATCAGGTCCTTGATCGTGGACGAGTGCAGCATCGTCTGCATGAACTGCTTGGCGGTCTTCAGGTCGAAGAGCGGGCGCTCGGCCACGCCATCGCCCATCTCCAGGATGCCGCGCTTCTTGTTCCAGATCGTGTTGCTCTTGGTGCGCGTGGGGATGTCGAGCTTCGGCTCCTTGCCCGCGAGCGAATTGCGCGCGATGCGCGAGACGAGGTCGAAGATCTTCTGCGTGGTCGCGGCGTCGCGCTCCTTGATGCTGCGCGTGCCCTGCTTGCCCTTGGCCATGTGCGTGCCTCGCTTTCCGTGCGTGGTTCGGTCGTCGTGGTTCAGAAGAGGCCCGGGCCGTCAGGCCTGGGCTTGCGGCCCGCGGCCTTGGCGGCGCGGGCACGGAGTTCCTCGCGGGCGGCGTCGACCTTGGCGGGCCTCGCCGTGCGGGCCGGGGCGTCGGCCGCGGCCTTGGCGCCCTTGCCGCCGGACGCCTTGCCGCCGCGCGTGCGCTTCGGCGGCGCGGCCTCGGGGGGCGCCGCCACGGCCGGTGGCAGGCCGCCGGAGATCGGGGCGATCGCGTCGGGCACGACGATCACGCCCTCCTCGTCTATCGGCTCGTCCTTCACGACCTTGCCGTCCTCGTCCAGCACCTGGTCGGCCACCGCGGTGCGCGCGCGGGCCTGCTCCAGGAGCGCCGCGTAGATCTTCTTCGGGTCGTCGCCGGTGATGGCGTTGATGGCCTTGGCGATCTCGCCGATGTAGCGCTCGAAGACGTCGCGGCGCTCGCCCTCGCGGCGCATCTTCTGGCGCTTGCGGAGGTACGTGCCCAGCTTGCGCCCGCACTCCATGAGCGCCAGCTTCATCTCCTTGCGGATCTCGTCGTAGTCGGCGATCGCCTCCTTGCTCTCGCTGGTGAACGGCACCCACACGCTGGCCATGTGGATCATGATCACCAGCGGCCCCACGGGCAGGCCGCCGCGCGGGTGCTGGAGGTTGTAGTTCTTCCACGGCGTCTCGGTGACCGCCTTGAAGCTGGAGCACGCGCTCTGCTGGAAGAGCAGCGGCACGCGGTTCGCGAAGCGGATCACGCGCGCGGCCTCGTCGCCGGGCAGCTCGCCTCCGAAGGCGATCGCGGCCTCGATCTGGAACGGGCGGCCGCGGTAGACCTCGGCCGAGCGGCTGGACGCGGAGTAGAACTCGGCGCGCACGCCCTTCAGCATGCCGGCCAGCAGCTGGCGCACGCCGATCGGCGCCAGGCAGTCGGTGGGCGGCGGGGCAAGCTTGGCGTCCTGGAAGACCTTGTAGAGCTTCTCGGCCTGCGGGGGCTCGATGTCGCCGGCCTTCGCGCGGCTCGACACGCCGATCGCATCGCACATGCCGCTGGCGGTCGACGCGCTGACGCGGCAGAAGCGCTCCTGCAGGAAGTTGTAGAGCGTGCCGCCCTTCTCGGCCAGCTCGTAGTCCTTCAGCATCTGCAGGAGGATGCCCAGCTCGATGCCCTTCGGGTGCGGCTGGATCTCCTTGGTTTCGGGCGGCAGCTCCTGCACGCCGCGCGGGTAGACGATCACGCCGTTGGTCTCGGTGGTCACCTTCGCCTTGGCGGCGGCGCCGGCCTCGGCCACGGCCAGGACGTCCGGCTCCTCGTCCTCGGTGACGCGCGAGGGCGGCACGAAGACGATCCGCGCGTGCGGGTTGGCGATGGCGGTGAGCTCCAGGAACTCGTCCACGCTGCCGCGGCCGCGCTGGTACTTGCCGTCCAGCTCGATGCTGACGCTGGTGCCGGTGGGGAACTCGTCGGCGGTCAGGAACCCGCCCTGCTCGGCCAGCGCGCGCGTGCCGGCGCTCAGTTCGCGGAAGCGCACCGGCGGGAACTCCTTGACCTCCTTGTCGAAGGTGACCTCCGCGCGGTTGGTCTTCGTGTTCATCGCCAGCTCGATGTGGTGCGTCGGCTGGCCGGCCTTGGGCTTCGTGAAGATCGTCATCGGGCGGCCCGTGGTGATCAGGCCGTACATGCCCGCCGCGCTGATGCCGATGCCCTGCTGCCCGCGGCTCATCTTCAGGCGGTGGAACTTCGAGCCGTACAGCAGGCGGCCGAAGATGTTCTCCACCTGCTTGCGCACGATGCCCGGGCCGTTGTCGATCACGGTGACGCGGTAGCGGCTGCTCTTGGCGGTGGCCGGGCGGTTGGGTTCGAGGTCCTCGACGATGACCGCGATCTCGGGGAGGATGCCGGCCTCCTCGCAGGCGTCGAGCGAGTTGTCGACGGCCTCCTTGATCGTGGTCAGCATCGCCTTGCGCGGGTTGTCGAACCCGAGCAGGTGGCGGTTCTTGGCGAAGAACTCGCTGACGGAGATGTCGCGCTGGCGCGCGGCCATCGCCTCGGCGTCCACCCGGGGGGCGGTCTTCTTCTTGCGGGGTTCAGCCGTTGCGGCTTCCTTGGCTGCCATCTGGCCTCCTTGCGTCAACTCAGGCGGGCATGGCGGCCCGCCGCGGGCGGCGCACCCTCCTTGGGGCGCCGGGCCGCGTACGGTAGCAGGATCGGCCGAAAGGCCCGGTGATCAGGCCATTTTCGCTATACTCGCCCCCTTACCCCCAACCGGAGACACCCCATGGAAACCAGCCTGATCATCCTCAAGCCCGACGCCGTCCAGCGCGGCCTCATGGGCCGCATCATCAGCCGCTTCGAAGAGAAGGGCCTGCAGATCGTCGGCGCCAAGCTCACGCAGATCACCCCGGAGCTGGCCGCCCAGCACTACAAGGACCACGCCACCAAGGGCTTCTACCCCGGCCTGGTCAAGTTCATGACCTCGAGCCCGGTCCTGGTCCTGGCCATCCGCGGCAACGGCGCGATCGCCATCTGCCGCAGCATGATGGGCGCCACCTTCGGCTCGAAGGCCGCCGGCGGCACGATCCGCGGCGATTTCGGCGTCTCGAACAGCTTCAACCTGATCCACGGCTCGGACGGCCCCGAGGCCGCCGCCCGCGAGCTGGGCCTGTTCTTCAAGGCCGGCGAGGTGCTGGACTGGAAGCGCGCCGGCGACGCCTGGATCTACGACCTGTCGAGCGGCACGCCCGAGTGACCCCGGTCGCATCGCGGCTCCCGTGAACCACCCGATCGCCCCTCCCAGCGAGGGGCGATCGTGCTTTTGGGGGATGCCTCCCGTGGCGGGGACCCGGCAGGCTGGCGTATCGATGCGCACCCAGTGCCCGATGCCGTCCCGGGGCACCCGCAGGGCCCATGAGTATGGGGGCCTGTGTTGGGTTCCCGCACCGCCTGACTGCGAAAGAGAGTCTTATAACTCGTTCAATCCCACTTGAATCTGAATCGAACGCCCCGCGAAGAGACTCGTACCTCTCTCCGGAGATCACCCCCGCCATGCCCACCACGATCCGAAAGCCCATGCCTCGACTGAGCCTGTCAGCCGCCGAACGGGCCACGATCGCCGAGATCCTGGCCGAGCCCGTGGAGTTCATGGACCACCCCGACTTCCACAAGGCCGGCGCCGAGAAGCGCATCTTCGACGATGCCCCCGAGGTGCCGCTGCCGGACGTCGGCTGGTACCGCCCGCTGATGGACGACGTGACCGGCAAGGCCGAGGCCCAGCCGCGCCGCGCCAGCAGCGTGCTGCTCACCGGCGCGCAGGAGCGCGTGATCTTCATGCAGTTCAACTTCGCCCGCTGGCGCATGAGCGTGCTGCGCAAGCGCATCGGCGCGCGCGTGCCCGACGCCGCGACCGCGCACGAGCTGCTCCGCTGGCACCGCACCGCCAAGCGCCTGCGCGAGCAGATCGCCGAGACGAACCTGGCGCTGGTCCTGGCGATGGCCAAGCGCGTCCGCATCGGCGAGAACGAGTTCGGCGACCTGATCAGCGAGGGCAACATGGCCCTGATGCGCTCGGTCGACAAGTTCGACTGCGGGCGCGGCTTCAAGTTCAGCACGTACGCCTGCCGCGCGATCCTGAAGGCGTTCAGCCGCCACGGCATCAAGCTGGCGAAGCACAAGCAGCGGTTCCCGACGGAGTTCGACCCGGAGCTCGAGCGGTCGAACCACTCCGAGATGCGCCGCGAGACGGCCCGCCAGGAAAGCGCGGCCGAATTGCGCTTCATCGTCGAGTCCAACCGCGCCGAGCTGAGCGACGTCGAGCGCGAGGTGATCGAGCAGCGCTTCGGGCTGGATCGCCCGTTCATCGACCGCCAGCCCACGTTGGAGCAGGTCGGCCGCACGATGGGCGTGACCAAGGAGCGCGTGCGCCAGATCCAGAACCGCGCGCTCGAGAAGATCCGCCTGGCGATCGAGGGCGTCAAGCACCCGTCCGAGGTGGTCGACGCGCGCGCAAGCGTCAACTGACGCCGCGCACGGCGCGCCGCCGCCGGCTCACCCCGCCCGGCGGGCGGCGCGCCACGCCAAGCCGGCGATCGCCGCGGTCACGGCCGCGTGCAGGCACGCGAACAGCACGATGACGGACGCATAGTCGCGGTAGGTCGGTTCGCCGGGGCCGCCCAGCGCGGAGACCAGCACGATCGAGAGCGTGGTGCCGGCGAAGAACCCCAGGTCGCCCGCCGCGCGGAACGAACCGAGCGCGACGGTCGATCCGCCGCTCTCGGCGGCCAGCGCCAGCGAGCTGGCGAAGAGCGCCGCCGCGGAGAACCCAACCGCCACCATCGCGACGGCCAGCATCGCCTGGCTGCCCGCCGCGAACGGGATGCACGCGAACGCCACCGCGTAGCCGACGCCCGCGACCAGCCGCACGCGCAGGCTTCCCACGCGGTCGCAGAGCGCGCCCGCGGGCCCCGTCCCGACCGCCATCAGGAGGAGCGGCAGGCCGATCAGCCACCCGCGCTGCCCCGACGTGTAGCCCAGGAACCCGGCGAGCACGATCGGCAGCGTCCCGGTGATCAGCCCGCCCGTGGCGCGGTCGACGAAGGCCATCGCGCAGCTCCACGCGAAGGGCCGCGGGCGGTCGTCGAGCGTGCCGTGCGGCACCGCGCCCGCGTGCGATTCGCCGCTGGCCGCTTCGGGCGACGCCTCGGGCTCGCGCGCCTCGACGTCGGTGAGGACGCGCCGCGCCACGAACGCGCCGAAGGCGACCAGCACGCCCGCCAGCGCCGAGACGCCGAAGACGGCCATGGCCACGTCGCCGGACGATGCCGGATCGGCGCCCGAGCGCTGCGCGGCGGCGATGCCGCCGACCACCGCGCCGCCGCCCAGGCCCAGCAGCAGCGGCGTGGACGCATAGCCCAGGCCGCGCGCCGCGTGCGCCCCGCTCTGCCGCCGCACCAGGTCGAAGAGCGCGGCGAAGACGACGACGTCGGTGACGCCCTCGATCCCGCGGACCACCAGGCTGGGCACGAACCCGATCGGGGCTGCCAGCACCACCAGCAGGGCCGCGTCCAGGAGCGACGCCGCCACCAGGATCGCGACCGCGCCCATCCGCCGGCGGGCCCAGACCAGCGCGGGGATCGCGAGCAGCGCGCCCACCAGGTTGAAAGCCATGAAGACCTGCGCCTGGCGCGCCGAGACGCCGTACCGGTCGACGAACAGCTCCTTGAGCACCGGTGCAGCCATCGTGTCGGGCATGGCCGACAGGAAGAGCAGGATCGAGAGGAACAACGAGCCGGAGAGGCGCCGCACGGCACGAAGCCTATCCGTGCGACGGCTACACTTCCCGCCCCGAAGGCCACCGCACGGGCGGCGGCAGACGGGCCTCGAGGGCACCCCACCATGGCCGTGAACAAGGTCTATGCCGACGCGAACACCGCACTCCAGGGAGTCGTCCGGGACGGCATGACCGTCGCGCTGGGCGGCTTCGGGCTGTGCGGCATCCCCGAATCGCTGATCCTGGCGCTTCGCGACTCGGGCGCCACCGGGCTGACCTGCGTCTCGAACAACGCCGGCGTGGACGACTGGGGCCTGGGCCTGCTGCTGAAGACCCGGCAGATCCGCAAGATGATCTCGAGCTATGTCGGCGAAAACGCGGAATTCGAGCGCCAGTTCATGAGCGGCGAGCTGGAGCTGGAGTTCACGCCGCAGGGCACGCTGGCGGAGCGCATGCGCGCCGGCGGGGCCGGCATCGCGGGCTTCTACACCAAGACGGGCGTTGGGACGGTGGTTGCCGAGGGCAAGCCCCACGCGGACTTCGACGGCGAGACCTACGTGCTGGAGCGCGGGATCCGCGCCGATCTTTCGCTGGTCCATGCCTGGAAGGCCGACCGCGCCGGCAACCTGGTCTTCCGGAAGACCGCCCGCAACTTCAACCCGATGGCCGCGACCTGCGGCGAGGTCACCGTGGCCGAGGTCGAGGAACTGGTCGATACCGGGTCCATCGACCCGGACCAGGTCCACGTGCCGGGCATCTACGTGCACCGGATCGTGGTCGGGACGCCGCAGAAGCGCATCGAGCAGCGGACCGTGACCCCGGGCTGATCGGCGGAACGTCCGAATCGAGTTATTGTGACGTTCGGGAATGAACCGGCCCCGGTCGGGCCGCGTCCGGACCGATTGCTTGCGATAGTCGGCCCGCTCGCGCGTTCGGCCTTCGCGGCGCCCCGCCGCGGGAAGCCCCGCGCGCGGCGACAATTTCGGTTCACGGCCCGCAGGCCGGCGACGAACCGATGATGGAGAGACAGTCACCCATGCACCACGCCACCGCACCGCTCACCTGCAGCCCCCTTGCCCGCCGCGCGCGGCTCGCCTTCGGCGCGCTCGTGGTCGCCGCCGCCGCGTTCATGGCCGTTCCCGCGCACGCCCAGTTCGGCGGCCGCGCCAGCTTCGCCGGCGCCTTCCAGCCCGACATCATGCAGCGCGACCTTCCGCTGATGGTCCAGACCCTGGGCCTGGAGGATTGGCAGCGCCCCGTCATCGAGACGCTGCTGGACGACTACGTGTCCAACTTCAACGCCGGCGTCGAGGCCGCCAAGGAGCGGATGAAGAACGCCTCGGCCGAGGGCGCCAAGGCCGCGCCGGGCAACAGCGACGCCATCCTGCAGAAGGTGATGGAGCAGCTCTCGTCCTGGCGCACCGAGAAGGACCGCATGCTGGACAAGTTCGTCAGCGACCTGCGCAGCCAGCTGGGCGACCAGCAGATGGAACGCTGGCCCGTCTTCGAGCGCGCGCTGCGCCGCGAGCGCGACCTGCCGGACGGCGACATCTCCGGCGAGAGCGTGAACCTGTGGTCCGTGCTGGCGCACATGCAGCTGGGCGCCGCGGAGCAGGAGAACATCCGCCCCGCCCTGCAGGCCTACGAACTGGCGCTGGACGTGGCGCTCGCCACGCGCGCGCGCAAGATGGCCGAGCTGGAGAACGAGCTGCGCGACGCGATGCTGACGATGGACTACGAGCGCGGTGCCGCGGTGCAGGACCGCATCATGGCGCTGCGCGTGCAGGTGCGGGCCGCGAACGACGCGGGCATCGACGCCATCGCGACGGCGCTGGGCGCGCGCGGCGACGAGTTCCGCCGCATGGCGCTCGAGGCCGGGTATCCCGACGCCTACCGCAAGCACCCTCTCTTCCAGCTGATGGACACGGTCTCGAAGCTCGACTCGCTGACGCCCGAACAGGTCCAGCAGGTCGAATCGCTGCGCGCCGAGTTCGAGGTGGCGTGCCGCGACATGAGCGGGCGCTTCTACGAGATGCTGCGTGCCGAGGAACCGAAGGAGCCGCGCCGCAAGGTGCAGGCCATGCTCGACCGACGCGCCGGCGAGACGCGCAGCGCGCCCAGCACGCCGCAGGGCGCGAACCAAGGCGACCCGATCGTCAAGCTGCGCGTCGAGCGCGACCGCATGGGCGAGCCGTACCGCGAGCGGCTGATGGCGATCCTGACGCCGGAGCAGCAGGCCGAGCTGCCGGGCGCCGCGAAGTTCGAGGAGAACAAGCGGCTGCAGAAGGACCCCGGCGCGAAGGCGGCGGATTCCGACGTCGGCGCGGAGAAGCCCGAGGACCCGCAGGACGCCAAGCGCCGGGACGACAAGCGCGCGGCGTCGACGGGCAAGCGCGACGGCCGCCAGCTGAGCGGCGCGGGCAAGGGCACGCGCGACCCCGGCGCCGCGCCGCTGCCGAACGCCGAGAAGTGAGCGAGCGAAACCGAACATGGACCACGACCTCCAGGGAACCCCCGTGCCCGCCGACCTCGACGCCCGCGCATTCGCCGCCGGCGGCGAGGCACCGCTCCGCGAGCGGTGCCGCATGTTCGGCATCGACTGGGCCGAGGCGGTCCCCGAGGCCGACCCCTCCGCCGCCGAGCGCATCGACCCCGACGTCGCGGTCCGCCTGCGCATCGTGCCGCTGCGCGTCGAGCGCGGGCGGCTGGTGGTCGCGATGGTCGATCCGCTGGACATCTCGGCCGCGGACGAGACGTCCGCGCTGGCGCGCATGCCGCTGGTGCGCATCGGCATGGACGCGTCCGGCTTCAGCGAGCTGATGCGCCGCGTCTACGGCACCACGGCCGCGCGCATGGCCGAGAGCCTGGCCGAGGACAGCGAGCTGCAGGGCGGCGAGATCGAGCACAACCTGGACGCCATCGAGGCGGACGACGTCCACCGGATGGCCGAGCAGCCGACGCTCATCAACCTTGTCAACCTGGTGATCCTGGAGGCGGTTCAGAACCGCACGTCGGACATCCACATCGAGCCGTTCGAGACCGAGCTCAAGGTCAAGTACCGGATCGACGGCGTGCTGATCGAGCAGCCGAGCCCGCCGAAGCACCTGCAGCCCGCGCTGATCGGCCGCGTCAAGATCATGGCCCACATGAACATCGCGGAGCGCTACGTGCCGCAGGACGGGCACATCACGCTGCGCTTCGAGGGCCGCAAGGTCGACATCCGCGTGAGCACCGTCCCGACGGTGTACGGCGAGAGCGTCGTCATGCGAATCCTGGACAAGAGCTCGCTGCCGCTGGACCTGGTCAGCCTGGGCATGCAGGAACGCATGCGCACGGCGATGGACAAGATGATCCAGAAGCCGCACGGGATGGTGCTGGTGACCGGCCCGACGGGAAGCGGCAAGACGACCACGCTGTACGCGTGCCTCAACAAGCTCTACGACCCGCGCAAGAAGATCATCACCATCGAGGACCCCGTCGAGTACGAACTCGGCGGCATCAACCAGATCCCCGTCAACCCGAAGCGCGGCCTGACGTTCGCGACCGGCCTGCGCGCCATCCTGCGCCAGGACCCCGACGTCATCTTCGTCGGCGAGGTGCGCGACAACGAGACGGTCGACATCGCCATCCGCTCCGCGCTGACGGGCCACCTGCTCTTCAGCACGCTGCATACCAACGACTCCATCTCGTCCGTCGGCCGCCTGGTGGACATGGGCGCCGAGCCGTTCCTGATCGCGAGCGTGCTGGAGGGCCTGCTGGCGCAGCGCCTGGGCCGCCGCGTGTGCAAGGAATGCGCCACGCGCGTGCCGCTGACCGAGGACATGGCCGCCCGCATCACGCCCGAGGAGCGCGCGCTGTTCACGCAGGGCGCGACCATCGGCCGCGGCTGCGAGAAGTGCAACGGCTCCGGTTTCAAGGGGCGCATGGGCTTCTACGAGATCGCACGCATCAATTCGCGCCTGCGCGAGGGCATCAGCAAGGGCAAGTCGACCCTGGACCTGAAGGCGATGGTCGACGCGGACTTCCAGTCGATGCGCGACGACGGCATGATCAAGGCCGCCGCGGGCATGACCACCATCGACGAGGTCCTGCGCGCCACGCAGGACATCGACGACAGCTGAAGCCATGCCGAGCTACCGCCACCAATCGCTCGACCGCACCGGCGCGATCGCCGCGGGCGTCATCCAGGCCCCCGACCGCGCGGGCGCCATGCGCCTGCTGCAGGCGCAGGGCATGGTGCCGATGGCCCTGGACGCGGCGGACGACGACTCGCCCGCCCAGCGCGCGTCCGCGCGGGGCGGCGCCCGCAGCCCCGCACCGGCCGGGGGGCGTGCACCCACGGGCGCTGCGCAGCCCGGGACGGACCTGCGCACGAGCATCGCGCGGACGTTCGGCGGCGGCACGGGACGGCCCACGCTGAAGCGCACCGAGCTGGCGAACATCGTCCGCGAGCTGGCCACCGCGATCGAGGCGGGCCTGCCGCTCCTGAACGCGCTGCGCACCACGCGCCGCCAGGCCGTGGGCAAGGCCCAGCCGTACATCCTGGACTTCCTGATCGAGCGCGTCGAGGCAGGCAAGCCGCTTCACGAGGCGATGGAGGAGTACGGCCCGCCGTTCGACGACATGATCGTCGGCATGGTGCGCGCGTCGGACGCTTCGGGCCGCATGTCCGAGGTCATGCACCAGCTGGCCGACCTGCTGGACCGCTCGGTCGAGCTGCGTCGCGAGGTGATCGGCGCGACGATCTACCCGATCATCGTGGCCTGCCTGATCGGCGTGAGCATCATCATCGCCGTGACCTTCCTGCTGCCCCGCCTGATGCAGCCGATCCTGGGCCAGCCGGGCGTCACGATCCCGATCCCGACGCGCATCCTGCTGGCCTTCGCCGACTTCATGCACGACTGGTGGTGGCTGGTGCTGGGCGGCGGGCTCGGCGGGTTCCTGCTGCTGCGCCGGTGGATCGCGGTCCCGGACAACCGCCGCAAGGTCGACTACGTGCTGCTCAAGGCGCCGATCATCGGGCCGCTGCTGCGCGACGTCGCCGTCGCGCGATTCACGCGCACGCTGGGCACGCTGGTCTCGGCCGGCCTGCCCATCCTGAGCGCGCTGAAGATCGTCCGCGACACCCTGGGCAACATGGTGCTCATGGAAGCCATCGATGGCGTCCAGGAGAAGGTCACCACGGGCCAGTCGCTGGCCGAGCCCCTGGAACGGTGCGGGTTCTTCCCGCCGCTCCTGGTGCAGATCGTCAACATCGGCGAGAAGTCCGGCCGCCTGGAACCCATGCTGATCCACGCCGCCGGCGCCTTCGACCGGCAGGTGAACACCTCGCTGAAGGTCTTCACCAAGCTGCTGCCCCCCGTGCTGCTGGTGTTCATGGCGCTGATCGCGTCGTTCGTCCTGGCGGCCATCCTGCTCCCGCTGCTGGAGATGCAGAAGGCCCTGGGCGGCTGACTAAAAGGGTTATCGGACATATTGGGATCGTCCCGGGGATGCTCCATGCGGATCCCGCGGATGGCCGATGTCAGAACGAGCCTTCTCCGGCGTTCACACGTAGCACGCGGGCCGTCACGCCCGCCACTTCACCCCCACCCCACCACCCCATGCGCACCCACCGCCCCCGCCGTTCCTCCGCGCGCCGCGCGTTCTCGCTCGTCGAACTGATCGTCGCCGTCACGATCATGGCCATCCTGGCCGCGCTGGTCGTTCCGCGCGTGACCCACTACATCGGGTTCACCAAGGGCAAGACCGCGCGTGCCGACGCCGAGACCATCTCGAACCAGGTGCGCATGTACATGACCACCAAGGGCATGAGCACGCTGCCCTCGGACTTCGACCTGGTCGAGCTGACCGAGGGCGATGCCGCGGTGCTGAACAAGAACCAGCTGCTTGACCCCTGGGGCAACCCGTACCAGATCCGCGTCCCCGGCGAGATCAACCTGGACTTCGACGTCTACAGCTTCGGTGCCGACGGCCAGGCCGGAGGCGAAGGCGAGAACGCAGACATCATCGCGGGCGACAAGCGCTGAGCCGTCCGTCCGCGCGCACCATGACCCCACGCGCGCATCCCAGCACCGCATCACGTCCGCGCGCGGCGAGGCTCGCCGCGCGCGGCTTCACGCTGATCGAGCTGATCGTCGTGGTCATCATGATCGCGATCGCGGCCGCGGCGATCGTGCCGCGATTCACCGGCACGGCACGCCAGGAGGCCGACGTCTCGGTGGATCAGGTGGCCGAGCTGCTGCGCCTGTACGCCTACCGCCAGGCGCTTGGCTCGCAGCAGGTGGCGCTGTGGCGCGACGGCACCGACGGACGCGTGCACCTGATCGTGAAGGACACGGCGCCGGACGACCCGATGGGGCCCGCCGAGTGGCGCCCGGACCGCTTCGCGGCACCGGTGGCGCTGACGCCGGGCCTGGACATCGAGGAGGTCCGCGTCGACGACAAGCGCGTCGACCCGGGCGAGTTCACGATCGCGAGCGTCCCGGGCGGAGACCGCGCGAAGATCGAGATCCGCCTGGTCGGGCACGGGCTCGACTCGACGGTGTCGCTGCCGACCGGATCGCCGAGCGTGGTGCGCGTTGACGCCGACAAGCCCGCGCCGTACGCGCGCGTGCCGATCGACCTGAACCGAGCCGGACGGGAGCGTGACGCATGGTGATGCGCCGCATCGCCCGCCGCCGCGCGTTCGCGCTGATCGACGTGATCATCGGCGGCGTCATCCTGGGCATCGGCCTGGCCGCCGTGCTGTCGATCGCCGAGCGATCGCTGGCGATGCAGCAGCGCTCCGAGCGCGACCTGGTCGCTGCGACGCTGGTTGACGGGCTGCTCAACGAGGTGCTGGCCACCGGCCCCGTCGAGTGGATGGAGCAGCGCGCGGGGGACGGGCGCTTCGACGCGCCCTTCCAGGAATGGCAGTGGCAGGTGGAGATCCGCAAGCAGGAGGTCGGCGACCCGTACCGCGTGATGGCGGTCGTGCGCGACCCGAACGGCACCGCATACGAGGTGGAGACGCTCATGGCCCCCCGAATCACCGAGGCCGAGGAGCCCGAGCGCCGTCCCGAGACCCCGATCGACAGGCAGGCACGATATGACCAGACGCAGCAGCCCAAGTGAACGCCGCGGACGCAGCCCGCGCGCGGCGCGGGGCTTCACGCTGATCGAGCTCGTCGTGGCGGGCACGATCGCGGCGCTGGTGCTTGGCGCGGTGACGCTGGCGCTCTCGCAGCTTGCCAAGTCGCGCAACATCGCGCGCGACCGCGTCGAGGCGTTCCAGCGCGCCAGCACGGCGCTGGAGAACATGCGGCGCGACGTGGTCGCGCTGCTGCGATCGGACGACCTGTTCGACTGCCGCTTCCTGCTGAAGACCGTGGCCCCGGGACCGAGGACGCAGGGCCGCGACCGCAGCGAGCTGCTGGTCTTCAACCGCTCGATGCGCGCCACCCACCCGATCGACTACCAGGGCGAGGGCAACGAGTTCGAGGCGGCGTACCGCATCGAGGACGACGAGCTGGGCTCCGCGCTGTGGCGCCGCCGCGACCCCGTGCCGGACGACGTGCCGGACGGCGGCGGCGTGGCCGAGCCGATCGCGGACGGCATCGTGGCGATGACGATCGAGGCCAGCGAGGGCGACGGCGGCTGGACGACCGACTGGGACTCGGACGCCGACGGCCTGCCGAAGATGGTGCGCATCTCGGTCACCGCGACCGGCGCGCCGGTCGGCAAGGACGCCGAGGCACTGACCCCCGAGGTCACGCTGCGCACCGTGGTGGCGATCGACCGCGTGGTCCCGCCGAAGCCGGAGGAGCCGCCGCCGGAGGATCCCGCGGCAGGCGACGGCACGGGCCAGCCGGGCTCCACGCCCGGCTCCCCGGGCGACACCACCGC
>JBEIFT010000044.1:0-13725 GCA_040382255.1 Phycisphaeraceae bacterium
GGAGGGCGGCGGTGCGCTGGGCGCGCACGGCGGCGATCCGGCCGGCGCCGACGATCGTGCGGGCGGCGAGTTCGAGCGCGTCTCGCGCGCGCTGCTCGCGGGGTTCGGCGACCATGTCGGCTGGCGGATGGACGCGCAGCGCCTGCACTGCGCGATGCCGGGCCGCCGCAAGGTCAGCATCGACGCGGGCAGCGTGCAGCGCGGCGCGGGCTTCGTGCTGGCGCTCGAGGTCCGCGAGGGCGGGCGCGGCGACCAGGTGCACCAGTCGCTCGGCATGGTCACGCCGCTGGACGTGGCGTGGGTCGAGCGCGCGATGCCGGACCGCTTCCGCACGACGGTCGAGACGCGGTTCTCCGACCAGCTTGGCGCAGCGGCCGAATTCGAGGAGCGTTCGTTCGACGGCATCGTGTTCGACGCGATCGTGCGGCCCCTGCGCGGCCGCGAGGCGAAGGCTGCCGCGAAGGACGAACTGGCCGCGCGCGTGGCCAGCGGCGAGCTGAAGCCCGCGTCGTGGACCGAGGACGTCGACCAGTGGATCGCGCGCGTCCGGTGCGTGGCGGCGTGGTTCCCCGAGCGCACGCTGATCGCCTACGACGCCGACGACATGGGCGTGCTGTCCGCCGAGATCGCCGACGGGTGCGCGCGCGCGTCCGACCTGGACGCGAGGCCGGTGCTCGACATCCTGCGCAACGCGCTCGACTGGGACCAGGTGCAGTTCGTCGAGAAGATGGCGCCGGCCTCGATCGCGCTGCCGAAGGGCTGGCGCATGAAGCTGGAGTACGCCGAGGGCAAGCCGCCGCGCGGACGCGCGAAGATCCAGGACTTCTACGATTTCCCCGGGCATCCGACGGTGGCCGGCGGGCGCGTGAAGGTGGTGCTGGAACTGCTTGGTCCGAACTACCGGCCGGTGCAGGTGACCGAGGATCTGCCGGGATTCTGGGAGCGGCTGTACCCCGAGGTGAAGAAGGAACTCAAGCGGCGGTATCCGCGGCACGAGTGGCGCTGAGATGGCGCGCGGCGCAAGGCTCGTAAGTCGCTGCCTGTACGGTTGTTATGAGTGAAAGTTCGCGTTTTTGACGCGGTTTCGATAGACTGCCCCGACTATGGCCAAGGTGACCACCACGCGCGCCACTGGCGCGGGTTCGAAGAAGTCGTCCGCAGCGGTCAAGAGTGCCCCCCAGGGCACCAAGTCGAAGTCCGGAATCGGCGGGAAGGGTGCGGCGGTTGCCGCGAAGCCCGCCGTGAAGTCCGTGGCCAAGCCTGCTGCGAAGGCCGCGGCTCCTGCCAAGGCCGCGGCTCCTGCGAAGGTCGCGGTGCCCGTGAAGGGCGCGGCCATCTCCGCCAAGTCGACGGTCGCCGTGAAGCCGGTCGCGGGTGCAAAGCCCGTGGTCGCTGCGAAGCCCGCCGTCGCCGCCAAGACTGCTGCGCCCGCGAAGGCGGCGCCCGCGCCCAAGCCCGTCGCCGCGGCCAAGCCCGCCGTGCCGGCGAAGGCCGCCCCGAAGGCCGCCGCCATCGCCGAACCGAAGCCGATCGCGATCCCCGAGCCGCCGAAGGCCGCCGAGGTCACGACGCTCAACGCCGCGATGCGGTACCTGGCCGCGCGCCCCGACTTCGAGCGCGCGCGCAGCGTCAAGTACGGCGAGCAGACGTTCAAGCTCGACCGCATGCGCAAGCTGCTGGCCGCGCTGGGCAATCCGCACGAGAAGGTGAAGACCGTCCACGTGGCCGGCACCAACGGCAAGGGCAGCACCGTCACGATGGTGGCGTCGATGCTGCGCGCCGCGGGCTACGCGACGGGCGTCTACACCAGCCCGCACCTCATCGACATCCGCGAGCGCATCCAGATCGACGGGCACCTGATCGCGAAGACCGAGTTCGTCGAGACGGTGCGCGAGGTGGCGAAGGCCGCCGAGAAGATCGGCGAGCAGCCGACGTTCTTCGAGATCATGACCGCCGCCGGCTTCTGCCACTTCGCCGAGAAGGCCGTCGACATCGCGGTCATCGAGGTCGGCCTGGGCGGGCGGCTGGACTCGACCAACGTCATCACGCCGCTCGTGAGCATCGTGACCGGCATCGACCTGGACCACACGAAGCTGCTGGGTGCGACCAAGCAGCTGATCGCGCGCGAGAAGGCGGGCATCTTCAAGAAGGGCGTCCCGGCGCTGTTCTTCGAGCAGGACCCCGAGGTCGACGCGGTGATGCGCGAGGTCGCCGCCGAGGTCGGCGCGGAGCTGCGCATCGTGAACAAGGACATCGAGTTCAGCAGCCGCTTCTGCGTGACGCCCGACCTGGGGCCGCACACGCGCGTCTGCATGTACACGAAGACCAGCCGGCTGGAGCACGTTCCCGTGCCGATGCCGGGCGAGCACCAGGCGGCCAACTGCGGCCTGGCGCTGGCGGCGATCGACATCCTGAAGGGCTTCGGCTTCGAGGTCCCGGACGACAAGCTGACCGCCGGCCTGGCCGCGACCAAGGTGCCGGGCCGCATGGAGCTGGTCTCGTCGCGCCCGCGCATCCTGTGCGATGGCGCGCACAACCCCAGCGCGATGAACGCCCTGATGCGCTGCGTCGGCGCGCACGTGCCGTACGACAGCATGGTGTGCATCTTCGGCTGCTGCGCGGACAAGGACATCGGCGAGATGATCGACAAGGTCAACCTGGGCGCTGACAAGGTGATCTTCACCCGCGCCGCGACCACGCCGCGCGCCGCCAGCCCCGAGGACCTGCAGAAGCTCTTCCAGGAGCGCAGCGGCAAGATGAGCCAGATCGCCCGCAGCGTGCCGGAGGCCATCGAGATGGCGATCCGCGCGGTCAGCCGCGAGGACCTCATCTGCGTGACCGGAAGCTTCTACGTCGTCGGCGAGGCGCTGAAGTACCTGGGCGAGAGGAAGTAACACGGAACCCGGTTGACCGGGTTCACCCGCCCGTTGCCCGTGTCAGCGCGGGGTGCCGGTGGCGCCGTCGGCATCGGGCGGTCGATGTGGCTGGTGCGTGAGGCGGATTCTCAGCTCTGCTTCGACGCGACGGATCCAGGCCTCGTCCGCGAACGGCTTCCCGGTGCCCTGGCATTCGCGCAACGCGATCCCGAAGGCCTCTGGCTCCCGCTCCTCGACGAACAGTCGCCACTCCTTCGCCGTGGTGCCGCTGGGCCGCAGATCCGCGTTCAGGATCTCGGGACGCGGTCCCATGCCGGCGTGCCACGCCGCGCTGGACCAGTGCCACTCCCACGGAACGGCGGCAAGTCCGGCTCGCACCGGGTTCTGTTCCACGTACCGAAGCGCGTTCAGGCAGTGGCGCTCGTCCATGAGCACGGAGTAGAAGCGTCCCTCCCAATTCTGGCCGGATGTACCGGCCTCCGTGTTCAGCCACAGCGAGTACTCACGGTGGCCGTTGCGTATCCATGTCGATAGGGCGCGCTCGGTCGGGGATATCACGACGAAGTGGACGTGGTTCGACATGAGCACGAACGCGGCGACCTTTATGCCGCACCGAGCCTGCCACCGCAGCATGATCGACACGTACGTCGCACGCTGCCGGTCGTTGGTGAAAATGGGCGAACGGTGGTTTGCCCGGTGGGTGACGTGGTACGGAAGCCCAGGGATGATGATTCGTGGACGATGGCCCATCCTGCCATCTTCAGGCTTGATGGTCAGTGACGGACGCATGAGCGCCCTTTCGCCGTGGTCGTTCGAGCCTGCGCGCGGACTGGCCACGCGTTGGCGCGGGGAATGGGCGGGTGAACCCGGGAGACAGGGTGAACCCGGTCAACCGGGTTCCGTCTTACACGACCACGTTCACCATTCGCCCCGGCACCACGATCACCTTCTTCGGCTGCTTGCCGGCCAGGTGCGGGATCACGTCCGGGTGCGCGAGCGTCAGCGCCTCGACCTCGGCGGGCGGCGCCTTCGCGGGGACCATGATGCGCGCGCGCACCTTTCCCTGCACCTGCACCGCGATCTCGACCTCGTCGTCCACCAGCATCGCCGGGTCGTACGTCGGCCACGCCGCGGCGGTCACGCTGCCCTCGAAGCCCAGCCTGCCCCACAGCTCCTCGGCCATGTGCGGCGCGAACGGCGCCAGCACGCGCACGAAGCGCCCCAGCTGGTCGCGCGTCAGGCCGCCCTGCGCGGGGTCCGCCATCTCCGTCGGACGCGTCGCCGCGTTCACCAGCTCGATCATCGCCGCGATCGCCGTGTTGAAGCCGAGCGTCTCGATGTCCTGCCCGACCTTCGCGACCATCCGGTGCAGCTGCTTCTCGAGCTTCGGGTCCGCCTGCGCCGCGCACAGCACCGCGCCCGTCCGTTCGTCCACCGCCAGGCGCCACGCTCGCTGCAGGAAGCGGAACACGCCCACGATGTCGCGCGTGTTCCACGGCTTCGACGCCTCGAGCGGCCCCATGTACATCTCGTAGAGCCGGAACGTGTCCGCGCCGTACTCGGCGATCACGTCGTCCGGGTTCACCACGTTGCGCAGGCTCTTCGACATCTTCGCGATGATCTTCGCGACCTTCGCGCCGCCGGCCTTCTCGAAGAACTGGCCCTCGCCGCGCTCCTCGACCTCGTCCACCGGCACCAGGCTGCCGTCCTCGCGCTGGAACGCGTGGCTGGTGATCAGGCCCTGGTGGAACAGCTTGCCCATCGGCTCGGGCGTGCTCACGTGCCCCAGGTCGAACAGCACCTTGTGCCAGAACCGCGCGTACAGCAGGTGCAGCACCGCGTGCTCAGCGCCGCCCACGTACAGGTCCACGCCGCCCGCGTGCTGCTCGCCGGACTTCTTCTTCGAGACCATCCAGTACCGCTCCGCCTCGGGCGCCACGAAGTGCCCCGAGTCGTGCGGCGAGCAGTAGCGCAGGTAGTACCAGCAGCTGCCGGCCCAGCCCGGCATGGTGTTCGTCTCGCGCACGACGGGCGTGCCAGGCGGCAGCAGCGCGGGGTCGACGCCCGCCTCGCCGGCCGTCGTGTGCACCCACTCGCGCGCCTTCGCCAGCGGCGGCTGCGGCGTGTCGCTCTCCACCGGCTTGTAGTCGGCCAGCGCCGGCAGCACGACGGGCAGCGCCGCGTTCGCGATCGGCCAGTGGCAGCCCTCGGCGTCGAACACCACCGGGAACGGCTCGCCCCAGTAGCGCTGGCGGCTGAACAGCCAGTCGCGCAGGCGGTAGTTCACGCGCAGGCGGCCGATGCCCTTCGCCTCGAGCCACGCGATCACCATGCGCTTCGCGTCCGCCGTCGCCAGCCCGTCGATCGCCAGTCCCGTCGCCGCATTCGCACCGTGCACCGCGCGGCCCTCGCCGCAGGTGGCGGCCTCGCCGGTCCACGGCGCGCCGGCGATCTCGACCACCTGCACCACCGGCAGGTCGAACGCCTTGGCGAACTCGAAGTCGCGCTCGTCGTGCGCGGGCACGGCCATGATCGCGCCGGTGCCGTAGCCCATCAGCACGTAGTCGGCAGTCCACACCGGGATGCGCGCGCCCGTCGCGGGATTCACCGCGAACAGGCCGGTCGGCACGCCGGTCTTCTTCTTCGCCTCCTGGCGATCGATGTCCGCGCGGTTCTTCGCCCACGCCACGTATTCCGCCAGGCGCGCCGCGTCCGCGCCGCCCTCGCCGCGCGCGATCGCGTGCGCCACCAGCGGGTGCTCGGGCGCGACCACCATGTACGTCGCGCCGAAGAGCGTGTCCGGGCGCGTGGTGAACACCGTCAGCGGCTCGGACTCGCCGTCCACCGCGAAGCGGATCTCGGCGCCCTCGCTGCGGCCGATCCACTCGGCCTGCATCGTGCGCGTGCTCTCGGGCCAGTCGATCAGCGCCAGGTCGGAGATCAGCCGGTCGGCGTACGCCGTGATGCGGAACATCCACTGGCGCAGCGGCATGCGCACCACCGGGAACCCGCCGCGCTCGCTGCGGCCGTCGATCACTTCCTCGTTCGCCAGCACCGTGCCAAGCTTCGGGCACCAGTTGACGGTCTGCGTGCCGATGTACGCCAGGCGGAACCCGTCCAGGTACGCCTGCCGCTCGCGCTTCGTGCAGGCGCTCCACTTCTTCGTGGCCGCGCCGGCCGCGCCTGCCGCGTCCGCCGCACCGCCCACCGCGATTACCCGGTCCTCCTTCGCCAGCGCCGCCTCGAGCTCCGCGATCGGCCGCGCCGCGTTCGCCTTCGGGTCGAACCAGCTGCCGTAGGCCAGCAGCCAGATCCACTGCGTCCAGCGGTAGTAGCCGGGGTCGATCGTCGCGAATTCGCGCGACCAGTCGTAGCTGAAGCCGAAGCGCTTGAGCTGGCGGCGGAAGTTGTCGATCGCCTTCTTCGTCGTCACCTCGGGGTGCACGCCGGTCTGGATGGCGTACTGCTCGGCGGGCAGGCCGAACGCGTCCCAGCCCATCGGGTGCAGGACGTTGAAGCCCTTCGCGCGCTTGTAGCGGCACAGGATGTCGGTCGCCGTGTAGCCCTCGGGGTGGCCCACGTGGAGCCCCGCGCCCGACGGGTAGGGGAACATGTCCAGGCAGTAGAACTTCGGCTTGGACCCGTCGAAGCCGGGCTCGCCGGGGTTCGGCTGCCGGTACGCGTTCCCGGCCTCCCATGCGGCCTGCCAGCGCGTCTCCAGTTCCTCGGCGACGGCGGCGGTGTAGCGGAACGGCGTCTCGTTCTGGGCGGACATGGGGGTGCGATGCTACTTCAGCCGCCCGTGGCCCTACGATGCGCCGACCGATGGCCGAACCCGACGAACAGCCCGCCGACGAGCCCACGCCCGGCGACGAGCAGCGGCCCGGCCACGAGCGCCAGCCCGGCACCGACCTGCCCAACGACGAGCGTGCATGGGAGCTGCCCACCCTGGTCCCCAGCGCGTGGGTGGCCTTCTGGCCGCACCCCGAGCCGCCCACCCGCGAGGAGGTCGGCAACGCGATCGCCGGCTGGGTCGGCCGCGAGCTGGACGTCGACGCCGCGCAGCCCGAGCCCGACGAGGGCATGCTCTGGGCGTTCGTCGCCAAGATCCCCGGCATCCTGGCGCCGGTCGTGTTCTGGACCGAGCGCGCCGTGCAGGCCGACGCCGGCCAGCTGCCCGACTCCGCGATGGCCGCGTGCAGGTGGGTGATCGGCGTGCAGACCGTGCTGGAGCCCGGCGAGGCGCATGCCGAGTACTTCCACGTGATGGCGATGATCGCGGGCGCGATGCCGGACGTCGCGGGCATCCTGGACGTGACCACCGCGCGCCGCTTCCCGCGCGCCGAGCTGGAGCAGCAGTTCCTGGTCTCCGACGCCGTGCCGAACGACGAGCACCTCTGGTCGATCACCGCGGTGACCACCACCGAGGACGAGACCGCGCCGATGATGCTCTTCACCACCGGCCTGGCGCGCTGCGGCGTGCCCGAGCTGGAGATGCTCGAGGTTCCCGGCAACCTCTCGCAGCCCGCGGCGGTGCTGATGAACCACGTCGCGAGCCTGCTGCTGGAGGAAGCGCCGCCGGCGCCCGAGGAGCCGCTCGAGGTCGGTCCCGACGCGTACGTCGCGCTGGTGCCGTGGGAGCGCGTCGCGCAGTTCGTCGCGGACGAGGTGCCCGGCTCGCGCGCCTTCCGCGAGGTCGCCCGCGAGGACGGCGACGGCTCGCTGATGGGCGTGCGCGCCGTGATCTGCGCGCCCGAGAAGGAAGGCAAGTTCAAGCCGATCTGGACCTGGCCGCGCGCGCTGGTCGAGCGCATGGAGACCGGCCGCGTGGTGCTCTACGCAAGCGAGCACGCGGCCGAGGCCAGCGAGCGCCGCGCGCAGCGCACGTGGCCCGCGTTCGCCACCGCGTTCGCCAGCGTCCGCCGCGCGCAGGACGCCGCGGTGCACGCGCTGGCCGACAGCGCGTTCCACGTGCAGGCGCCCGTGGGCGGCGCCGACGAGCACGACCGCCGCGAGCAGGGGTGGTTCGTGGTGCACCGCTTCGACGGCGACACCGTCGAGGCCGCGTTGGTCGACGACCCCGTCACGCGACAGGACATGCACGCCGGCGACACCGTGCGCATCCCGCGCGGCGACGTCAGCGACTGGCGCGTCTTCCTGCCCGACGACAGCTTCGGCCCCGACCGCTCGCCGGAACTCCTGGCCGCGGTCGACCGCATCCGGGGGCTGGCATGACCGATCCCGCGCACCCGCAGCCCGAGCACGAGCCGGCGCCCGAACCCGGCGCCGGCGGTGACGCGCCCCCGCACGTCCTGGACGCCGGCGACCTGGAGGTCGCGTTCGAGGCTCGCAACGAGTTCGAGGCGCAGTGCGTGCGCGCGCTGCTCGAGGAGGTCGGCATCCGTTCCGTCACCGTGCCGAGCGGCGAGTTGGTCTACGGCTTCCCGCTGTGCTCGGGCGGCCGCGTTCCGGTCCGCGTCCTGCCCGAGGACGTCACGCGCGCGCGCCAGGCGATCGCCGAGGCGAAGTTCGTCGGCCGCAGCATTGATTGGGACGAGCTCGACGTGGGCGAGGTTCCGCCCGAGGTCGCGCGCGTGCTGGCGGGCAGCCGCCGTGCGCGGCTCGTGCGCCGCGCGTTCTACGCCGTGGCCGCGCTGCTGCTGGCCGCGATCGCCGTCTCGTTCGTCGTCGGACTCGCCACCTCGATCGCCCGCACACGCTGACCATGCGCACCACGCTCCCCGCCGTCCCGGTCCTGCTCGCCGTGTTCGCGCTGCCCGTGCTCCTGGCCGGCTGCGCATACCGCCTGGAGGGCAAGGTCGTCGAGGGCCTGAACGGCGCGCAGGTCACCGACACCCTGAACGCCGATGCGCAGCGCGGCGGCATCCCCGGCGCCAGCATCGAGCTGATCCGCGACCCGCAGCGCCCGACGCGGCAGCGCGTGGCGCAGGCGAACGCGGACAAGAACGGGCGCTTCGTGCTGACGGTCGATTCGTTCGGCGCCGGCTGGATGCAGGAGCAGTGGGAGCTGCGCGTGCGCCGCAGCGGCTACGAGAACGTCCAGCAGCAGATCGACCTTCCCTCCAGCCCGGACGGGCAACTGCTGCTGGTCGGCCTCACCCGCGGGCGCTCGACGCCGTTCGCCGACCCGACGTCCACGCGTGGCCTGATCGACGAGGCGAAGAAGTTCGAGCCCGGCATCGGCAGCGGGAGCGGCGCGCGCTGACCGTCGGCCGCGGGGACCCATGCTGCGCCGCCGCTACCACCTCCACCTGCCCGGGCTCCTGTACCTGGTGCTCGTGGTGCTCGTGGGCCTGGCCGCGGCCAACCGCCCGAACAACCTGCTGGTGTGGGTCTTCGCGGCGATGCTCGCGGGCGTGCTGCTCTCGGGGATCGTCTCGGGCTTCATGCTGATGCGCGTGCGCGTCTCGCGGATCGCGCCGCGCACCGGCCGCGTGGGCGAGCCGATCGCCGTGCGCTACGTGCTGGAGAACGAGTCGTCGGTGTGGCCGGCGTTCGCGCTGTTCGTCCGCGAGCTCTCGCCGATGCGCATCTCGCGCGCGTTCGTGCAGCACGTGGGACCGCAGGAGAAGGTCGTCGCCGAGACCGTCTGCTGGCCCGAGCGCCGCGGGCCGCTCCGCTTCGGCGCGCTGCGGGCCGAGACGGTCTTCCCGTTCGGGCTGGTGATGAAGAGCGTGCGCAGCGACGAGCCGGCCGAGTGCCTGGTGTTCCCGCGCATCGAGCAGCTGCGCCCGGGCGCGCTGGCCGCGCTGAGCGAGGAGGGCGCGGCGGGCGCGTCGTCCAGCACGCGGCCCGGGCCCGGCAGCGACTTCCTGGGCATCCGTGAGTACCGGCCCGGCGACAGCATGCGGCACATCTCGTGGCGGCGAAGCGCCACCACGGGGCAGCTGGCGGTGGTCGAGCGCAGCATCGACGCACCGCCGCGCGTGCACGTGGTGCTGGACCTGCGCCGGCCGACCGCCGCGCTGCGCGTGGACCCGGCCGGCCCGGCGCCGCGCGAACTCGAGGAGGACGCGATCGTGCTGGCCGCCAGCCTGCTGGCGCAGGCCGACCGCGACGGCTACGAGAGCCGCCTGAGCGTGCTGGGGCTGCCATCGCCCGAGATGCCGATGCGGCGCGGGCACTGGCACGTGCAGAAGGAGCTGGCCGCGCTGGCGGCGCTGGACCTGGACGCCCCGCGCGAGGCCGCCGCCGCGCTGCCGCCCGACCGCGCCCGCGCCGCGACGCTGGTGGTGCACGTCGACCGGGGTGACCTGTCCGTGGGCGGCGCCGGCGCCGTGCACCTGGACGCGACGCGGCTGCCCGGCCTGCGGGCGCGGCCTGCGGGCGTGGCGCCTGCCGGTGCGCCTGCCGCCGCCGACCGCCCCGCCGCGGAGGCGCCGCGATGAACGTCGCCGTCGCGTTCCGCCGCGCCGCGCTGGCGCTCGTCCTGCTTGCCACGGCCGCGTACAGCGCGTCGGAGCGCTCGCCCTGGGCGCTGGTGCTTGGCGGCCTGGCCGCGGTGCTCTCGACCTTCATCACCGAGGGCCCGCGCGGCCGCGCGTTGCCTGCGTGGACGGTGCGCGTGGGCGTGCTGGCCGCGATGGCGTGGGGCGGATTCGAGTTCCTGCAGCGGCCCTCGCCCGCCGAGGCACCGCGCATCGTCGGCGGCGTGGTGCTTGCCACGCTGCTGATGAAGCTCTTCGAGCGCAAGGCCGCGTCCGACTGGCGCCAGGTGCTGGCGCTGACGGTCGTGCTGGTGGTGGCGTCGGCGCTCGGGTCGGCGGACTTCGTGGTCGGCGTGCTGGTGATCGTCTACGCCGGCGTCGCCATCCTGGCGGTCATGCTCTACCAGCTGCTGGCCGGCGCCGAGCGCGCGGCCGCGGACCGCCGCACCGCCGCGATCGACCCGCGCGTGCTGCCGCCGTTCGACGTGCCCGGCGGCCTGGCGCAGCGGCGCCACTTCCGGCGCGTGGTGGCGGTGTCCGTCGTGCTGGGCCTGGCGATGAGCGTCGGTGTGTTCGTGATGTTCCCGCGCGAATCGGTCTTCGGGGGCGGTGGCGCGGCGGCGCGGCAGAGCGGGTTCAACGCCGAGCTGTGGCTGTGGGGCGGCGACCGCATCTCGCTCTCCTCGCGCGTGGCGATGACGGTGCAGCTGCTGGACCCCGCCGGCGAGGCCGCCGAGCTGGCGAACCCGCTGCGGCTGCGCGGCGCGGCGCTCGACCGCTACAGCCCGACCGAGGCGCGCTGGATCGCCTCGCGCGTGGGGCAGGGCGACGAGCGCGCGCTGGATACCGGCGCGGGGCAGGGCTTCCAGTGGCTCTCGGCCGAGGCACGCGCCGAGCGCACGAACGTCTGGACGCAGGTGGTCGAGATGCGCTCGCTGGCCAGCGACCACGTGTTCTCGGCGTGGCTGCCGCTGGCGATCCAGTGCGACGACTCGCGCACGTTCCTCTTCAGCCCGTCGGGCGCCACGTTCCGCGAGCGCACCGCCGGTTCGGTCGGCCGGCCGCAGCGCTACAGCGTGCGGATGCAGGCGTTCCCGCTGCCGCGGCTGGTGCAGTCGGTGGTGCCCGCCGCGGCGCCCGTGGACACGCCGTCGTTCCCCGTGGCCGCGGTGCGCACCGAGGCGGTGCGCGTGCTGGGCGAACTGGGCGTCGACACCGCGCCCGTGGCCGCCGGAGCCGACCCGGACGCGCGCTGGGAGCGCAACCGCCGCATCGCGCGCGCGCTGGAGGGCTGGCTCTCCGGGCCGAACTTCCGCTACACGACCGACCTCTCCGGCTTCCGCCGGATCCGCGGGCAGGACCCGATCGCGCTGTTCCTGCTGCGCTACCGCGCGGGGCACTGCGAGTACTTCGCCTCGGCGCTGGCCGCCATGTGCCAGGCCGCGGGCGTCGAGGCGCGCGTCGTCGCCGGCTGGATGGCCACCGAGTACGACCCCGTCAGCGCGTGCTACGTGGTCCGCGAGTCCAGCGCGCACGCGTGGGTCGAGGTGCGCACCGGCGAGTGGCAGTGGACGACGTTCGACCCCTCGCCGATGGGCGACCTGCTGGCGATCCAGCGCGCGAACCGCACGTGGCTCGACCGCTTCCGCTGGCTGCTCGACCCGCTGGAGTTCGCGTGGAACAGCCGGTTCGCGTCGTTCGACAGCGGCGCGCAGGCCGAGCTGGCCGAGCGCCTGGGCGGCGGCGCGCGCGGCGCCGTCGACCGCGCGAAGGACCTGGGCGGTGAACTGGTGCAGCGCGCCAACCGCTGGTTCCAGCTGGGGCCGGCCGGAGCCATCTGGCTTGGCCTGGTGGTGGTGGTCGCGGTGATCGCGGTGGTGGCCGTGGTGACCGTGGTGCGGCGCTCGCGGCGCGTCCGGCGCGAGCTGGGCGCGGGCCGCGCGGGCACCGTTCGCGCGGCGCTGCTGGCGCGCGACGTGCGCTTCTACCTGGACGCCCTGGACGTGCTGGCCGCGGCCGGCGTTCCCAAGCCCCGCGCGCGGACCCCGCGCATGCACGCGGACGCCGTGCGGGCGCGCTGCCCGGACGCCGGCGCCACCTGGGAGGAGCTGGTCGACCGCTTCTACGACGTCCGTTACGGGGGGCGCCGGCTCAATCGCGGGGAACGTGCCGCGCTCGACGCGCTGGTCGCGCGCCTGCGGGCGGAACTGTCGCGCGGCTACACTCGTCGCAGCGCGGCGTGACGCGCGGCCCGTCCGGCCGCCGCCGCCGCACGCGAAGGGAAGCACCGATGCCCGCAGCACGCTCGCGCACCACGGAATGGAGACGCAGCCTCGAGGAACTCTGCCAGAAGGGCGGGTCGCTCGAGGTGGCCGTCTCGCGCGAGGAAGCGCGCGGTCACGACCTGATCTGGCGCCTGCGCATCCTGGAGGTGAACGACGCCGGCATGGTCGTCGAGAACCCCGGCGCCTTCGGCCGCACGCTGGCGCTGCACGTCGGCACCAAGCTGGTGGCGTTCATCGTCATCGGCCAGAACCGCTGGGAGTTCCGCACCGCGGTCACCGAATCGATCGCCCCCGGCAAGTTCCGCGACGCCCGCAACGGCGCGCTGCGCCTGGCGATGCCCGACCACGTCGAGCGCTGCCTGCGCCGCCACGCCCGCATCGACGTCGGCGCGCTCGCGCTGCCGCCGATCGACATGTGGCCGCTCCTGGACCCCAAGAGCGTGGTGGCCGCCGAGCGCGCGAACGAGCTCGCCTTCGCCGCCTTCGAATCCGGCCAGGCGAACGCCAGCACGGACGAGGAGTCGCTGCTCCCGAACGTGGGCCCGAAGCTGACCGCGTACCTCGCCAACATCGGCGGCGGCGGCGCCGGCATCGTGGTCGAGCCCTCGCAGGCCGGCATCCTGACGCGCCACCGCGTGTTCTGGGTGCGGATCGACCTCGGCGGCGGCTGCCCGGTGCCGATGGTCACCAGCGCCAAGCTGGTGCACACGCACATCGACAGCTCGCAGCGCACCTACGGCGGCCTGAGCTTCGACTTCACCTTCAACCCCGCGCACCAGAAGACGGTTGCGGCGCAGGTGGAACGCTCGATCCGCGAGCTGGAGCGGCGGCAGGGCGGCGCGTGACGAAATTGGGTTCGGGATAACCCGTACCTATTTCGGGGGCGACTGGAAGGCGCGAAGGCACTTGGTCGCGATGCGAGAGGCACCTGGTCGCCATGCGAAAGGCACCTGGTCGCCATGCGCGCGGACCGACGGGGGCCTCAGTCGCTCAGACACTTCCCCGCCGGCGCAATGGCGCCGCCGGGGACAACTCGCTTGATGAGGCCCCCTCCGGTCCGTGCTCGGCTCTGGATGCCTGCCGACATGTCGTCGTGCTGCAATGGCAGCACGACGA
>JBEIFT010000045.1:0-13611 GCA_040382255.1 Phycisphaeraceae bacterium
CGAGTTGCCGCTCTCGACGTCCTCGCAGACGCCCTCCAGGATGTTCTTCAGCTTGCCGGGCTTCTGCTGCTGCTCCAGGATCTGGAGCGAGCGCAGCAGCGGCAGGCCTGCGTCCTGCAGCGTGGACAGCTGGCGCGTGAACAGCGTCATGCGCTTCAGCGGCACGCCGCCGATCGAGATCGTGAAGCCCTTCTTCTTCTTGGCGCCGCCGTCGGCGGCCACGTTGGGCTTGGTCGCGCCGCCGGCCTTCTGCTCGCGCACCGCGGTGGGGTACAGCCCCTCCTCGCGCAGCTTGCGGATGGCCTCGTCGCTGGTCGCGGCGTCGATGGTGCCCTTCTGGGTCTTCCCCGACGCGTTCATTGCCTCGTATGCGAAGTTCGGCATGGTCCGTTCACTCCTCGCTCAGGGTCTCGCGGACCACTTCGTCGATGGTTGTCTGGCCGTCGTAGATGGAAAGCAGGCCGCACTCGCGGAGGGTGCGCATGCCCCGCTTGCGGCACTCGTGCCGCAGGATCGCCGTGCTGGCCTGGCCCATGATCAGCTCGCGCAGGTCGTCGTTCATCACCATGATCTCGAAGAGCGCCATGCGGCCCTTGTAGCCGCTCTTGTTGCAGCGCTCGCAGCCGCGGCCGCGGAAGAAGGTGCGCCCGCCCACGTCCTGCGGGCGCAGCGCCAGTTCCATCAGCTGCTCCTCGCTGGGCATGAACTCCTCCTTGCAGTTGGTGCAGATGCGGCGCGCCAGGCGCTGCGCGACGACCGCCTCGAGCGTGGCGGTCAGGAGGAAGCTCTCGACGCCCAGGTCCATCAGACGGGCGATGCTGGAAGGCGCGTCGTTGGTGTGCAGCGTGGTGAACACCAGGTGGCCCGTCAGCGACGCCTGGATGGAGATCTGCGCCGTCTCCAGGTCGCGCACCTCGCCCACCAGGATGATGTCGGGGTCCTGGCGGAGGAAGCTGCGCAGGAGCTTCGCGAAGGTGAGCTCCTGGTCGTGGTTCACCTGGCACTGGACCAGGCCGTCGATGTCGTATTCGACAGGGTCCTCGGCCGTGAGGATCTTGGTGTCCGGCTGGTTCAGCTCGTTGAGCGCCGCGTACAGCGTGGTCGTCTTGCCCGATCCCGTGGGGCCGGTGACGATCACGATGCCGTTCGGCTTGTTGATCATCGTCTTGAAGATCTCGAGGTCGTCGTCGCGCATGCCGACGCGGTCGATCGCCAACTGGACGTTGGAGCGGTCCAGCACGCGCATCACGACGCTCTCGCCGAACATGGTGGGCAGCACGGCGACGCGCAGGTCGACCGGGCCGGACGGGAGGGTCAGCTCGACGCGGCCGTCCTGCGGCAGGCGGCGCTCCGAGATGTTCAGCTTCGCAAGGACCTTCACGCGGCTGACCAGCGGCATGGCCAGGGGCTTGGGCACCGGCAGCATCTCGTACAGCACGCCGTCGATGCGGTAGCGGACCTTGAACTCGTCCTCGAACGGCTCGAAGTGGATGTCGCTGGCCTTGTCGGCGATGGCCTGCATGAGCAGGTGGTTGAGCAGCTCGACCACCTTGTTGTCGCTCATCGCCTCGTTGAGCGTGGTCAGGTCGATGCTGGCGCTCGAGCGCGTGGCGGCGGCCTTGACGGCGGCGGAGTCCTGCTCGGCCAGGATGCGCTTGCCGGCCTCGACCGACTTGCCCTGGTAGTGCTTGGCGATGACGGCGTCGATCTGCTCGGACGACGCGACCACGCACCGGACCTCGGTGAAGCCCATCAGGTTCTTCAGGTCGTCGATGGCCCGGAAGTTGTCCCGGCTCTTCATCGCGATCGTGATGGTCTTGGCGCCCGGGTCGTATTCGATCGGCACGACCTTGTAGCTGGCGGCCGTGGTGGGCTGGATGGCCTGCAGGACCTCGGGCGGGATCTCCAGGACGGCCAGGTCGTGGAACTCGAAGCCGAACTGGCCGGCGAGCGCCACGTTCAGGTCCTGCTCGGTGATGAGCCCCTGCTCGATCAGGATCTGGCCGAGCTTCTTCCCCTTGTGGGTGGTCTGCTGCGCGTTCAGGCCGGCCTGGACCTGTTCACGGGACACCTTCCCCATCTTGGTGAGGACGCGGCCGATGCGGCGCTGCTTCAGCTCTTCGACAGGGACGGGGGTGAGGGCACTTGCTGCGGGCATGCAGGACTCCAGCCTGGGAGGGAGCGCGCGCGGGGGCGCCTCCACGGGGTTGATACGGACGTCTGCGCGGGGGTTGGTGCGGGTGGACGGAGGTTTCAGGACGGAAATCGTTCGGACAGTTGCAAACCGAAAGCGGTGACGGGCGATGCCGACGGCCCTTCGGCCTCCGGGTCACTCCTCCTTGGCGTCGAGCTCCATGCGGCCGACGGTGCCGCCCGAGCGGTGGACCTTCTCGGTCATGTCGCCGGGGTTGCGGCACATGTCGATCATCTCCTCGGCCGAGATCATGCCGCGCGAGTACAGGCTCCAGAGGTGGTCGTCCAGCAGCTGCATGCCGAACTTCTTGCCGGTCTGGATGGCCGAGTCGATGCGGAAGGTCTTGTTCTCGCGGATCAGGTTCGAGATGGCGGGCGTGACGACCAGGAACTCGTAGGCCGCCACGCGGCCGGGCTTGTCGGCCCGCGGCAGCAGCACCTGGCTCAGCACCGCCAGCAGCGAGGTCGAGAGCTGGACGCGGACCTGCTCCTGCTGGTTGGTCGGGAACGCGTCGATGATTCGGTTGATCGTGCCGGCGGCGCCGGTGGTGTGCAGGGTGCCGAACACCAGGTGGCCCGTCTCGGCCGCGCGGATGGCGGACTCGATGGTCTCCAGGTCGCGCATTTCGCCGACCAGGATGCAGTCGGGGTCCTGGCGCAGGACGCGGCGGAGCGCCTCGGCGAACGTCGGCACGTCCAGGCCGACCTCGCGCTGGTTGATGACCGACTTCTTGTGGACGTGGTAGTACTCGACCGGGTCCTCGACCGTCACGATGTGACGCTCGAAGTTCATGTTGATGTGGTCGATCATCGTCGCCAGCGACGTGGTCTTGCCCGAGCCCGTGGGGCCGGTCACGACGAACAGGCCGCGGGGGCGCCGGATCAGGTCCTTGACCATGTCGGGCAGGCCGATCTGGTCGAAGGAGAGCAGCCGGTTCGGGATCTGGCGCAGCACCATGCTGATGACGCCCTTCTGCTTGAACACCGAGACACGGAAGCGGGCGCGCTCGCCGAAGGCGAAGCCGAAGTCGGAGCCGCCCTTCTCCTGCAGCTCCTGCTGGTTCTTCTCGGGGGTCACGCTCTTCATCAGCTGCAGCGTGTCCTCGGGGTCGAGCACCTTGGTCTGCAGTTCGCGCAGGCGGCCGCCCATGCGGACGGTCGGACGGCGGCCCACGGAGATGTGGAGATCGCTCGCGTCCTGCTTGACGACGACGTCCAGCAGGCGGTCCATCTGGAGGGTCTGCTTGGTGGACTCGACGTTGGTTTCTTCGCCGCTTGACATCGTGGGTGCTCTCGGGTGCTCGGGTCTTGGGTTCGTTCAGGGGCCGCCGGGCGGCGTCAGCGCTTCGCGACCTCGCTGGGGTCGAAGCCCTCGATCTGCGCGTACTTGGCGACCTCGTCGGGCGTGGTGACGCCCTTCAGGATCTTGATGCGGCCGTCGGCCAGCAGGCTGCGCATGCCGCCGCGGATGGCGGCGGCACGGATCTTCGAGACGCCCGCACGCTGGAAGGCCAGGTCGCGGATCTCGCTGTTCATGATCATCATCTCGAAGATCGCCTTGCGGCCCTTGTAGCCGATCTTGTTGCAGACCGGGCAGCCGACGGCCTTCATGACCTTGCCGGCGGCCTCCTCGGGGGCGATGTCGCAGAGCTTCAGGAACTTGGGGTCCGGGTTCTCGTCGATCGCCTTGCACTGGTTGCAGAGCACGCGGCCCAGGCGCTGCGCCAGCACGGCCTGGATGGAGCTGGCGACCAGGAAGGGCTTGACGCCCATGTCGATCAGTCGCGTGATGGCGCTGGGCGCGTCGTTGGTGTGCAGCGTGCTGAACACCAGGTGGCCGGTGAGCGCGGCCTGGATGGCGATGTCGGCGACCTCGCGGTCGCGGATCTCGCCGACCAGGATGATGTTCGGCGCCTGGCGCAGCATGCTCTTGAGCACCGCATGGAAGCTCAGGCCGATCGACTCGCGCACCTGCACCTGGTTGATGCCGGCGAAGTTGTATTCGACCGGGTCCTCGGCGGTGATGATCTTGCGGTCGGGCGTGTTCAGGACGTCCAGCGCCGAGTACAGCGTGGTCGTCTTGCCGGAGCCGGTGGGGCCGGTCACCAGGAAGATGCCGTTGGGGCGGCGGATGATCTTGTTGAAGACGTCCAGCGAGTCCTGCTCGAAGCCCAGGTTGAGCAGGCCGATGCGCACGCTGTCCGGGCGCAGGATTCGGAGCACCACGCTCTCGCCGTGGTAGGCCGGGCAGGTGCTCACGCGGAAGTCGATGTCCACGCCGTCGACGCGGAACTTGATGCGGCCGTCCTGCGGGACGCGCTTCTCGGCGATGTTGACGCCGGCCATCAGCTTGAAGCGGCTCAGGAGCGCGTTCTGCAGGCGCTTCTGGATCTTCTCGATGATGACGCAGACGCCGTCGATGCGGTACCGCAGGAGGATGTGCTCCTCCATCGGCTCGATGTGGATGTCGGACGCGCGGCTCTGGACGGCATCGATGATGATGCGCGAGCTGAGCTTGATGACCGGTCCCTCGTCGTCGACGTCGATCGACTTGTCGACGGAGCGGTCGACGGACTTGTCGACGCTCTTGTCGATCGACTTGTCGATGGAGTCGGTGACCAGCTGCTTGCGCGGCCCGTCGCCGGCCTTCTCGCCGTCGATGAACGCGCGGATCTGGCGCTTGGAGGCGACGCCCCCCTGCTCGAAGTCGCCCACGCGGAAGCGCAGGAGCTCCAGCGTGTCCAGGTCCATCGGGTCGTGGATGACCAGGCGAAGCTTGCCCGGGCCGGTCATCGGGAGCACGAGGTACTTCTTGATGATGTCCGCGGCCAGGCGGGTCTTGTCGACCTTGTTCATGTCCTCCAGGCGGTCGAGGTTCATGAACTCGATGCCGAACTGGTGGCCCAGCGCCTTGGCGATGTCCTCGTCCTTGCAGGCGTTGGCCTCGACGAGCGCCTCGCCCAGCCGCATGCCGCGCTGGCGTGCCGCGAGCGCGGACGCGTCGACCTGCTCCTTCGTGCAGGTTCCCCAACCAACGAGGATCTCGCCGAGCTTCTGACGGACCTTGCGTGCCAACGGAACCTCCTGGGGCGGACCGGCCGGCTTCGGCCGGGCGGCAAACGGACGACGCCCGGTGCGGCCCCGATCGGGGCGGGCGCAACGGACGCATGGGATGGTTCGGCCGCGGGGGCAGGGACGGTTCCCGCCGACTGCGGCCGACCCCGTTCGCGGACGTGTCCGCGCGCAGGGTTCCGTAGTATGGCCGGACAGGCCCCGGACCGCAATCATGGGGACCGAGAATCCGCCCACGCGCATGGCACCCTCCCCCGACCACGACCCCCGACCCCTCCGCGTGCTGGTGGCGTACGGGCCCACCCACGAGCCGATCGACGATGTTCGCTTCATCGGGAACCGCTCGAGCGGCCGGATGGGCCTGGCGATCGCCGACGCGCTGGCCGCCGCCGGGTGCACGGTGACGGCGGCCGCCGGGCCGGGCGTCCCCCCGCCCAGCACGCCGGCGACCCAGGTCCGGCGGTTCCGGACGGCGGCGGACCTCCTGGCCCTGCTGCGGAGCGAATGGCCGGCACACGACGCGCTGGTGATGGCGGCCGCCGTCGCCGACTACCGGCCGCGCGCGGCCCTGGAAGGCAAGATGCGCCGCGAGGCGGGCGCGCGGACGCTGGAGCTGGAGTCGACCGAGGACATCCTGGCCGGGCTGGCGCCGGCGACCCGCCCCGACCAGTACGTGGTCGGCTTCGCGCTGGAGCGCCCCGAGGACCTGGAAGCATCCGCCGCCGCCAAGCTGGAGCGCAAGCGCGCGGATGCGATCGTCGCGAACCCGCTGGAGACGATGGACGCCGCGGACGTCCAGGGCGCGGTGCTGCTGGCGGGCGCGCCCGCGCAGTGGCTGCGGCCCGCGGGACGCATGCCGAAGGACGCGTTCGCCGCGTGGCTGGTGCAGGCGCTGCTGCCGCGGATGGACGCACGTCGCGCCGGCGCCCGCCGCTAGACTCGACCACGGCTCCGTGGCGGAACCGGCAGACGCAGCGGACTTAAAATCCGCGGCCCGGCAACGGGCATGTGGGTTCGAGTCCCACCGGAGCCACTTGCCCCCGACGCAAGGACGCGACGATGAACGACCTCCGCAACCACGACGCCCACGCGCCCTCCCACGGGAGCGCGCTGCACGCCACGCACCACCACGGCTCCCGGGAACGGATCCCCGTCTCGGTGTACGCCACCAGCGCCGCCGCCAGCCGCGCCGTCGCGGCCGAGATCGCCACGCTGATCCGCGAACGCGCCGAGCAGGGCCGCACCGCGGTGCTGGGCCTGGCAACCGGCAGCACGCCGCAGGGCGTGTACGAGGAACTGGTGCGCATGCACCGCGAGGAAGGCCTCTCCTTCCGCACCGTCGTCAGCTTCAACCTGGACGAGTACTGGCCCATGGCACCGGCCGAGCTGCAGAGCTACCGGCGCTTCATGCAGGAGTACCTCTTCGACCACGTCGACATCGACCCCGCGAACGTGCACGTCCCAGACGGCACCGTGCCGCAGCAGGACGTCGGCGCGTACTGCGAGCGCTGGGAGCAGCGCATCCGCGACGCGGGCGGCATCGACCTGCAGCTCCTGGGCATCGGCCGCACGGGCCACGTGGGCTTCAACGAGCCCGGCTCGCCGCGCGACAGCCGCACGCGCCTGATCACGCTGGACCGCGTGACCCGCATGGACGCGTCGAGCGACTTCTTCGGCGAGCGCCACGTGCCGCGCCGCGCGATCACCGCAGGCGTGGGCACCATCCTGGACGCCCGCCGCGTGGTGCTGCTGGCGCTGGGCGAGCACAAGGCGGCGATCGTCAAGCGCGCCGTCGAGGGACAGGTCTCGCAGTCGGTCGCGGCCAGCTTCCTGCAGGAACACCCGAACGCGCGTTTCGTTCTGGACCCCGCCTCCGCGGCCGAGCTGACGCGCTTCAAGACGCCGTGGCTCCTGGGACCGATCGAGGACTTCGGCCTGCGCTGGGACGCCGGCACCACCAAGCGCGCGGTGATCTGGCTGGCGCGCACGCTGGGCAAGCCGATCCTGAAGCTGGTCGAGGAGGACTACAACGAGCACGGCCTGCAGCCGCTGCTGGCGCAGCGCGGGCAGGCGTACGACATCAACATCGAGGTCTTCCGGACGCTGCAGCGCACGATCACCGGCTGGCCCGGCGGCAAGCCCGGCACCGAGGACGAGGCGTTCCCGAAGCGCGTGGTGGTGTTCAGCCCGCACCCGGACGACGACGTGATCTCGATGGGCGGCACCTTCATCCGCCTGTGCGACCAGGGCCACGAGGTGCACGTCGCGTACCAGACGTCCGGCAACATCGCCGTCTGGGACGAGAGCGCGATGCGCCACCTGGACTTCGTGCGCGAGTTCGCCGGCGCGTTCCCGCAGCTCGGCAAGGAGTTCGCCGACCGGCTGGAGGCGAACATCGGCCGCTTCCTGGCGACGAAGCGCCCCGGCGAGGTGGACACCATGGAGCTGCAGCGCGTGAAGGCGCTGATCCGCCGCACCGAGGCCCGCGCCGGTGCGCGGCACAGCGGCGTGCGTCCCGAGCACGTCCACTTCCTGGACCTGCCCTTCTACGAGACGGGCCGCGTCAAGAAGAAGCCGATCGGCCCCGACGACATCCGCATCACGTGCGACCTGCTGCGCACCGTGCGCCCGCACCAGGTGTATGCCGCGGGCGACCTCTCCGACCCGCACGGCACGCACCGCACGTGCCTGGCCGTGATCATCCGCGCGCTGGAGGAACTGCGTGCCGACCCGGCGCAGCGCGAATGGCTGGACCGCTGCACGGTGTGGCTGTACCGCGGCGCATGGCAGGAATGGGAGCCGCAGGACGTCGAGATGGCCGTGCCGCTCTCGCCCGACGAGGTCATCCGCAAGCGCTTCGCGATCTTCAAGCACGAGAGCCAGAAGGACACCCCGGTGTTCCCCGGGCCCAGCGACACGCGCGAGTTCTGGCAGCGCGCCGAGGACCGCAACCGCGGCACCGCGCAGACCTTCGACGCGCTGGGCCTGGCCGAGTACGAGGCGATCGAGGGATTCGTGCGACTTGAGTCGGTGCAGCCCTGACCGCAGCGGGTAGCCTCGGCAGCACGCGACGATGGATTCCCCCGAACGATCATCATCGGTCCTGCCGCCCGCCGAGGCGGTGGCGCTGCTGGTCTCGGCCGACGAGCCGCTGGTCCAGCGCGTCCGATCGATGGTGGCTCCGGACCGCAACATCGCGCTGCACGTGACGGGGACGGTGGGCGACGCCGAGATCGAGGCGCTGGAGGTCCACCCGACGGTCGTGCTGCTGGACCTGGAGCTGCCCGGGCGGACGCCCGCGCTGGAGCTCCTGCGCCGGCTGCGCAAGCGCCCGGAGACGGCCGCGCTGCCGGTGATCGTCCTGGGCGGCCCCGAGGAGGCGCAGCTGCGCGCCGCGGTGTTCGACGCGGGCGCGGCCGACTTCGTCGAGAAGCTGCCCGACCCGATCGAGCTGCGCGGCCGCCTGAAGCAGCTCTCCGAGGCGTTCAACGTCCGCCTGGAGCGCAACGAGGCCGTGGCGGCGATCGGCCGCCTGCAGCGCCAGCTGCGAGACGCCGTGCGCGAGTCCGAGGAGGCGCGCCGCGCGTCCGGAACGGCCTCCGGACCGGGCGCACCCGATGCCGCCGCGTGGCGCGCCCGCCTGGAGGGCGTGACCCGGCTGGGCGTCGAGCTGAGCCGCATCCACGACTTCCACCTGCTGATGGAGCGCATCCTGTCCGAGGCCCGCGGCCTGGCCAACGCGGATGCCGGCACCATCTACGTCCGCGAGGGCGACGCGCTGCGCTTCGCCTTCAGCCAGAACGACACGCTGGAGGCGCCGGGCCGTCACTCGAGCACCCGCTTCTCGAGCCTGGTGGTGCCGGTGAGCGCCCGCAGCATCGCCGGCTGGTGCGCGATGAGCGGCGAGCTGGTCAACGTCGAGGACGCCTACACGATCGACCCCGCGCTCCCCTACGGCTTCGACCGCAGCTACGACGCCGTCACCGGCTACCGCACGCGCAGCGTGATCGCGATGCCGCTGCGGAACGCCAACGACATGGTGCTGGGCGTGCTGCAGCTCCTGAACGCCAAGGCGCCCGACGGCCAGCCGCGCCCGCGCTTCACGCGCGACGACGAGCGGCTGGTCGAGCACTTCGCCTCGATGGCCACCGTGGTCATCGAGCGCGCGCAGCTGACCGAGAGCGTCATCCTGCGCATGATCCGCATGGCCGAGGTCCGCGACCCGGCCGAGACCGGCCCGCACATCGAGCGCGTGGCCGGCTACTCGCTGGTGATCTTCGACGAGTGGGCGCGCCGCCGCGGCTTCGAGGGCCCCGGCTTCGAGCGCCAGCGCGACCGCCTGCGCATCGCCGCCAAGCTGCACGACGTCGGCAAGATCGGGATCAGCGACACGATCCTGAAGAAGCCCGGCCGCCTGGACCCCGACGAGCTGCGCCAGATGCAGGCGCACACGGTGATCGGCGCCCGGCTGTTCGCCGACAGCCCGACGCAGTTCGACGAGACCGCGCGAGACGTGGTGCTGAACCACCACGAGCGATGGGACGGCACGGGCTATCCCGGCTACGTGGACCTGGACGGCCGGCCGATCATCGACCCGGTCTCGGGCCTGCCCCGCGTCGGCGGCAAGCGCGGCGAGGACATCCCGCTCTTCGCGCGGATCGTCGGGGTCGCGGACGTCTTCGACGCGCTGAGCAGCCGCCGGTCGTACAAGGAGGCCTGGGGCGAGGCGTCGGTCCTGGAGCACGTCCGGTCGGAGAGCGGCCGCCATTTCGACCCCGAACTGGTCGACATCCTGCTCTCCCGGATGGATGAGATCCGCGCCGTGCGCGACGCCCACCAAGGCGACTGAGCGCGCGCGTATCCTCCCCGGATGCACACTTCGGGCAACCCGCGTCGGTTCACCCAGAGCCTCCTCGGCCGCATGACGCTGATGGGCATCGCGCCCGCCGTGCTGGTGGTCGCCGGCATCGTGGTGATGAACGCGTACCGGAAGTACGACTTGCTGCTCGAGCACTCGCGCGACGAACTGAAGCTCGAGGCCGAGGGGCTGGCCACCTGGGTCGAGGCCGCCAACGGCCGTGCCGTCGAGGTGGCCAAGATGCTGGCCGCCAGCCAGGCGGGCGGGATGTTCGGCAAGCGTGCCGAGTCCACGTCGGTGTCGCGGCAGATCCTCGAAGCATCGCCCGAGATCACCGGCACCTGCATCGCGTACGAGGTGAACGCCGACGGCAAGGACGTGACGAAGCTGCCCGCGGGCGGCGTCACCGACTCCGGCCGCTTCGTCCCCTACTGGTTCCGCGACTGGACCAAGGGAGACCAGATCGGGTTCAAGCCGACGTCCGGCATGGACGAGAGCCTGTGGTACGTCGGTCCGCGCGACAACTGGACGAAGCGCAAGGTCATCGGGAAGCTGATCACCGAGCCCTACGACTACGAGGGCCAGCTGATGGTGGAGACGACGTGGCCCATCATCATCGACGGGCAGTTCAAGGGCGTGTGCACGGCCGACCGGGCACTGAGCACGCTGCAGCGCGAGGTCTCGTCGCGCGCCGACGCCCAGGGCGTGGACGTCTTCCTGCTGACGTCGCGCGGCCACGTCGTGGTGGCGACCGAGGGTTCGCACCGGGAGTACACGCTCGATCCCGAGCAGTGGAAGACCAAGCGCATCGAGGACACCCCGCACGCGGCGCTGTTCCGCGACATCCTGGCGCGCAACGACGCGCAGCGCGACTACGTGATCGAGGCCGAGGACAACGCGACCGGTGGCCACGCGTTCTTCGCGATCTCGCACGTCCCCACCGGCGACTGGACGCTGGTGATGAGCGTGCCGCGGTCGCAGGTGACGGATCCCATCATCAAGGACACTGCCACCACCGCCGGCATCGCCGTGATCGGCCTGGGGCTGATCGTCGGCCTGATCGCGATGCCGACGCGCCAGCTGGTGCGCCGCGTCGACGAGGCCGCGAAGGCCGCGCAGCAGGTGGCGGCCGGCGACCTGACCCGCGAGGCGAGCAACACCGTCACCCCGGACGAGACCGGCGACCTGCTTCGCGCGCTGGACTCGATGACCGCCGACCTGAACCTGCTGGTCGGGCAGGTGCGCGGCGCCAGCGTGCAGCTGACGACGACGGCCACCGAGCTCTCGAGCACCGCGCGGCAGCAGGAGGAGGTCGTCGCGACCTTCGGCGCCAGCAGCACGCAGATCGCTGCGGCCGTGCGCGAGATCACCACGACCGGCCAGGAGCTGGCGCGCGAGATGGAGCATGTCGACGAGGTCGCCACCGCCACGGCGCGGCTTGCCCAGGACGGTCGGTCGCAGCTGGAGGTCATGGAGGTGGCGATGCAGTCGCTGGACCAGGCGACCGGCGGCGTCGCCGACCGCCTGGCGGCGATCAACGAGAAGGCCGTGAACATCGGCGGCGTGGTGACCACGATCACGAAGGTCGCCGAGCAGACGAACCTGCTCTCGGTGAACGCCGCCATCGAGGCCGAGAAGGCCGGCGAGTACGGCCGCGGGTTCCTGGTCGTGGCGCGCGAGATCCGGCGCCTGGCCGACCAGACCGCGCAGGCCACGCTGGACATCGAACGCATGGTGAAGGAGATGCAGGGCGCCGTCTCGAGCGGCGTGATGGAGATGGACCGCTTCAGCGACCAGGTGCGGCGCAACGTCGGCGACGTGCGCGGCATCGGCCGCAGCATGTCCGAGATCATCGGCCGCGTCGACGAGAGCACGCGCAGTTTCGGCACCGTCCGCCAGGGCATGCAGAGCCAGGCCGCCGGTGCCGCGCAGATCTCCGACGCGATGGGCAGCCTGAGCTCCGGCGCGAAGGGCTCGGCCGACGCCGTCCGCGAGTTCGGCCGCGCCGCCGAGGACCTGCAGAAGGCGATCGGCACGCTCCGCACCGCGATCGCGGCGTTCCACCTGCGCACCTGACCCACCACGGACCCCGACACATGCGCACCTTCGTGTTCACCGCCGCAGGCTCCAGCTACGCGCTCGACGCGTCGTGGATCCAGGCCGTGCATCCGCTCGTGCGCGCGCGGCCCGTGCCGGGCACGCCGCCCTGGCTCGCCGGCGTGATCGACGTGCACGGCGAACTGGTGCCGATGGTCGACGCGGCGATGCTCCTCTCGGGCACCGCCCCGGTGCAGCGCACCCTTGGCGCGCGCGTGCTGCTGGTGGACACCGGGATCGGCCAGGGCGGCGCGCGGGCGCGGTTCGCGCTGGCGGTCGACCGGGTGCTGGACGCCGTGTCGCTCGAGCAGGAAGGCGGATGGCGGTCGGGCGCAGGCGTCGTGCCGTGGCTCGGCGCGGTGCTGCAGCACGGCGGCGAGGCCGTGCAGGTGCTGGACCCCCTGGCGCTGGCGGCTGCCAACCCGCAGCTGGCCGCGCCCGCCGGCGGAGAACTGGCCGGGGGCACGGCATGAACGCCCCGCCGCTCGAACGGATCTCGGAGGCGCTGCGGGCGCACGCCCGGATCGACGCGGGCCTGGCGGCGCCGGGCGCGATCCGCACGATCATCGACGAGCGCGCCCGGGCAAGCCGGTGCGGCACGCTTGACGACTACGCCGCGCTGGTCGAGCGCAGCCCCGAGGAGCGGTCGCGCCTGCGCGAACTGGTCACCGTGCCCGAGACGTGGCTCTTCCGCTACCCCGCGTCGTACGAGCTGCTGCGCACCCGGCTGGCCGCGCGCCGCGACCGGCCGTTCCGCGCGCTCTCCGTGGCGTGCGCCACCGGCGCCGAGCCGGCGTGCATCGTGATGGCGGCGCTCTCGGCGGGCGTGGCGCCCGAATCGATCACGGTGACGGCGATCGACCCAAACCCTTCGGCCCTCGCCGTTGCGCGCACCGGGCGCTGGAGCAGGATGGCACTGCGCGATGCGCCGCCGGCCTGGGCCGCGCCGTGGCTGCGCACCGACGCGTCGGGCGTCTCGGTGGCGCCCGAGGTGCTGGAGAGGATCCGCTTCGAGGAGGGCATCGCGCCCGAAGCGCTGGCGCCCTTCCCTGCGGCCGGTTTCGACGGCATCTGGTGCCGCAACCTGGCGATCTACCTCTCGGCCGACGCGCGGCGCGCGATCGGTGCACGCCTGATCCAGCTGCTGGCCCCGGACGGCCTGCTGTTCCTGGGCCACGCCGAGCCGGCAGGCGTCTTCGGGCTGGAGGAGCAGGTCACGCCTGCCGGGGGCGGCACGTTCGCATTCGAGCGTGGGGCGGCGCCCGCGCCGACGGCCACCGCTGCCGCGCGGTCCGCGATGGCTGCCACGCGCACGCCTGCGGCGGCCGTGCCGACCGCAACGACCGTCACGAGCCGGCGCACGGCACCGGCTGCGGCGGCCCCACGCCCCG
>JBEIFT010000046.1:0-13492 GCA_040382255.1 Phycisphaeraceae bacterium
GATACCGCGGATCCGGTCAGGCCATTCACGATGGTGTGCCGTGGAATGTCCGTGCGCAAGGGCTTGCCGTACAGGTTGTGCCAGTTGAAGAACGTGAACGGAGCGACCGCGATGTAGAAGGGCGACCGCACATCGGCCATCCGGCCCCGTGGTCCGTCGGAAGGCTTCCAATCTCGGTTCGGTGGACCTGCGTAGGTCCGCGCGGGCGGCACCAGCACCATTTCCATGCCACTCGGGCCGTGCTTGATTCGCCAGGGAAGCCCCGTCGCACGGATCTGGGCACGCCACGCGGCATTCGTCACAACGGAAGGGTCTGGGTCCGCCCGATCGACGAAGAGATCTTTGCGTTGCGAAGGTGGCGACACCCAGGCGCGCGCCGCTTCAGGAGGTCGCAGAGGTCCGTACTCTCTTTCGATCCACTCGACTATCGCGTCGACCGAAGGGACAAGTTCCACACGACGGCGCCCCTCGGTGATGGTCACGGTCTCGATCGCACCTCCATGCAGCTGTCGCAGTCTCTGGCCGGACCCAACCCCGGTGGTCAATTCGCCAACCACAGTCAGCCCGTCGTCCTCCCACTCGGAGACGTCGTCTGGCAAGACGGTGTCGACCTGCCAGTCGAGGCCCGCATCGTCGATCACCCACTCGTCCCATCGAAGGAAATGGAGCAGTTCCGGCATCGATCCGGGCAGGTCGAAGCCGATTTCGACGCTTCCAGCGCCACGCAACAGGTCCGTTTCGTCCTCGACGAGGACATCAACTGCGCACTCGACCGTGACGCGGCGAGCAGGCTGGCCCGCGGTTGCAGAGTTCAGCGACATGCCGGAATCATATGTACGGCACACAACAAGCCACAGTGCTTTCAGACCAGGATGCCCGGCGTGCTTCGCTCAGAGGCCGAAGTCCTGGAGGAAACCGATGAAGTCATCGAGTTCGTCTTCGCATACGGGTGCGTCGGCGTTCGGTGGTACCGCTTCCTCGTCGAGGACCTCACGAAAGTTCGCGCGGACACCTTTCGCAAAGTCGATGTCGCCCTTGCAGAGCTGGACGAATTCCCCATGCCAGTGAAAGCGCTGGACGCCGCGAAGCGAGCTCTGAAGCGCTTGACGGCATGCGGACCCGAATCGATGCGGTGCATCGAATTTCGTGAGCGCGACCCGTACCCCGGCGGCGACGTCGTCATCATCATCCTCGCCCATGATGTACGGGAGATCCTCGGCGATCGCCGTGAAGAGTGCATCGGCCGACGAGTACCAATGGAATGCGGCCGGACCGAAGTCGTCGTCATCGCCGACGTACATGCCGAACGGACACTCCCTCGGGTCGGCTGCGATTGCGGTTTCAAGATTCGCCAATGCGCGTTCGTGACGGGACATGTGATGTTCGGACATGGATGGAAATCGTACTGATCACATCTCGACGCAGCGGTTCAAGGATGATCGAAGGTCCTCGATCAATGTTCGGAGCGGCCCGGCCCAAGTCTGCGCGGCCGGAGGCCGACCTGCACCGATTCGAGCAGCGGGGCCATGTCGCGGCGAGCAGTCGGGGACGCCGGTGCGATCCCGCGTGGAGGAGATTTGGACAAATAACTATGGTTTGCTCGCCTTGCGACTCGCAACCGGGTGCGTCGCGTTCATTATCTGAGGACGGTGCCCATCCCTGCTGCACTCGCACTCGTCTGCGCACTTCCGGTCACGGCAATTGCCACTCCGGCCGCTGTCGACTTCACCCGCGACGTCGCCCCGCTGCTGGCGGCGCGCTGCTTCAAGTGCCACGGGCCGGACGCCGACTCGCGCAAGGCGGGGCTGCGGCTGGACAAGCGCGCCGGTGCGGTGGCGGTGCTGGAGTCGGGCGACGCGGCGATCGTGCCGGGCAAGCCGGAGGAGAGCGAGCTGATCGCGCGCGTGACGAGCGCGGACGCGGACGAGCGCATGCCGCCGGTCGATGGTCACGCGGCGCTGACGGCCGACGAGGTGGGCGTGCTGCGCGCGTGGATCGCGTCGGGTGCCGAATACGCGAAGCACTGGTCGTGGCAGCCGCTGCCGCCCGTGGACAGCGAACGCGCGCGCGCGGTGGCCGGCGCCGACGCGCCGGGCGCGAACGTCGCGTCTCCGCTGCGCGACGTCCACCTGCCCGGCATGGTGGACGACGCCGCGTGGCTGCGGCGCGTGACGTTCGACATCACGGGACTGCCGCCGACGCCGGCGGAGTGCGCGGCGTTCGCGGCGGCGATGCACGCGGCAACCGACGCGCCCGCGGCCGACGCAGCGCGCGCAGCCGTGGTGGACGCACTGCTCGCCTCGCCGCGCTTCGGCGAGCGCTGGGGCCGCCACTGGCTGGACGTGGTGCGCTACGCCGAGACGCACGGGCACGAGTTCGATTACCCCATCGACGAGGCCTGGCGCTACCGCGACTGGGCGATCCGCGCGCTGAACGCGGACCTGCCGTACGCGGACTTCGTGCGCGAGCAGATCGCGGGCGACCTGCTGGCGGCGCCGCGGCGGAACCCCGAGGACGGCACCAGCGAATCGCAGCTGGCCACGGGCTGGTGGTGGATGTCGCAGGGCACGCACGCGCCGGTCGACGTGCGGCTGGACCAGGCCGAGCGCGTGGACAACCAGATTGACGTGGCGACCAAGGCCTTCCTGGGCACCACCGCGAGCTGCGCGCGATGCCACGACCACAAGTTCGACGACGTGAGCCAGCGCGACTACTACGCGCTGTTCGGCGTCGTGAAGAGCTCGCGGCGCGCGTACGCGTACCAGGACCCGGGCGGCGTGATCGGCAGCGCCGTGAAGTCGCTGCGCGCGGCGCGCCGGGACGATGCGCACGCGAAGGCCGTTGTGCCGCCCGCCCCCGCGGGCGCGACGTGGACCTTCGATCGCGGCACGCTGGAAGGCTGGACCGCGAGCGGCTGGGCGTTCGGCGAGGAACCCGCCGGCAGCGCCGACAGTGGCGCGCTGGCGATGAAGCTGCAGGGCACGCTGCGTTCGCCGACGTTCACCGTGCCCGCGGGCCCGATCCGCGTGCGCTGCCGCGGCACCGGCGCGAAGCTGCGGCTGGTCATCGACGGCTACTGGCTGAACGACCGCAACGACCTGCTGTTCGAGGGCTTCATCCGCGACGTCGACCATCGCGACGAGTGGCGCACGCAGGCGTTCGACGCGCGCCGCTACACCGGCGAGCTGGCGCACCTGGAGGCGATCGACGACGGCGACGGGTTCATCGCGATCGACTGGGTGGCGCTGGGCGACGTGGCGGAGGCCGATTGCGCGCCTGCGCCTGTGACGGCGCCTGCGCCCGCGGCCACGGACGCGCCGAAGCCCGGCGCCACGCCCGACATCCCCGCACCGCGTCGCGTGCTGGCGATGGAGGACGGCACCGGCATGGACAGCCCGCTGTACGCACGCGGCGTGCCGGCGAATGCGCGCGACATGGTGCCGCGCGGGATGATCGCGGGGCTTCGAACGGTGAATGTGGCGCCGACCAGCACCGACACGCCCACCAACGCCACCCCCGCCGGCAGCGGCCGCCTGGCGCTGGCCGAGGAGATCGTCAGCCCGAACAACCCGCTGACCTGGCGCGTGGCCGCGAACCGCGTGTGGCACCACATGATGGGCCGCGGCATCGTGGCCAGCACCGACGACTTCGGCGTGCTGGGACAGGCGCCCACCGACGTGGCCACGCTGGACTGGCTGGCGATGCGCCTGCGCGCGCACGGATCGATCAAGCGCCTGGTGCGCGAGATCGCGCTGAGCCCCGTCTACCGCAGCAGCGCGCGGCCGATGCGCCGGCTGGACGGCGAGGCGCTGCGCGACGCGATCATCGCGACGGCGGACTCGCTGGACCTGGCGATGGGCGGGCCCAGCGTGTCCGTGCACCTGACCGACGCGATGCAGGGCCGCGGCCGGCCCGGCAAGAGCGGCCCGCTGGACGGCGCGCGCCGGCGCAGCGTCTACCTGGAGGTCCGCCGCAACTTCCTGCCGCCGTTCCTGCAGGTGTTCGACCAGCCGGTGCCGACCACGACGGTGGGCACGCGCAGCGTCTCGAACGTGCCGGCGCAGGCGCTGGCGATGATGAACGACCCGTTCGTGCGCGGCCAGGCCGAGCGGTGGGGGCGCATCACGTTCGCCGATGTGAAGCGGCCGGTCGACGAGCGCGTGCGTGGGATGTTCGGGCGCGCCTACGCGCGGCCTGCGGGCGCGGACGAGGTGAACGCCGCCCTCGCGTTCCTGGGCGACGCGCCGAACCCGTCCGCCGAGGCGTGGAGCGACCTGGCCCACGCGATCTTCCTGTCCACGGAGTTCCGCTACCTGCGCTGAGGCGCGCTGCACATGGCCCACTGCGGACGCTACGAACCCGGCCCCCTGACGCGGCGCGACATGCTGCGCGGCTGTGCGTGCGGCTTCGGTGCGATGGCGTTCGCGGGGATGTTCGCGAGCATCGCGCGCGCGGCGGGGGGCGTGGATGCGGGTACGGGCGCCGGTGCGGCGGGCGCGTCAGGCGCGGCCGCGGGCGGCGCGTTCGTCCCGGGCTCCGGTCCGCACTTCGCGCCCACGGCGCGCAGCGTGATCTTCCTCTACATGGACGGCGGTCCTTCGCAGCTGGACACGTTCGACCCGAAGGCCGCGCTCGCGAAGTGGGACGGCAAGCCGTTCCCGGCCACGATGGAGCGCACGCAGTTCAACAACAACGGCAACACGCTGAAGAGCCCGTGGGAGTTCACGCAGCACGGTCAGAGCGGGCTGCCGGTGTCCTCGCTCTTCCCGAACGTGGCGCGGTGCGCGGACGACCTGTGCGTCGTGCGCTCGATGACCAGCAAGTTCAACGAGCACACGAACGCGAACTACTTCCTGCACACGGGCGCGGGCATCGTCGGGCGCCCCAGCATGGGCGCGTGGGTGACGTACGGCCTGGGCAACCCGCGCAACGACCTGCCGGGGTTCATCGTGATCAACGGTGGGCTGATTCCCGTCGGCGGGCGCGAGCTCCTGGGCAACGGATTCCTGCCGTCGGCGTACCAGAGCTCGCTTTTCAAGCCCAGCGGCGACGGCATGCCGAACGTGAAGGGCGCGCTGCCCGCGGACCGCCAGCGCCGCGTGCTGGACCTGAGCCATCGGCTGGACGAGGGCTTCAACGAGCGGTCGCACCACCAGGACGGCGTCGAGGCCGCGATCCAGAACGCCGAGCTCGCGTTCAAGATGCAGGCCAGCGTGCCCGAGCTGATGTCGGTGGAGGGCGAGCCGGCGCACGTGCGCGAGCTGTACGGCTTCGACGCGCCGTACGCGCCCACGCGGACGTTCGCGCGCGAGTGCCTGCTGGCGCGCCGCATGGTGGAGCGCGGCGTGCAGTTCATCGAGCTGCTCTGCCCCGGCGTCGGGCACGACCGCTGGGACCAGCACGACAACCTGAAGAAGGGCCACGAGGACAACGCGCGCGCCGTGGACCAGCCGATCGCCGCGCTGCTGACCGACCTGAAGCAGCGCGGGCTGCTGGACAGCACGCTGGTGGTGTGGGGCGGCGAATTCGGCCGCACGCCGTTCGCGCAGGGCACCAACGGCCGCGACCACAACCCGTACGGCTTCACCATGTGGCTGGCCGGCGGCGGCATCAAGGGCGGCATGACGTACGGCGCGACCGACGACTTCGGCTACAAGGTGGTCGACCGGCCCGTGGAGATCCACGACCTGCACGCCACCATCCTGCACTGCCTGGGCTTCGACCACCGCCTGCTCACGGCGCGCTGGGGCGGGCGCGACATGCGCCTGACCGACGTGCACGGGCGGGTGATGCGGGAGTGGTTGGCGTGACCGTCAACTGGACCCGCGGTCCGGCGGCTTGGGGCGCTGACGCGGACGGAGCCGGTTTCCACGGATCCGCAGCAGCATCCGGACGGCACCAGGCAGCGCGCACAGCCGCAGCAGGTTGTCCTCCTTCACCTTGATCGGCGAGCCCTTCTCGATGAGGTTCATCGTTGCCGGGCTCATTCCGAGAAGGGTGGCGAAGGCGGCTTGGCTGAGTCCGGCGCGCTCCCGGATCGCCTTGACATCCGCGGGTGCGAGCGTGCCGGCGGCAGCGCGGTAGGCGTCCCAGATCGGCGTCATCATCTCGGGCACCGCCGGGTCGGCCAGTTCCTCGCCGCATGCGTTGCATGTGTACGAAGTGATGTGCGCGGTGAACGCCACGCCGCCGAATTCGTGCCGCTCGTCGTGCTCCGCGAACGTGGCGGGACCGGGCTTGCAGCAGCGGGGACACATGAGCGTGCGGGTCTTCATGGCTGGCATGGCGGTCCTCGAGCGGGCCATCATGGAAATCGGCGGACGTGAGGGTGCCCAGGATCGCGACGATCCATGCTCCGTCGGAGCGTGCGTGGAGCATCATCCATACCTATATCCACCAAGAGAGGTTTAGCAACCGCCATTCGCGACGGAACGGGCGATTTCCACGGGTTCTGCTGGGTTCCCGGGCAACCAGCAGGGCATGCAGGGAATCGGGGCCGCGGAGGGATGGCCGGTGATGCGGGCGTGCACCGCGTTGCGCGTGGCTTCCGTGGCCGGGCACCCGAGTGCGTGGGCGGCCCGGAGCGCGGCTGCGGTGCGCGCGGCATCGCACGGGTGCGGGAGGCCGACTTCGAGCGCGCACAGCCGCCGCAGCGCATGCAGCCGCTTCGGCATGCGCGGCGCGGGGGTAATGGTGGCGATCAGCGTGCACGCGGCCACGGGTGCGCCGCGGTCGGCGTCACGCGGCAGCCGTTGCATGCCCAGGCGCGAAAGCAGCATCCGGAAGGCGGCGGGCCTGAGCTCGTCGGCGTGGCGAAGGAGCAGTGCGTCGCGATCGTCGAGCGCGCGCAGGATGCGGCGCATGTGCTTCGCGTCGCGGACCCAGAAACCGTCGACCTCGACCGGACGCTGCAGGGCGTCGCGCGCAAGTGCCCGCGCGAGCACTTGCTTGCCTGAATCATCCGGGCCGACGATGAGCGTGTGCTCCAGCACCCGCCCCGCCGCGATCGCCCGCTCCACGGCGCCCTCGAGGATCGCGACGGCGTGCGGCGCGCCGACGAACTGGCGGAGCGCGGCGACGTCCAGCAGGCGCGAGGGATCGCCCGGCACGCGCGCGGGCGCGCGTGCACCGATGCGTTCGGGTTGTTCGGACATGCGTGCGGTCCCTCCACGGCCGTGCGGCCGCCGCCCGGCCTTGCGTCCGCGGGCGAGCGGGGCAGGGTAGGGGTGCGCGCGGCGTTGGCCGCGGAATCAGGCCTTATTTCGTGGCACGCGCCCGCGGTGCATGGCGGCGGGGCGGGCGGTCATGCCCCCAGCCGCGCCGCCATCTTGCGGATCTCGGCGTCCACCTGTTCGCGCAGCTCCTTGGGCTCCAGCACGCGCGCGCCCGCGCCCATACCCAGCACCCAGCTGCGGACCTCGTCCAGGCCGCTGATGGTCGCGGTCAGCACCATCGAACCGTCGCGCCGGCGCTCGATCACCTGCGAGGGGTGCCACTGGGTCTCGCTGACGACCTCGGCCATCGCCTCGGCGACCTCGATGCGCACCGTGTGGCGGCGGCCGGCGCCGTCCTTCATCGACTCCCACATGTCGGCGGCGTACTTCTCGACGGTCCAGCCGCGCTCGACCTCGAACGTGCGGTCGGTCAGGTCCATGCGGCGGAAGCGCGCCAGCTTGTACTGGCGCAGGTCGCCGGTGCTGCGCTTGCGCGCCACCAGGTACCAGCTGCGCTTGGCGAAGAAGATGCCCCACGGCTCGATCTCGAGCGTCTCGATCCGCTGCGCGCGCGCGGCGGCGCCCGCGCCCGCGGCGGCGTCGTCGCGGCGGCGCTTCGCGGCCTCGGCGGGCTTCTCGTAGGAGACCAGCAGCACGCGGTTCTCGGCGATGCCGTCCAGCACGCGGCTGAAGAAGCCCTCGCCCGGCTTCTTGGCTTCCTGCAGCAGCCGCACGGCGAAGCGCTTCTTCAGTCGTTCCAGCTGCTGCAGCACGTCGGCGTCGATCGCGCCCTCCAGCTTGTCCTTGCCGCTCTGCGCGGCCTTGCGGTCGCCGATGAGCGGCGTGCCGAGCACGGCCTCGGTCAGCAGCACGGACGCGATCGCCTCAGGGCGCGTCATCTTCGTGCGCAGGAAGTTCGCGTCGTGGACCTTGTAGCCCTGGCGGCCGTCGGGGCCGACCTCGGAGCGGATGTCGATCTTCCAGCGCTCCTTCATGGTGCGGATGATGTTGGCGAGCGCGCGTTCGCTGATCGCGAACTCCTCGGCGAGCTGCTCGCGCGTCGGGTAGCCGTTGCCCGACGCCATCTCCACGATGCGCTCGATGCGTTCCCACATCTCGTCGCCCGTCGCGCGCGCGGTCTGCTTGCGCGCGCCGCGTGCCGTGGATGCGTCCGCCGCCGGTGCCTTCTTCGTGTTCTTCTTCGCCACGCGCGCATCGTACGAGCGCTCCCGCGGGAGGCGTCCGTGCCTCCCGGGCGCTCCCGCACGATGGGCCGGGCACGCGAGGGGCGTGTGCCGCGTCCGCACCGGCGGGAGGGGCGCCCCGGAAGCGCCAGGCCGCGCCGTGCCTGCCCTGGGTTCACCGGGGAGGTCCCGCGGCCGTCGCCGCTTCGGGCGATGGGCACGGGGCGCGACCATGAAGCGGAATGATGGCGACGGGGGGTGAAGCAACTGCTGCACGGGCGCGGACGATGCTTCGGGCATGGAACCGATCGCCTTCGCAATTGCCATCCCCTCCGCCGCCCGCGCGCCCGCCTCGTCCGCCGCGCGCAGCCCCTCGTTCGCCTCGGGCCCCGCGCCGATCCGCCCGCTGCCGCCGGTGGACATGTGGGGAAATCCGTTGCGGTGAAGCAAATCCTTCGCCCGCGTGGGCGACAATGCCCATGTCCATGGAAACCGCCCTCCTCATCGTCAACGCCGCCGTCGGCATCGCGATCCTCGTGTTCCTGCTTCTGCGCCGCTCGGGCGACGCGGGGGCCGGCGCGGGTGCAGCCGCCACGGCGGAAGCACTCGCGGCCGCGCACGCCGCCGAGGCCGAGGCGACGCGCAAGGCGGTGCAGCAGTTCGAGCTGCGGCTGGGCGAATCGATCGCGCGCGGCGAGCGCACCACGCGCGAGACGCTGGAATCGCAGCTGAGCGCCGCGCGCGAGCAGCAGGCGCGCGCCTCGCAGGAACTGCGCACGGAACTGGACGCGAAGCTCGGCACGAACCAGCAGGCAACGATCGCGCGGCTCGACGCCATGCGCACGCTGACCGAGCAGAAGCTGGCCGAGTCCCGCGAGTCCACGCAGCAGGCGCTCGACCGCGCGCGCGAGGCCACGTCCGCCGCGCTTGAGAAGTCGCGCGAGGCGATGCAGCAGTCACTCGACAAGGTCCGCGAGACGACGCAGCTGCAGCTGACCACGCTGCGCGACGAGAACCAGAAGAAGCTGGACGAGATGCGCGGCGTCGTCGACAAGCAGCTGAACGAGACGCTGCAGACGCGCATCGGCCAGGCGTTCGAGACCGTCAGCAAGCAGCTGGAGCAGGTGCACCAGCAGCTGGGCCAGGTGCAGAGCCTGGCGACCGGCGTGAGCGACCTGCGCAAGACGCTGGAAGGCGTCAAGACCCGCGGCGTCTTCGGCGAGGTGATGCTGCAGGGCCTGCTCGAGGAGTTCCTGCACCCCGGGCAGTTCGAGCTGAACTTCCGCCCGAAGCCGCGCAGCAACGAGACCGTCGAATTCGCGATCAAGCTGCCGAACAAGGACGAGGCCGGCAACGACGATCCCGTCTACCTGCCGATCGACGCGAAGTTCCCCAAGGAGAGCTACGAGCGCCTGCTCGCGTGCCTCGAGCGCGGCGACCTCTCCGGCGCCGAGACCGAGCGCAAGCAGCTGCTGGCCGCGGTGCTGGGCTTCGCACGCGACATCCAGGGCAAGTACGTCTCGCCGCCGCGCACGACGGAGTTCGCGATCCTGTACCTGCCGCTCGAGAGCCTCTTCGCCGAGGTGGTGCGCGAGCCCGGCTTCATCGAGCGCCTGCAGCAGGACTGCCGTGTCACGCTGTGCAGCCCGACGACGCTGGCCGCGTACCTGAACGCGCTGAAGATGGGCTTCCGCACGTTGGCCGTGCAGAAGCAGAGCGCCGAGATCGGCAAGCTGCTGTCGGTGGTGCGCAAGCAGTTCCAGATGTTCGGCGACGACCTGGCGAAGGTCGAGAAGCGCCTGGATGAGTCGCGCAACGCGTTGGCGGCGACCGTCAAGCGGACGCAGATCATGGACGGCAAGCTGCGCTCGATCGAGGCCGCCGGCGAGGGCGAGGTCCAGCGCCTGCTGCCCCCGGGCGCCGAGGCCGAGTTCGTGGACGTTGAAGAGGCCTGAACCGCCGGGAAACCCGGTGTTTGGAAGATTGGGGGCGGGTGCGCCGGGCTCCTATACTTCGGGGCTTGGCGCGGTCCCGCGCCCCAACCCACCCATGACCACGATGCAGACCTCCCAGAAGGCCACCGCCCCCGCCTCCACGCACGCCCACCCCGGCGTGCTCGACCCGACGGACACCTTCGCACGCCGGCACCTGGGCCCGACCGCGGCCGAGGAGCAGGCCATGCTGGCCACGCTCGGCTGCGCCTCGATGGCCGAGCTGATCGACGCCGCGATCCCCGCGGGCATCCGCCTGCGCCGCGAGCTGGCGATCGACGATCCGACGAACGCGCAGAAGTTCCCCGTGCGCGGCGAGGCCGAGACGCTGGCCGCGCTGCAGGCGCTGGCCGCCCAGAACCAGGTGTGGCGCAGCTACATCGGCATGGGCTACAACGACACCGTCACGCCGCCCGTGATCCTGCGCAACATCCTGGAGAACCCCGGTTGGTACACGGCCTACACGCCGTACCAGGCCGAGATCGCGCAGGGCCGCCTGGAGGCGCTGCTGAACTACCAGACCATGGTCTGCGAGCTGACCGGCATGCAGGTGGCCAACGCCAGCCTGCTTGACGAGGGCACCGCGGCGGCCGAGGCGATGAGCCTGGCGTTCGCCGCGTCCGGCCAGCAGAAGAAGCGCTTCTTCGTGAGCCAGGACTGCCACCCGCAGACGATCGCGGTCGTCGAGACGCGCGCCGGCGGCCTGGGAATCGAGCTGGTGATCGGCAAGCACGATTCGGTGGACGTCGCCGACGGCACGTTCTGCGGCGCGCTGGTGCAGTACCCCTGCACGCACGGCACGGTGCATGACTTCGGCGCGTTCGCCTCGAAGCTGCACGCGGCCGGCGGCCTGTTCGTCGTCGCGTCCGACCCGCTGGCGCTCTGCCTGCTGACGCCCCCCGGGCAGTTCGGCGCGGACGTCGTCGTGGGCACCACGCAGCGCTTCGGCGTGCCGATGGGCTTCGGCGGACCGCACGCGGCGTACTTCGCCACCAAGACCGAGCACGTCCGCAAGATGCCGGGCCGCCTGATCGGCATGAGCCGCGACAGCGCCGGCAACCCCGCGCTGCGCATGGCGATCCAGACGCGCGAGCAGCACATCAAGCGCGAGCGCGCGACCAGCAACATCTGCACCGCGCAGGTGCTGCTGGCGGTCATCGCCGGCATGTACGGCGCGTGGCACGGCCCCGAGGGCCTGAAGGCGATCGCGGGCCGCGTGCACCGCTCGACCAACGTGCTGGCGGCGGCGCTGGCCTCGCTGGGCCACGACTGCGGCGGCGGCACATGGTTCGACACGCTGCGCGTGAAGCTGGGTGGCGGCGCCACGCAGCAGTCCGTGCTGGCGGCGGCGGCCGTGAAGCAGATCAACCTGCGCACGTACGGCGACGGATCGCTGGGCGTGACGCTGGACGAGACCGTGACGCCGGCCGACCTGCAGGACCTGGTCGAGGTCTTCGCCGCGGGCACCGGCAAGCCCGCCCCGAAGGTCGCCGACGTGGCGCGCACCGCGCCCGCCGCGAAGCTCGGCGCCTTCGCGCGCACCACGCCGTTCATGCAGCAGGACGTCTTCGCCGCCTACCACGGCGAGCACGAGATGCTGCGCTACCTGTGGCGCCTGCAGTCGAAGGACCTGAGCCTGGTGCACAGCATGATCCCGCTGGGGTCGTGCACGATGAAGCTGAACGCCACCAGCGAGATGATCCCGGTGACGTGGCCCGGCTTCGGCAAGCTGCACCCCTTCGCGCCGAAGGAGCAGTGGAAGGGCTACGCCGAGCTGTTCCGCACGCTGGAGCAGTGGCTGTGCGAGGTCACCGGCTTCGCGGCCGTCAGCCTGCAGCCCAACGCCGGCAGCGCGGGCGAGTACGCGGGCCTGATGGTGATCCGTGCGTACCACCAGCACCGCGGCGAGGCGAACCGCACGGTCTGCCTGATCCCCGACAGCGCGCACGGCACGAACCCCGCCAGCGCGGTGGTCGCGGGCATGACGGTGGTGCCGGTCGACAGCGACGCCGAGGGCAACATCGACGTCGATGACCTGAAGAAGAAGGCCGCGCTGCACGCGAAGGACCTGGCCGCCGTGATGGTGACCTACCCCAGCACGCACGGCGTCTTCGAGGACCGCATCCGCGAGATCTGCGACGCGGTGCACGCGCACGGCGGGCTGGTCTACATGGACGGCGCGAACATGAACGCGCAGGTCGGCCTGACGCGGCCGGGCGACATCGGCGCCGACGTCTGCCACCTGAACCTGCACAAGACGTTCTGCATCCCGCACGGCGGCGGCGGCCCGGGCATGGGCCCGATCGGCGTCGTGGCGCACCTGGCGCCGTTCCTGCCGGGCCACCCGGTGTCGCGCCCGCTCAGCGCGGGCAAGCACGCGATCGGCCCGATCAGCGCCGCGCCGTACGGCAGCGCGAGCATCCTGCCCATCAGCTGGATGTACATCGCGATGATGGGCGGCGAGGGCCTGCGCCGCGCCACCGAGGTCGCGATCCTGAACGCCAACTACATGGCGAAGCGCCTGGAAGGGCACTACGACGTCGTCTACACGAACGCCAACGGCCGCTGCGCGCACGAGTTCATCATCGACGTGCGGCCGTTCGACGCGACCGCCGGCATCAAGACCGACGACATCGCCAAGCGCCTGATGGACTACGGCTTCCACGCGCCGACCATGAGCTGGCCGCTGCCCGGCTCGCTGATGATCGAGCCGACCGAGAGCGAGAGCAAGGCCGAGTGCGACCGACTGTGCGACGCGCTGATCGCGATCCGCGAGGAGATCCGCAAGGTCGAGAGCGGCACGTGGACCAAGGACAACAACCCGCTGAAGCACGCGCCGCACACCGCGGCCGTGGTGACGGCGAGCACGTGGGACCGTCCGTACACGCGCGAGGAGGCGGCGTTCCCCGCGCCGTGGCTGCGCGCGTGGAAGTACTGGCCGACCGTCGGCCGCGTGGACAACCCGTACGGCGACCGGAACCTGGTGTGCACGTGCGATAGCGTGCGCAGCTACGCGTGACCGCTAAATTCTTCCTGCCACAGTAGTGGCCGTTTAGGCCCCGAGCAATGCACGAAAGTGGGAGGGGGGAGTTCCGACCCCCCC
>JBEIFT010000047.1:0-13492 GCA_040382255.1 Phycisphaeraceae bacterium
CACCGCCGGCATGGGCGGCGCGCCGCGCGGCGGGTCCGGCGGCGGAGGCATGGGCGGCATGGGCACCGACACCGGGACGCCCGACTTCGAATTCACGGCTCTGGAGGCGATGCAATGACGACCGCGATCCCCGCTCCCCCACGCCGCACGCTCACGCGCGTGGCACTTCCCGTCGCGCTGGTCGCGGCCGCGCTCGGCGCGCTGGCGTGGACCGGCTGGCGGTCGCTCGTCCCGGTCCCGGTGGTGGACGTCGTGCCGGTCTCGGTGCGCGCGGCCGATGCGCCGGGCGGCACGCCGGCCACCGCGGACGCCCCGCCGCGCGAGGGCGCACCCGTGCAGGCGCCCGGCTGGGTCGAGCCCGCGCCCTTCGCGACGATGGTGCCCGCGCTGGTCGCCGGCACCGTGCGCAGCGTCGACGTGCTGGAGGGCCAGCGCGTCGAGGCCGAGCAGCCCGTCGCGCACCTGGTGGACGACGAGGCACGCATCGCCGCGCAGCTGGCCGAGGCCGCGCACGCCGAGGTCCGTGCAAAGGCCGACGAGATGAAGGACGAGCTGGGCCGCAAGGAGAAGCTGGTCGCGAGCGGCGCCGCCAGCGCCGGCGAGGTCGCGCGCCTGCGCCTGCGCGTGCAGGCGATGGACGCGGCCGCGCGCGGCGCCGAGGCCGAGCTGGAGCTCCGTCGCCTGCAGCTGGCGCGCACGGTGGTGCGTGCGCCGGTCGCGGGCGTCGTGATGGCGCGGCTGGCCGTGCCCGGCATGATGGTCGGTGCCGGCGACGGCAAGCCGATCGTCGAGCTCTACGACCCCGCGCAGCTGCAGGTCCGCGCCGACGTGCCGCTGGCGGACGCCGGCCGGATCGCGATCGGCGACCGCGCCGAGATCGTGCTGGACGTGCTGCCCGGCCGCACGCTTCGCGGCGAGGTGGTGCGGATCGTGCACCAGGCGGACATCGCCAAGAACACGGTCCAGGCGAAGGTGCGGATCGTCGACCCGGCGCCCGAGCTGAAGCCCGAGATGCTGGCGCGCGTCAAGGTGTTCCCGCGCTCGCACGGCGGCGCGGGCGCGTCCGGCGCGCCGGGTGCCGCCGCGTCGGCCTCGGCGATCTGGGCACCCACCGAGACCGTCACCGGCGAAGGCGCTGCCGCCGCGGTGCTGGCCGTCGCCGAGCTCCAGGATGGCCGCGGGCGCATCGAGCGGCGCGCGGTCGCGCTGGCCGGCGCACCCGTCGAAGGCTGGGTGCCGGTCGCGAGCGGCCTGCGCGCGGGCGACCTGCTCGTGCGCACGCCCGCCGGCGCGCCCGCGCCCGGCACGCGCGTCCGGATCCACGAAGGCTGGCGCGACACGAAGACCGAAGGAGCGAACCGATGAGCACGATCGAATGCCGGCGCCTGCGCAAGGACTACGTGCGCGGCGAGGAGACCATCCACACGCTGCAGGACGTCGACGTCGACGTCGACTCGGGCGACTTCGTCGCGCTGATGGGGCCGTCCGGCAGCGGCAAGACCACCCTGCTCAACCTGCTGGCCGGGATCGACAGCCCCACCGCGGGCACGATCCGGATCGGCGGCACCGACATCGCCACGCTCCGGCGCGGCGAGCTGGCCGCATGGCGCAGCACGCACGTCGGCTACATCTTCCAGCTCTACAACCTGGTGCCGGTGCTCACCGCGTACGAGAACGTCGAGCTCCCGCTCCTGCTGCACCCGGTCGGCGCCGACGAGCGCCACCGCCGCGTCTCCGAGGCGCTGGAGCTGGTCGGCCTCGCGGATCGCCACGGCCACTACCCCCGCCAGCTCTCCGGCGGGCAGGAGCAGCGCGTCGCGATCGCGCGCGCGATCGTCACCAACCCCACGCTGATCCTGGCCGACGAGCCGACCGGCGACCTGGACAAGGCCAGCGCGCAGCACGTGATGGACCTGCTGGTGCGCCTGAACCGCGAGCGCGGCCAGACCATCGTGATGGTCACGCACGACGCCGCCACCGCGGCGCGCGCGCGGCGGACCGTGCACCTCGAGAAGGGCCAGATCGTCGATGCGGCGGCCCACGCGGGGGCGCACGGATGAGCCACTTCCTGCGCGCGGTCCCGTTCACGTGGAAGAACCTGGTGCGCCGCCCCCTGCGCACGGGGCTGACGGTGCTGGGCATCGCCGTGGCGACGTTCCTGTTCTCGTTCGTCGGCAGCATGCGCGACGGCGTCGCGCGCGCCACCGAGGCGGGCGCCGCCGAGACGACGCTGGTCGTCTACCGCAAGAACCGCTTCTGCCCCTTCGCCAGCCAGCTGCCGCAGAGCTACGAACGCACCATCGGGCGGATCGACGGCGTCCGCGCGGTGGTGCCCATGAAGATCGTCGTGAACAACTGCCGTGCATCGCTGGACGTCGTGACGTTCCGCGGCGTGCCGGACGCGGGTGCGCTGCAGGCGCAGCTGCAGGACGCGAAGCTGCCGGCCGACGCCGTGGCGCAGTGGGAATCGCGCACGGACGGCGTGCTGATCGGCGCCGGCCTGGCCGAGCGGCGCCGGCTCCGCGCGGGCGACCGCTTCGACGCGGCGGGCGTGCGCGCGTGGGTGGCGGGCGTCTTCGACACCGACGACCCGCAGAGCCGCAACGCCGCCTACGCGCACCTCGGCTTCCTGCAGGAGACCGCGCAGCGCGGCGGCACCGGCGGCATCGTGACCCAGTTCAACGTCGAGGTCACCGACCCCGCGCGGCTGGAGCAGGTCGCGTCGGCGATCGACGAGGCCTTCGCGCACGACCAGTTCCCGACGTCCACGCGGCCCGAGTCGGCGTTCATCGCGCGCGCGGCGCGCGACGTCGTGGTGCTGGTGCAGTTCGCGGGCGTCGTGGGATGGGCGAGCCTGGCCGCGGTGTTCGCGCTGATCGCCAACAGCATCGCGCTGGCGGTGCGCGACCGCGTGCGCGACCACGCGATCCTGCAGACGCTGGGCTGGACCGGTGCGGACATCGCGTGGATGGTGGTGCTGGAGGCCGCGATGCTCGGCCTGGCGGGCGGCGCGCTCGGCGCCCTGGCGGCGCACGCCGCGATCACGCTGGCGCACCTGAACTTCACGATGGAGGGCGTCTCGATCGACGTCACCGCGAGCGGCGCGGCCACCGCGGCCGGCGTGGCGCTGGCGACGCTCCTGGGCGCGGTCGCCGGCGCGCTGCCGGCATGGGCCGCGTCGCGGCGCGAGATCGTCCAGGGCTTCCGGGCCGCATGAGGAACGCGAGGAACGCATGACACGGTTCATCCCCATCACCTACGCCGCGCGCAACCTGGGCCGCAGCCCCATGCGCCTGGCGCTCTCCGTGGGCGGCGCGTGCGCGGTGGCGCTGCTGGCCATGGCCGGCGCCGGATTCGCGCTGGGCATGGAGTCCGCGCTCCGCGCCAGCGGGCACGAGCGCAACGTGATCCTGCTGGGCGCCGGCAGCGAGGAGAGCGTCGAGCGGAGCGAGATCCCACAGGCAACCGCGGGCGTGCTGGCGGCCAGCCTGCGCGGCGTGGCGACGCACGACGGGCGGCCGCTCGCGAGCCCCGAGATCAACGTCGCGCTGACCGTGGACGCACGCGAGGGCGCGGCGCCGGCCGCCGACGCCGCCGCACGCGCCGACGCCAAGGAGCGCACGGGCCTGGTGCGGGGCGTCACGCCCGCGGCGTTCCTGGTGCACCCGCAGGTGCGCATGGTCGCCGGCCGCGCGCCCGAGCCCGGCGGCGACGAGGCGGTCCTGGGCACCAGCGCCGCACGCGCCGCGGGGCTGGACCCGGCCCGGGTCGCCCGCGAACTCCACGACGACGGCACCGGCGGCCCGCAGGTGCTGGTGGACGGCCGCGCGCGCCGCGTGGTCGGCCTCTTCGCGGCGCCGGGCACCGTGATGGACGGCGAGGCGTGGCTGCCGATCGGCGACGTGCTGGTGATGACGCAGCGCGACACCGTCTCGGCGGTGATCGTCGCCCTGGCGCCCGACGCGGTCCCGGCCGACGTCGACGAGTTCGCGCAGCGGCGCGTCGACCTCGAGCTCAGCGCGATCCACGAGCCCGCGTACTACGCGTCGCAGGGCGCCTTCTACCGGCCGGTGCGCGTGATGGTGCTGGCCAGCGCCGCGCTGGTCGCGGCCGGCGCGCTGCTGGGCGGCCTGAACACCATGTACGCCGCGTTCGCCAGCCGCGTGCGCGAGCTTGGCATGCTGCAGGTGCTCGGCTTCACGCGCACGGCCATCGTCGCCAGCCTGCTGCAGGAGAGCATCATCGCGGCGATGGCGGGTGCGCTGCTCGCCGTCGCGGTCGCGATCGCGGCGCTCGACGGCGTCGCCATCCACTTCTCGATGGGCACCTTCGGCATCCGCATCGACGAGCGCGTCGTGGCCATCGGCCTCGGCGTCGGGCTGCTCGTCGGCGTGGCGGGATGCGTGATCCCGGCCGTCCGCTGCCTGCGCCTGCCGCTGCCCGCGGCGCTGAAGTCCGACTGACACGAATCGAACCGAATCGAACCCCGACCGAACCACCACCCATGAACGGAGCAACCATGCACCTGATCCGGACCGCCTCGATCGTCGCCTCGCAGTTCGCCATCGTCACCCTGCTCGCGGCCTGCGAAGGCAGTGGCAGCTCCCCTGCCGCACCGAAGCCCGGCGCCGCGGCCGCCGCCGCGCTTCCCGCCGGCCTGGTGGTCCACGGCCCCGTCGATGGACCCGGCGTCGGCGCCGCCAAGGCCGGCGCGAAGGCCGGCCAGGCGATCACCGTCGTCGGCCGCATCGGCGGCAGCGAGAACCCGTTCGTCGCGGGCCGCGCGGTGTTCACCATCGTCGACCCCGCGCTCAAGAGCTGCGCCGACGCCGGTGACCCCGACCACTGCACCACCCCGTGGGACTACTGCTGCGAATCGCGCGAGAGCCTGAAGAAGAACACCGCGACGATCGAGATCGCCGGCGCCGACGGCCGCCCGCTGCCGATCGCCGTGCGCGGGCTCGAGGGCCTGGACCCGCTGGCGACGATCGCCGTCACGGGCACCGTCACCGAGGCGAACGACGCCGGCCTGCTGGTGATCCGCGCCACGCGCATCGCGGTCAAGTGAAAATGGGTTCGGGATATCCCGAACCTATTTCCGGGCGAGGATGGCCGCGCCCAGCCGGCCGCTGCGGGCGCCGTCGCGGCGGTAGCTGAAGAAGTCGCGCGCGCCGGCGACCGTGCAGAGCTCCTCGCCGTCGACCGCGGCGGCGGGGAGCCCCGCCTGCAGCAGCCGCTGCCGCGCGGCCGCGAAGCAGTCGAGGTGCTCCTTCGCGCGGCATGCCCCCGGTGCCAGCACGCAGTCGCCCAGGCCGGCGGCCGCGAAGTCGCGCGCCACGTCGGGCCCCACCTCGTAGACCGCCGCGCCGATGCACGGACCGATCGCCGCGACCATCGCGGCCGGGTCCGCGCCGTGGTCGCTGCGCATCCGCGCGATGCAGGCCCCGATCACGTCCACCGCCAGTCCGCGCCACCCGGCGTGGATCGCCGCCGCCGTGCCGGTGCGCGTGCACGCCACCAGCACCGGCACGCAGTCCGCGGTGCGCATGCACGCCGCGACGCCGGCATCGCGCACGACCAGCGCGTCGCCTTCGCACGCGGGCGGCCCGCCCGCGGTGCCCGCGCCGCACGCCACCACGCCGTTCCCGTGCACCTGGCGGATGCGCACCAGCGTCGCGCCGGGCGCGCCGATCGCGGCCAGCAGCCGGCGGCCGTTCTCCGCCACGCGCTCCTCGGTGTCCGGTTCCCCGGGCGCCTGCGCGATCCCGAGGTTCAGCGAGTCGAAGGGCGCGGGGCTCACGCCGCCGATGCGCGTGCCGAAGCCGTGCACCACGCCGGCCGCGGCCAGCAGCCGGCTGCGGTACGTGACGACGCCGTTCGTTGCCTCGACGCGTTCGAGCGATGCCATGCCGCCACGCTACCCGGCTCAGCCCTCGAGCAGCACGAGCCCCGCGAACCGCCCGTCGACCGCGACGAAGAACATCGCGTCGTTCGTCTCCATCGGCGGCACCGACGAGAGGTCGACGCCGTGGTCCAGCAGCACCTCGGGCGATCCGACCAGGAAGCGCGACCCGGCCACGACCCCTGCGGCGCCGCCCGTCGGCAGCCGCTCGCAGTTCAGCCCGTCGACCACGCGCACCACCCGCATGTCGGCCTCGCGCAGAAGCAGGGACGCGACCGGGTGCCCGGCGCCACACGCCACCGCCGTGACCCCCCGAAGGAGGTCCGACTCGCTCATCCAGCCGACGGGAAGCACCGAGACCATGGGGCGGGAAGTGTACGGACGGCATTTCCGCCGAACGGGCCTTGCCCCCGCTACTCTATCTGCTACAGTACTGGGCGACCATGACCTACTGGATCCTCAGCGCCGACGGCCGCACCTACGGACCCGCAGACGAGGCGACGCTCCGTCGCTGGATCGCCGAGGGACGGCTCACCCCCGAGACCCCGGTCGGCGCCTCGCCGGACGGGCCGTGGACCGAGGCACGCATGCTCCCCGCGGTCTCCGACCTCTTCGTGACCGCGGCGCCCGCGGGCGCGCACGCCGGCCACGCGACGGCCGCCGCCCCGCCGGTGGGACCCACCGCCGCCGCCTCGCAGGTGCCGCCCGGCTGGCCGCCCAGCGAGCTCGCCGTCCCGCTCCTGGTCAGCGGCATCTTCCACCTCGTCTACGGCGTCTCCGCGTTCGGCTCGTCGTGCGCCCTCGGCATCACGACGATGGGCCTCGGCTGCTGCTGCGGCGTGCTCGGCGTGCCGGCCATCGTGCTGGGGCTGTTCGAGCTCATGCACTACTCGCAGCGCACCACGATGGACCCGCAGCGCTGGCTCGACCGCACCAAGATCTTCGCGATCATCGACATCTGCTGCGTCCTGTGGGGCAACATCGTCGCGATCGTCTGCGGCATCGTCGTGCTGACGCAGCTGGACGGCGCGCGCATGCGCCTGGGCGGGAACCCGCGCTGACGCACGGCCGTTCGCCGCTGCGGGCGCTCAGACGCCCCCGCCGCGGCGAACCTTCCGCCGGAAGGCCACCAGCCCGCGCAGTGCGCCGGCCGCCTTCACGGCGCCCAGCTCCAGCGCGGTCGCGCCCTTGATGGCTGCGTCGTGCAGCCGGTCCTCGTACTCGTGCGCCGCGGCCTTCGCGGCGACCTTCGCGATCACGGTGACCTCCTTCGCCGCGGCCTTCGCACGCTTCGCGGCCTCGGCGGCGAGCGCACGCGCCTTCGACGCGGCCTCGGCGCGCCTGCCCGCCGCGGAACCGCCTTTCGCGGAGCCGCCCTTCGTGGGTCCGCCCCCGGCCGCGGGCTTCTTCACCGCCGCCGTCCGCTTCGACGCCTTCTTCTTCGCCATCGCATCCTCCGCGCCGGCACGCGGCGCACGTTCACTTCGTGGTCGCGCCCGCGGGAAGGTCCGTCGCCGGCGCCGCGCGCTCGGCGGACGACGCCACCTCGAGCCGCAGCGGCGGCTGCCCGGCGCACTCCAGCAGGACGGTCCGCACGGCACCCGGCCGGAGCGACGCGATCACCGCGACCTCCAGCCGCCCGCCGCCGGGAATCGTCGCGGGCAGCGGCGGGATGGTGCTGACCTCGACGCCGACGGGCGCGCGGACGCTTTCCACGCGGATCCCGCCCCAGGTCCTGTTGTGCAGCGAGAACACGGCGGGGACGCGCACCTCCGCGCCGGGCCCTCCGGGAGGCGCGATGGCGACGCCCACGCCCACCGCGCGCTCGCCCGAGAGCTCCGACATCGGCGACGCGCACGCCGCGAGCAGCGCGCCGCAGGCCACGGCGCCGAACGCCGCAGCCGCGCCGCGCAGGCTCCCGCGCACCCCGCCGCGCGCGATCACAGGTTCTCGACCTTCCAGCCCTCGCGGTAGGTGCGGTGCAGCATCTTGCTTGCCTCGGGGCTGTTGCGGAACGCGACGGCCTTCGCGTCGTACTCCAGCACCTTGCCCGGGTCCAGCGAGCTCATCGCGCCGATCGACAGGCTCTCGCACATGCGGCCCGCCAGCTCGAAGCGCGAGACGCACGCATCCTTCTTGCCGTTGAGGCACGCCTCGACCCAGTTGTGCCAGTGGTTCGAGCTGCCCAGGTCCTCGGGCTTCATCTCGACGGCCTTGCCGTCGACGAAGACGCGGCACCAGGCGTGCTCGATCGGGAACCACAGGATCCCCTTCTCGCCCACCAGGATCACGCCGCCGTCGCCCTTGACGACGTCCTCGCCCTGCTTGCCGCCTTCCCAACCCTGCGGCAGGCCGATCGCCTTGAAGTCGGGGAACTGGCCGCCGTCGAACCACTTCAGCGTGAGGCCGTCCTTCGAGGTCTTCGGCGTGGGGCCGTACTTCAGGACCACCGACTCGCTCTCGGGGAACTGGTCGCTCGACGCCTTCACCGGGTTGCAGCTGACGCTGAGCGGCATGCCCAGCTCCAGCGCATAGAACGGCACGTCCAGCATGTGGCAGCCCATGTCGCCGAACGCGCCGGTGCCCCAGTCGATCGTGCCGCGCCAGTTGAACGGCGTGTAGCCGTCCTTGAACGGGCGGTTCGGGCTCACGCCCAGGAACAGGTCCCACGACAGCCACTCGGGCACCGGGTCGCTGCCCGCGGGGCGCGGGTTGCCCTGCGGCCACCAGCCGGCCGGGCGGTTGGTCCACGCGTAGACCTCCTTGATCGGGCCCACGACGCCGTCCTTGAGCAGCTTCTCGCCGTAGCGGCGCCACTTGGTGGCGATGCGCTGCGTGCCCATCTGCGTGACCAGGTTCGTCTTCTGTGCGGCGACCTCGGCCAGGCGGCGGTTCTCGTACGCGCCCTGCGCCAGCGGCTTCTGGCAGTACACGTGCTTGCCCATGTTCAGCGCGCTCATCGCGATCGGCGCGTGCATGTGGTCCGCGGTGCTGATCACGACCGCATCGATCGAGTCGCCCATCTTGGCCAGCATCTCGCGCCAGTCCTTGAACTGCGGCACGTTCGGGAAGCGCGCGGCGAACGTCTTGCCGTCGTCCTTCTTGCCGCCCAGGCGCAGCGCGTCCAGCTGGCGCTGGTCGACGTCGCACAGCGCGGCGATCTCGACCATCTTGTGGCCGCTGACCTGCGTGAGGTCGGCGTTGCCCATGCCGCCGCAGCCGACCTTGGCCACGCGCAGCTTGCTGTTCTCCCACGGGCGCACGCGCTTGGGGTTCGCGGCGGGCGCGGCGGCGCGCGCGGCGCCCGCGGCGGCGCCGATCGCGAACGGCGTGGCGAGCGAGGTCAGCACGAACGTGCGGCGGGTGGTGTCCATGGTCACCATTGAACAGGAAACCGCCCCGCCGGGTTGCGCCGGCGGGGCGGTTTGGATCACGCGGGATGGCGGCGGGGCTCAGGGCGCCCAGGCAGAGAGCAGCGACCCGAGGTCGGCACCGTTCGTGGTGCCGTCCTGGTTCAGGTCCGTGGCCCCTGCCTGACCCCAGCCCGAGAGCAGGAGTCCGAGGTCGGCGCCGTCCACCTTGCCGTCGCGGTTGATGTCGGCCGCGACCGAGCAGTCGTAGTTGATGACCTGCACGTCGTCCACCGCGGCCTCGACCACGGACCCGTTGGCAAGGTCGCGGGCCAGGAAGCGCAGCTTCATGTTGGCCGTCGGCGTGACGAAGTCGGCGATGCGGAACGACTTCTGCACCCATGCGCCGGCGTTCTCGACCACCAGCTCCAGCCACACCCAGTTGGCGCCGCCGTCGTTCGAGATCAGCACGGGCATGATGTCCTCGCCGGGCGCGGCGCCCTGGTTGTTCGAGTACCAGCGCCAGTAGCTGATGAACGAGTTCGGGCCGGAGGCCAGGAACGTGGGCGAGGTCAGCGTCGTGGTGCCGCCGTCGATGTCGGCCGCGCCGACCGCGCCGCCCACGGCGCCGTTGCCCGTGACGAAGCACCTCGTGCCGGTCGCGGTATGGTCGTCCTCGGGCTGCGCCGCGGTCCCGACCGGGTCGGCGTTGACCCAGAGGCCCGCGGTCGCGTCGTCGCCCGGGGCGCTCAGCGACCACGCACCCTGCGTCTCGCACTCGTCGTTCAGCGTCACCGAGACGCCGCTCGCGGCGATCGCGCGGTTCAGGCCCGAGGGGTCGGCATAGCTGTCACCCACCAGGTCGACCCGGAACGAGTACGAGAACTGCGCCGTGCAGGGGATCGCGGGGAACTGCGCCAGGTAGCGGTTGCCGCCCTGCGGCGTCGCGACGACGTCGGTGGTCGTCGAGCCCACCACGACCTGCATCTTCACCGCGCCCGCGGGAAGCGTGGTGCCCGCGGCCGGCACGACGTCGACCGACACCGTGCCGCCGGCGGGCGGGACCGTCGTCGGCTTGCCGTTCGGGAACGAGAACGTCGCGGGCGCCGGGCCCATCTTCCACACGAAGAGGCCGCGGTTGATGTCGCTTCCGATGATCGTCCCGCTGGGGAAGTACGGCCAGATGTTCCATAGGCCGTTGAACTGCGGCAGGTCGTCTCCCGGCCACGTGTCGAAGTACGCGACCTCGGGCGGGTTGCCGGCGCTCTGCGCCAGGTCGAACACGCGCACGCCGCTGCGGTAGTTGGCCTCGAAGAGCAGGTTGCCGCGGATGTACAGGTTGTGGCCGATCGCCACGTTTCCGTTGTTGAAGGCACCCTCGACGAACGGCGCGGACAGGTTGGCGACGTTCATCACGATGGTCGTGGTGAGGGTCGTCGTCGCGCCCTCGTCCAGCTCGTCGTTGATGTAGATGCGGCTCTGGTCGTTCGACAGCCAGCTCTGGTGGCAGAACTTGGCGCCCGGGTACGTGGTGTACGAGAGCTGCGTGATGGCGTTCTTGTTGGTGACGTCCAGGATGTACATCCCCGTGTTCACCTGGCCGCCGCTGGACCCGCCGCAGCAGAACGCGATCTCCTTGCCGGCGTACGGGCCGGTCGTGTACTTCACGATCTGCGCCTCGTGGACGTAGACGTTGTTCCACATGTTCACGAACGTCGGGTTCTTGGGGTCGGCGCGCAGGTCGTAGATGCGCAGGCCGTGCGACCCGCCGCCGGCGCGGTACAGGTAGCCGCTGGCGGTGTCGACGAAGATCGTGTGCGTCGCGTTGGTCGTGCCGCCGACGGTCACCTCGCGCACGAGCGACACGCGCGGGAGCGCGGTGTCCGTGCCGTCGATGTTCGACAGGTCCATGACCTGGATGCCGTTGCCGCCCTCGCTGCCCGCGTAGGCGCAGGTGCCGTAGGTCTTGACGCAGCGCCACAGGCTGGTCGGGCCGGTGATCAACGCCACGGTCTGCGCGTTGCCGGGGTTCGTGATGTCGACGAACGCGGTGCCGTTCGAGAGGCCCATGATGGCGTACTCGCGGCCCGAGGGGCTGACGTAGCCCCAGCAGTCGTTGCCCGAGGTCGGCGAGCCGGCGAACGCGTTCAGCGGCAGCCAGCTCTTGAGGTGCATGCCGCTCTGCGCGAACGTCTCGGCGGCGACCCCGCCCTCCATCGAGCGGTAGGCCGGCGCGTAGACCGGCGGAAGCAGGTCACGGGCCTTGGGGTCGTCCACGTGCGCGATGGCCGTGGCGACGACGACGGAGGTGGCGGCGGCGGCAACGCCGAGCAGGGCGCGGATCTTCATCAGTGGGGTCTCCGATGGACAGTACGCCCGCGGGGCGGGCCGCATGAAAGATAGCCCCGGTTCCGCGCGAGGAAAGATCCTGCGGGGAACCGGGGCCAAGTTCAGGGACATCCCGGGGTGCGCCCGGGTCCGGGATCCGTCAGTTCTGGGGCGCGCCGTCGCCCTGGCCGTTGCCGCCGCGGTTTCCGCGGTTCCCGCGGCGGCCGTTGCCGCCCTGCGCGTCCTGCGGCTGTCCGCCCTGACCGCCGCCCTGACCGCCGAAGGTCATGCCGCCGCCGCCCGGGAAGCCGCGCTGGCGGAACTGCTCGACCATCGCGGCGCGCTCGGTGTCGTCGATCGTGCCGTCGTTGTTCTTGTCGAACTCCTTCATGCGGTCCTGCGCCTGCTGCGGCAGGTCGCTCAGCTTGATCGGGCCGCCGCCGGCGAAGACGTTGCCCATGCCCGCGCGGGTCCCGCGCTGCTTCGGCAGCGACTCGTACTGCTCGGGGGTGAGCAGCGCCTTGATGCGCTCCATGTACTTGTCGTTCATCTCGTTGCGATCGTCGAACAGCTTGCGCGACTCCGTCTGCGCGTTGCCGCCGCCCTGTCCGCGGAACATCTGCGACATCGGGACGTCGCCGGTCATGAAGCCGACGATGCGCACCATCTCCTCGGTCTGCTGCGTGGGCTCCTCCTTGCGGATGGCCTGCGCCAGCCGGTCGTTGAGCGGCGAGAGCTCGGTGCCGTACTGCTGCTCGAGCGCCTTCAGCGAGTCGACGACGCCCGCATCCAGGCCCTCGATCTGCAGCGCGGCCTCGAACGCGCGCTCGACCGGGTTGGAACGGTAGACGCGGTCGTAGGCCGCGGAGAGCGCCGCCTTGCGGACGCGGCCGGCCTCGTCGGCCGAGAGCTGCGCGCAGATCGCCTCGCGGTAGCGGTCGTTGACCTCGCGGACCTTCTCGCGCAGCTCGATCGAGCGGCCGGCGAACTTCTTGGCCGCGTCCTGGTCGCCCTTCCAGATCGACTCGAGGTACTTCGACTCGTTCGATGCCAGGAAGTCGTTGCGCGCGGTCAGCGCCTGGTCGAGCTGGAGCTCGTACTCGTCCATGATCGGCTGGAGCTTCTCGAAGGTCTCCTTCGAGAGTCCCGACTCGTCGAGCACGACGAACAGGTTCACGCCCTCGCCGCTCATCGTCGAGCGCGGCAGGGTCTTCTCGCGCGCCAGGAAGCGCATGAAAGCGGGCCACTTCTTGGTCTGCGCGTCGGTCAGCGAGGCCTGCATGCCGTCCACGAAGGTCTTGCGCAGGCGGGCCTTGGTGACCTGCCACTTGTTGAACTCGGTGACGATGGCACCGACCTGCGTGCGCATCTCCTCGAACGCGCCGCTGGCCTTCATCTCCTTCTGCATGTCCTCGCCGAGCTTCTGCATCGAGTCGCGGAAGAACTGCTGGCGCTCCTCCTGCGAGAGCGGGGCGCCCTTCTCGGCCTCCATCTGGTCCATCTGCTCGCGCGCCTTGGTCATGGAGTCGCGCCACTTCTCCATGTTCTGCGGGTTCATCATCGGGGCCATCATCTGGCGGCCCAGTTCCTGCATCTGGCCGGTGATCTCGTCGCGCGCGGGGGTGAAGGCGTCCTCGTAGTCGCGCATCAGCTGCTCGAGCACGGCCAGCTGCGCCTCCTCGAGCGTCAGCTGTTCCTTGAAGACCGGGACGTCGCGGCGCACGAAGTCGGCCTCGAAGGCCTCGCGCATCTGGTTCTGCAGGCCCATGCCGCCCATGCGGCCGCCCCGGCCGCCGCCCATGCCGAACATGCCGGGGCCGCCGCCACCCTGGCCACCGCCACCACCGCCGCCACCGCCCTGGCCGCGGCGACCGCCGTTGCCGCCGTCCTGCTTCGGTGCGCCGGCAGCCGG
>JBEIFT010000048.1:0-13466 GCA_040382255.1 Phycisphaeraceae bacterium
AGCAGCATGGGGGCAGCGTAGCGGCATCGGCGGGGCGGGCGGCGCGGTGACGGTGCGGCGGCCGGCGCCTCCGCGGTCCCGGCGCGCGGCATCTGCGCATATGGTTCCGCCATGCCCCGCGTCCTCCTCGCCATGTCGGGCGGCGTTGATTCCTCGGTGGCCGCAGCGCTGCTCCAGCGCGCGGGCCACGAGGTGGTCGGCGTCTTCATGCGGCTGGGCAGCCCGGGCGAGACGTTCGACGAGCTGGAGCGCGCCGACGCGTGCCCCGCGGCGCGCGCCGGCATACCGCTGAAGATCGGCCACCAGGGCTGCTGCTCGATCAACGACGCGGCCGACGCGCGGCTGGTCGCGGCGAAGCTCGGCATCCCGTTCTACGTCGTCAACTTCAAGAAGGACTTCGGGCGGATCATCGACTACTTCGTCGGCGAGTACAACGCCGGCCGCACGCCGAACCCCTGCGTGCGCTGCAACGACTGGCTGAAGTTCGGCAAGCTGCACGACTACGCGGCGCAGATCGACGCCGAGTTCGTGGCCAGCGGCCACTACGCGCAGGTGCTGCCCGCGCCCGAGGGCGGCCGCATGCTCTGCCGGGGCGTGGACCACGACAAGGACCAGAGCTACGTGCTCTTCGGCGCGCCGCGCGAGCGGCTGGACCGAATGCTGCTGCCGATCGGCGGCATGCGCAAGCCCGCGGTGCGCGCGCTCGCGGCGGAGCTGGGCCTGCCGGTCTTCGACAAGCCGGACTCGCAGGAGATCTGCTTCGTGCCCGACAACGACTATGCGGGCCTGGTCGCGCGCCATTCGCCGGACGCGGTGCGGCCCGGCACGATCGTCGACCTGAGCGGCCGCATCCTGGGCGAGCACCCGGGGCACCAGCACTTCACGGTGGGCCAGCGCAAGGGCGTGCGCGTGGCGATGGGCGAGCCGGTGTACGTGGTGCGCAAGGATGCCGCGGCGAACACGGTGACCGTCGGCCCGCGCGAGGCGCTCCTGGCCGCCGGCTGCACCGCCGGCGACGCGAACTGGCTGACCGAGCCCACGTGGGACTGGACGCCCTGCACCGCGAAGATCCGTTACAACGCCGCGCCGGTCGCCGCCGAGATGCGCGCGTTGGCGGGGGAGGGCGGTGCGGGCGTGGGTGGCGATGCGCGCGCCCCCGACATCGAAGTCCGCTTCGCCGAGCCGCAGCCTGCCGTCGCGCCCGGCCAGGCGCTGGTGTGCTACGACGGCGAACGCGTCCGCTGCGGCGGGTGGCTGCGCTGACTCAGTCGAGCGGCACGTCCGCCGTGTGCTGATCGCCGCGCGGCAGCACGAACCACAGCGCCGTCACGCCGAGCACCGCGCTCACCAGCGACCCCAGCAGGATCCCGCCCTTGGACTCGTTGAGCAGCTCCGCTGCCATGGCCGCGGCCTCGGGCGCGGCGTTCGGCAGCGCCTTGAACGCGAGTTCAGCGATGAAGATGCTCATCGTGAACCCGATGCCGCACAGCACGCTGGTGGCAAGGAGGCTGCGCCACGCCACGCCCTCGGGGAGCGCGCCGAGCCGCAGCTTCACCGTCAGCCACGAGGCGCCGAACACGCCGAGCGTCTTGCCCGCGACCAGCCCGATCGCCACCCCCAGCGCCGGCGCATGGGCGAGCGTCGCCAGCCCTCCGCCGCCGAAGCTGACGCCCGCGTTCATCACCGCGAAGATCGGGAGGATCACGAAATTCACCAGGGGTGCGAGCTGGTGCTCCAGCCGCTCCATCACCGGCCGGCCCTTCGAATCGTTGGAGGGAATCGTCAGTGCGGTCGCCACGCCGGCGATCGTCGCGTGCACGCCGCTCTTCAGCATGAACCACCACATCACCAGACCCAGGGCCAGGTAGATCGGGATGCGCACCACGCCGCGCTTGTTCAGGATCCCCATGAAGCCGAAGACGACGAGCGCTCCCAGCAGGAACCACGGGTGCAGCCCGCTTCCGTAGAAGAGCGCGATGATCACGATCGCGCCCAGGTCGTCCAGCACCGCCAGCGCCGTGAGGAAGACCTTCAGCCCCGTCGGCACGCGGTTGCCGAGCAGCGCCAGCATCCCGAGCGCGAACGCGATGTCCGTTGCGCATGGGATCGCCCAGCCCTGCAGCGCCACCGGGTCTGTGCTGTTCAGCGAGGCATGGATGACGGCCGGACCGGCCATCCCGCCGAGCGCCGCGAGCGTCGGCAGCATCATGCGCGCGCGGCTGTTCAGCTGGCCGACGGTGAGCTCGCGCTTGAGCTCCATGCCGACCAGCAGGAAGAAGATGGCCATCAGGAAGTCGTTGACGAACAGGACGAGCGTCAGCTCCTTCCCCGGCACGGGCACCGGCAGCGCGAGCACGTGCTGGTACGTCTCCGCCCAGCTTCCGTTGGCCATCAGCAGCGCCGCCGCCGCGCAGGCGACCAGGAGCACGCCCTTCGTGGCGTCGTGCCGCAGAAGCTGCGGGAGCAGGCGGATGACGTAGCCGTTCGCAAGCCTCATCGTCCTGCAGGGTAGTACGATGCGCGCCCCATGGCGAACCTCACCATCGACGTCGCGAAGACCCTCGGCGCCGAGGCCGACGGCCTCCTCACCCACACCGCGAAGGTCTCGAAGTCCATGCTCCACCTGCCGGGGCCGGACTTCGTCGACCGCTGCTTCGGGCCCAGCGACCGCACCCCGCAGGTGATGGCCAGCCTGCAGCGCATCTACGGCCAGGGACGCCTGGGCGGCACGGGCTACATGAGCATCCTGCCAGTCGACCAGGGCATCGAGCACGCGGCCGGCGCCAGCTTCGCCAAGAACCCGGCGTACTTCGACGGCGAGAACATCGTGAAGCTAGCCGTCGAGGGCGGCTGCAACGCGGTGGCCAGCACCTTCGGCGTGCTGGCGAGCGTCAGCCGGAAGTACGCGCACCGCATCCCGTTCATGGTGAAGTACAACCACAACGAGCTGCTCACGTACCCCAACGCCGCGGCGCAGATTCCCTTCGGCACCGTGCGCGAGGCGTGGAACCTGGGCGCGTGCGCGATCGGCGCGACGATCTACTTCGGCAGCGCCGACGCGGCGCGCGAGATCGTCTACGTCGCTGAGGCCTTCGAGGAGGCCCACTCGTTGGGCATGTGCACCTTTCTGTGGTGCTACCTGCGCAACGACGCGTTCAAGAAGGACGGCAAGGACTACCACGTGAGCGCCGACCTGACCGCGCAGGCGAACCACCTGGGCGTGACGCTGAAGGCCGACGTGATCAAGCAGAAGCTGCCCGAGCTGAACGGCGGCTACACCGCGATGGGCACCGGCGGCAGCAGCTACGGGAAGTTCGACAAGCGCATCTACACCGAGCTGAGCAGCGACCACCCGATCGACCTCGCCCGCTACCAGGTGCTGAACTGCTTCAGCGGCCGCGTCGGGCTGATCAACAGCGGCGGCGCCAGCGGCGAGAACGACCTGGCGGACGCCGTGAAGACCGCGGTGATCAACAAGCGCGCCGGCGGCCAGGGCCTGATCTCCGGCCGCAAGGCGTTCCAACGCCCGATGGCGGACGGGGTGAAGATCCTGAACGCGATTCAGGACGTGTATTTGGACGCGAAGGTGACGGTGGCGTAACACCAACCCGGTCGACCGTGTCGACCGGGTAAACCCGCCCGTTGCTCGCGCGCATACCGGGATCGGGCACATGAACCCGGTCGACACGGTTAACCGGGTTGCATCCTCCCCCATGCCCGCCACCTGCCGATGCCCGCGCTGCGCGTACCCGCTGACCGGGCTGCCCGGCGCGCCGGCGGCGGCTGATCCGTTCGGGCCATTCCCCGGCGATGAGCGCTGCCCCGAATGCGCGCTCGTCATCCCGCGCGGCGCGCACTGCATCGTGGGCGGCGCCACGGCCGACGTCGTCGACGAAGGCGGCGCCTGGACCGTCGGCGCGATCGCGATCGGCGCGGCCATTCTCATCGGCGGGCCGTGGTTCTGCATCATCTTCGGCGTCGTCATCATCCAGGCGATCCAGAACGGCGGCTTCAGCCGCGGCATCCGCTTCACGCCGGGGCCCGGCGGCTACGGGCCCGGCCTGCTGGTCGCGGGCGTGGTGCTGACGTTCGCCTTCGCCGCGGTCTGGCTCGCCCTCCGCAGCTGGCGCCGCGCCTCGGCCGACGACGGCACCGGCACCCGCGCCGGCGCGCTCCGCCGCCGCGCGATGGTGGTGCCCGGTGGCCTGCATCTCTGGACCGGCGACCCCGCCGCGACCGCCACGTCGCGCAGCCTGGCCGGCGGCGACATCCGCGACGTGCGCGGCCGCCGCCACATCCCGCTCTTCCGCATGAAGGGCGCGGCCGAGGTCGGCGCGATCGATTTCGTGACGCCGCTCGTGCTCTGGTCGCAGCAGGACCTGAAGCGGTCGGCGCAGTCCGGCAGCGGCGTGTTCGAGGGCACCGTATGGGTGCAGCTGCCCACCGGCCAGGCCGCCGACGCCGCCGCGCGCACGATCGAGCGCACGCTGCGCACCGCGCCGGCCACCGCGCCCATCGCGCTGGAGTCCGTCACGCTCGGCGCGCAGCCGACGCCGCTCATCGAAGGCGACCCGAACCGCCTTGCCCTCCCCGTGGCCATCACCGCCGCCACCGCCGGCGAGCCGCCGACCTGCCCGCGCTGCTCGCACGCGCTGCCGGACGTCCCGCCCGGCCCGTGGTGGGAGCCGCTGCCTGCGCCGGTGACGTGCCCGTCGTGCCAGCTCGCGGTGCCCGCAGGCGCGATCGTCATCAGCGGCTGGCGCCACGCGGGCGAGGCGCAGTGGCGGGGAGCGAAGGGCGGACGGGTGGCGCTTGCGATCCTCGCGATCGTCGTCGGGATCCTCACGCTCGTCGCGCTGGTCGTTTACTTGCGTCAGGTGTCGCCGATCGCCAGCATCGTGATCCAGCTCGCGACCATGGTCGCCATGCCGATCGGCATCGTCTTCCTCGCGCGCCGCGGCATCCGCCCGATCGCCAGGCCGCGCGAGCGCTTCCAGCCCGGCACCATGACGTGGATCGCCGAGCCCGGAGCGCTGCGCATCCTCACGCGCACGCGGCGCGCCGCCACCGTCACCACCGTCCCCGCGCGCGGGATCGGCCGCTTCGCGTTCACGAACTCGCAGGGCGCCGACACCACCGCCCCTGTGCAGACCGACACGCTCACCGCCCGCGGCACCGCGCCGCAGCTTGGCCTGATCGGCGAGATGCACCTGCACGTCCCGATGCCCGCGGAACTCGACCAGGACGTGCTGCTGGACGCCCTTCGCTCGGCGATCGCGCAGGGAAAGTGATCCTGCCACAGTTGTTCCAGTTTGCGGGCCCGGCGGCGGAAATTGGAACTACTGTGGCAGGACGAATTTCCCGAGCCGCGCGCGTACGGCCGCCGCGAGTGCCTCCGCGCTGCCGCCGGGGATCGCATCGAGGGTGATCCGCGCCAGCGCGCGCCCATCGGGACCGGATGCGACCAGCTGGAGCCGGCCCCTCTTCGCGCGAACCTCGACCGACGCGATGCGATCCGCAGCCACGTCACGCATGCGCTCGACCGCAGGATCACCCTCCAAAGTCATCGGCCGCTCGATTACGTGCAGTCCGCGTGCGCCGATCTCCCACCGGCATCGCGCAAGCTCGCGTCGGCGCAGGTGGCGGGCAAGCCACCGCCAGAGCAGCACGATCACGACGATCGCGACGGCGCCGATCGCGGCCCACCAGTCCATCCATCCGGGCAGCGGTGGAATGGGTCCGGTCGCCAGCAGCGTCAACGCCTGACGGACGGCCCACACCGCAGGGCCCCCGAACGCGACCAGGAGCGGCATGCAGAACGCGACCGCCAGTGCGGCCGCCGGTCCCGGCCACGGCCGCTGCGCATGCAGCCCGCCTTCGATCACGAGCGGCGGCTCGGCACCGGCATCCAGCGCCGCGGCCCGCGTCGCGGACGCCGCGTCCGTCGCATCCTTCACGCCCTCCGCGCCCTGGGGTCCGACCGCCCGCCGGATCGCGCCCGCAATGCGATCGCCTGCCTCGATGATCGCCGCGGCCCGGTCTGTGCCGGGTGCCCCCGGCTCCGCGCCCGAGTCCACGTGGATCACCAGCGTGTAGAGATTCGTCCGCTTCCCGTGGCGATCGCGGAACCAGAAGTTCGCGTGGATCGCCGCCACCGGCCGATCGTTCGTCCGCCAGCGCCGTCCACGTCCGGCGGGCGTATGGGCCGTGATGGACCGAAGGTCCTCGGCCGCGTGAACCGTTCGTGCGACGCCGGACCTGAGGGCCGTGCGCTGCGTCTCGTCGTTCCGCACCTTGCTGCGCGCCGGCATCACCACGCCTGGCGCCGTCGTGAACACCTCGATCGCGCCGGGGACGCACAACCACCGCATGTCGACCGAGGCCGGGGCGCGCGCGTCGGCCTCGCCTGCCGGCGTCCAGCGCCGCCACGCGGTCCAGATCGCGAACCCGACCATCACCAAGCCGAGCGCCTTGAGCGCATCCAACCCCGACAGCCCCCCGGCACGCTTGGAGATGAGCCCGAACGTCCCTTCCACGCCCATCTGGAGCACGAACCACATCGGCGCCAGCGCCACCAGCACCTGCAGCCACCTGCGCCGCGCCGTCAATGGCTGCGCACCGGCCTCCGTGGAGCTCCCGACCAGCAGGACCGCCCCCTGCGGCACCTCGAACGCGCACTCCGGGCAGCGCACCGCCGCCGTGAACCGTCCGAATGGCTCGGCCGGCACCCCCGGCAGGGGGCCGTAGGCGTAATCGCACTGCGGACAGCGGTGCATGGGGGGAGCGTAAGGCCAACCCGGTCGACCGTGTCGCCCGGGTTCATCCGCCCGTTCCCCGCGCGCACGCCGGAATCGGGCGCATGCACCCGGTTGACCGAGTCGACCCGGTCAACCGGGTTGCGTTCTACCCTCCCCCCCATGCCCGCCGCCTCCCCGATCGTCGCGCGCGTCACCGCGCCGCTCCTCCTCGTCGGCTCCAACTGCTTCATGACGTACGCGTGGTACGGCCACCTGAAGGACGCGCGGAACGCGCCGCTCTGGGCCGCCGTGCTGGTCAGCTGGGGCGTCGCCTTCTTCGAGTACTGCCTGCAGGTGCCCGCGAACCGCATCGGGTTCAACGAAGCCGGCTACACCCTCCAGCAGCTGAAGGTCATGCAGGAGGTCATCACGATGGCCGTCTTCGCGGCCTTCGCGGCGTGGTACATGAAGGAGAAGGTGACGCTTGACTTCCTGTGGGCCGGCCTCTGCCTGGCCGGCGCGGCGTTCTTCATGTTCCGCGGTGTGAAGCCTGCGTGAGCGCGGCCCGCGAATGTGTCCCTGCCACAGTAGTTCCAGTTTCGCTTCCGAAATTGGAACTACTGTGGCAGGATCAATTTAGCCCCGCTGCGCGGCGCGCACCGGCTTCGCCACCGCCATCGCTTCCTGGGCGCGGCGCATCTCCTCGGCCGCGGCGAAGTCCTCGCCGAAGCGCACCAGCCGCAGGCTGTTCGCGATGACGAAGATGTACGCCGCCGCCTGGTAGAAGGGCGTGATCCAGATGTCGATCTTGCCCGTGGCGGCCAGCGCCAGGCCCACCAGCGCCAGCAGCAGGCTGGCCGCGATGTTCACGGCCACGATGCCCTTCGCCTTGCGCGCCAGCTCCAGCAGGAACGGGATGCTGCGCAGGTCGTCGTTCATCAGCGCGACGCCGGCGCTGTTGGTCGCGATGTCGCTGCCCGACAGGCCCATCGCCACGCCGACGTCGGCGCTGGCCAGGATCGGGCCGTCGTTGATGCCGTCGCCCACCACCAGCGTGCGGTGGCCGCGGCGGATCAGGTACTTGAGCTCCTCGTGCTTCTCCTCGGGCAGGCACTCGGCCTCGATCGCGTCCACGCCCACGGCCTGGCCCACGCGCTTGGCCACGCTCAGGCGGTCGCCGGTGAAGATCACGACCTTGCGCACGCCCAGCTGGCGCAGCTCGGTCACCGTCTCGGCGGCGTTGCGGCGCAGCCGGTCCTCCAGGCCCACGGCGCCCAGGTAGCGGTCGCCCAGCATGACGTGCACGCCGCTCATGCCCTCGAGCTTCTCCTCGACGGCCTTCACCTGCTCCGCGGCGGCGGCGTTCAGCTCGCCGATCCACATGCCGCGGCCGGCGAAAACGGTGCCCGCGGGGGTCCCGGCCTGCACGCCGCGGCCCGGCACCTCGCGGTACTCGCTCACGGCGGCGGGCACGATGCGCGCGCGCACCGCGGTCTCCATGATGCTGCGCGCCAGCGGGTGGTTCGAGCTCTGCTCGGCGTCGGCCGCGGCCTGCAGGAGCAGCGCGCCATCCACGCCCTCGGCGGGCACCAGGCGGCTGACCGCGAACTTGCCCGTCGTCAGCGTGCCGGTCTTGTCCATCACCACGGTGTCGACGTGGCTGGCGGCCTCCAGCGTGCTGGTCTGCTTGACCATGATGCCCAGGCGCGCGGCGGCCGCGAACGCCGCCACCATCGCCGTCGGGTACGCGATCAGGAGCGCGCCCGGCGTGGTCACCACCAGCACCGTGATCGCGCGCACCGCGGCCGCGTCGCGCACGGCGGGGTCCTCGCTCTTGGACGTGAAGAACCACACCAGGCCGGCCACCATCAGGACGACCGGCACGTAGTAGTTCGCCAGCTTCTCGATCAGCTCCTGGCGCGCGGTCTTCGACTTCTCCGCCTCGCGGATCAGGTTCTCGACCTTGCCGATGGTGGTCTCGGCGGCCACCGCGGTCACCAGCACGTCCACCTGGCCCGTCAGGTTGGCGGTGCCCGCGTAGACCTGCGTGCCCGGCTGCGCCTCGACCGGCACGCTCTCGCCGGTCAGCGACGCTTGGTTGATCGTCGTCGCGCCGGTCGTCACCGTGCCGTCGACGGGCAGGTTCTCGCCGGGGCGCACGCGCACGGTCATGCCCACGCGCACCTGCGCCAGCGGCACCTGGCGCTCGGCGCCGTCGGCGCCCACCAGGCGCGCCTCGTCGGGGGTCAGCTCGATCAGTTCGCGGATCGCGCGCTGCGCGCCCCACGCGGTGCGGCTCAGGACCAGTTCCGCCAGCCACAGGAAGAAGGCCAGGAAGCCCGCCTGCAGGAAGAAGTTGTTCGCCATCGCGCCCAGCACGGCCAGGCTGGCCAGCGCGTTGCCGCCGGGGCGGCCCTCGCGCAGTTCGCGCACGGCGCCCATGAAGAGGGGGGCGGCCACGATGATCGCGCCGACCGCTGCCGGGATCTGCGTCACGTTCTCGGCGAACCCGAACACGGCCGCCGCCAGCCACGAGACGAGCAGCAGCATGCCGCCCGAGAGCGCCACCACCAGGCGGCGTTCCAGGTCCTTGCCCCCGGCGTTGATGGCGTCGTTGGCGCCCTCCGGGAGGGCGGCGTTCGCGGTCGCGGTCGTCATGGCGCGGGATCGTACGCCGGGACTAGCCCACCCGTTCGGCCCCGGCCTCGCGTCCCATCAGGTCCCGGATGGCCTCGGTGGGCCGTTTCCCGTGGAAAACCACCGATTCCACCGCCCGGACGATCGGCATCTCCACGCCGTGCCGGTCGGCCAGCGCCAGGATCGCGTGGGCCGTCGCCAGCCCCTCGACCACCGAGTTCGTGCGCGCCAGGTACTCGGCCAGCGGCTCGCCGCGGCCGATCGCCTCGCCGCAGCTGCGGTTGCGGCCCTCGGGGCTGAAGCACGTGGTGGCCAGGTCGCCCACGCCCGCGACGCCGAAGAACGTCTCGGGCCGCGCGCCCAGCGCGGTGCCCAGGCGGACGATCTCGGACAGCCCGCGCGCCAGCAGCGCGCTCTTGGCGTTCGAGCCCAGGCCCATGCCGTCCACCATGCCCGCGGCCAGCGCGACCACGTTCTTCGCGGCGCCGGCGATCTCGACGCCCACGACGTCGGTGTTCGTGTAGATGCGCAGCCACGGCAGCGCGAACGTCCGCTGCACGCGCTCGGCCAGCGCCGCGTCCGCCGCGGCCGCCACCATCACCGCGGGCAGCCGGCGCGCCAACTCGGCGGCGATCGTCGGCCCGCTCAGGACCGCCACCGGGCGCGCCGCGCCGCCGGGGCAGGGCGCGGCCTGCGCGATGATCTCGCTGGGCCGCAGGTGCGTGCCCTCCTCGATGCCCTTCGTGACGCTCACCACCGGCACGCCCGCGGCCAGCCGCGCGGCGATCGGCGCCCACGCCGCGCGCACGAACTGCGTGGGGATCGCGTTCACCACCAGCGTCGCACCCTCGAAGAGCCGCGCCGCGTCGGGCGTGACCTCGACGCTGCCAGGAAGCTCGATCTCCGGCAGCCGCGGCGAGCGTCGCGTGGCCGCCAGCGCGCGCACGTCCGCCTCGAACGGCCCCCACAGCCGCGCCGGCACGCCGCGCTCGGCCAGCATGGCCGCCATCACGACGCCCATCTGGCCGTCGCCGACGATCGCCACCTGTTCCTGCGCGTGCGCCATCGGGTGCCTCATTCCTCGTCGAAGCGGCTCTCGACCAGCTTCACCAGCGCGGCCACCGCCTCGGCCGCGTCGGGGCCCTCGGCGCCGATCTCGATCTCGGTGCCCTGCGTCGCAGCCAGCAGCAGCATCTGCATGATGCTCTTGCCGTCCACCACCTCGTCGCCGTCGGTGCGCCGCACGCTCACCGCGCTGGCGTACGCGTTGGCCATGTCCACGAACGCCATCGCGGGCCGCGCGTGCAGCCCCAGCGAATTCAGGATCGTCGTGCGTGCGGTGGGCACGTGCGGCGGGGCGTCAGCGCTGCTCGGTGGCGCTGTCGGCCTCCTCCAGCAGCGCCCACACCTCGGCCGCGTTCTTCGCCTGGCGCAGGAAGCGCCGGAACTTGTCCTGGGTGAGCACGCCGAAGATGCACTCCATCGCGTCGATGTGCTCCTCGGGCTTCTCCTCGGGCGAGAGCAGCAGGAACACGACGTGCACCAGCTGCTTGTCCAGCGCCTGGAACTCCAGTCCGCCGGTGCTGATGCCCACGGCGGCGAAGACGCGCTGGACGTCGGGCGTCTTCACGTGCGGCGCGGCCACGCCGTGGCCGAAGCCCGTGGAGCCCTTCTTCTCGCGCTTGATGACGGCCTTGGCCAGCTCGTCCACCGTGTCCGGCCGCACCGCGCCTGCCGCGGCCAGCGCGTCCACCAGCTCGCGGATCGCGTCGTCCCGTTTCGTGGACTTCAGCGGGCTGACGATGGCCTTCTGGACGACGATGTCGCGGAGCTTCATGGGTGGCAGCAGGTTACAGCAACGCCCGCCGCCCGTCCCGGGGCGGGGAGGGGCGGCGGGCGTGTCGTTGCGTGCGGGGCGTCCTGCGGCTCAGCGCATGCGCCGGCGGCCGGATGCCATGTGCTTCTTGGCCCCGCGGAGCTGGTCCTTCCACTCGTGCAGCTGGCGCACGGAGCGGTCGGTGACCAGGTCGATGCAGGCGTAGAGGTTGCGGTGGTTGCTGTTGGCCACGAAGTCGCGGTGATGCTCGACGTCGCTCATCACCTCGACGTGGTAGCCGTTCGGGATCCGCTCGATGACGACGCGGATCTCCTGGAGGCGATCGAAGAAGTGGGGCAGCTTGGCCATCTTCCGATGGACGTACTCGCGGATGGCCTCGGTGAGATCCATGTGCTTGGCGCTGATGGTGACGTGCATTGCATTTCCACCTTCGTATCTGGAACGGGCCCAGGGAAGCGGGGCCGCACGGTTTCCGGGCCGATCGAAGCCGTGCGGTCGTTGTCCGGGGGGTTGCGGGGGTTCACGGACGCCTGGTCGTCCAGGCGCAGGGTCATTTCCAGGCGGTCGGTGCCGCGGCGGACCACCACGGCCACCTCGGGGGCGCCCAGGGCGCCCACCGCGGCGTCCCATTCGCGCACCGAGCGCACCGGGGCGCCGGCCAGCTGCACGATCACGTCGCCGGGCTTGATGCCCGCGCGCTGCGCGGCCGAGCGGCGGTCCACCTTCGTGACCTTCACGCCGTCGGGCACGCTGGTCACCTCGACGCCCACCGAGCGCCGCATGGCGTTCGCACTGTTCGCGACGGCCGGGCGCTTCAGCACCCAGGCGCGCCACTCCTCCTCGACCTGCGCGAGCGGCTTGCCGAAGACCTCCTCCATCGCGCGGCGGCCGGTGGCGTCCTGCTTGAAGGTCTCGGTGTAGCGGCGGTACCACTGGCGCAGCTTGCCCACGTCGGCCATGAACTCGAACATCGAGCGCACCTGCGGGTACAGCGCCTGGCTGCGGCGCATGAAGGCGTCGGGGTCCATCGCCATCAGCTGCGCGAAGGGCGCCTGGCCGCGCTTCGCGGCCAGTTCGCGCGCCTGGTTGTGGCGCGGATTCGGCTGGAACTCGATCGATCCGTCGGGCTTCAGGTCGTAGGTCTCGTAGAGCGCGGCCAGGCCTTCCTGCACCCAGATGGGGTGCGCCTGGTTCAGGCGCTCCATGTGCCCGAAGTGCATGGCGTGCGTGAATTCATGGCGCAGCACGGTGCCGATGTCGGCCGAGACCAGCCGGTGCTGCGGGTGCTCGTACATGCCGCTCGTGGTGGCGCTGCCGTTGAAGATCGCCTTCACGTCGGCGGGCGTGGCGATGGCCACGAACACCTGGTACCCGGGCGGCGCGGCGAAGAGCGTGGCGGCCTGCTGGTCGGCCTGCGCGGCGATCATGGCCAGCATCTCGGCCTGGCTGGTGTCGTCCAGGCAGGTGGCAAGCAGCAGGCGGTGCTTCGGATCCTCGCCGTAGCGGTAGGCCTTCTCGCCGTGGGTGCGGCGCCACTCGTCGAACTGCTTGCGCGCGAGCGTGTCGCGCGTCACCGGGTCGGCGGGCGCCAGCGTCGCGGGGTCGGCGGGCGTGTCCGGGAACGTGGCGGGCGCGGCGGGCGGCGTGTTCTTGCGCCCGGGCCCGGCGGGCGTGCCCGGCGGCGGCGCCATCGCCAGTGCCCCGGCACAGGCCAGGAGGACGAGCGCATGGCACGCGGACTCGCGGGCAGCGGCACGCATCTGCACCACACACTACGGTCAGACCGGGGAATCGGTGCGCGAAATTGCGCCAATTCCCGCGATCGCCATCCCCACCGCCTCCGGGTACGCCGCGCATTCCTCGGCGAAGACCCGCGCGGCCAGGGTGGCCACGGTGTCGCCGGGCAGCACCGGGCAGCGGCGCTGCACCAGCACGGCGCCGTGGTCGTATTCCTCGTCCACCCAGTGCACGGTGCAGCCGCTCTCGGTGCGGCCCGCGGCCAGGACGGCGGCGTGCACGCGGTCGCCGAACATCCCCTGGCCGCCGAACGCGGGCAGCAGGGCGGGGTGGATGTTCAGCGTGCGTCCGGCCCAGTGGTGCCCCACCCGGAACCGGCGCAGGTAGCCAGCGAGGCAAACGAGCTCGATGTGCGCGGCGCGCAGGCACGCGTCGATCCGGTCCGCGAGCCCGTCTCCCGGCGGCAGCACCGCGACGCGCAGCCCAAGCGACCTGCAACGGGCGACGCCGGCGATCTC
>JBEIFT010000049.1:0-13459 GCA_040382255.1 Phycisphaeraceae bacterium
AGCCGGAGCGGCGGCCGGGGCCGGGGCGGCCGCCGGGGCCGGGGCGGCCGCCGGGGCGCTCGGCATGCCGCCGAACATGTCGTCGCGACGGCCGCGCGGACCACCGCGCCCACCACGGCGACGATCGTCGCCGACGGTGTTCTTCGGGGCCTGCATCTTCTCGCCGCTCTTGACCTGCGGCATGGCGGCCATGCCGCGCTCGACCGCGTCCTCGACCGCCGTGCGGCCGATGGTCACGCCGCGCAGCGACTCGACCTTCTCGCGGGTCTGCAGCTGCGCGAGGGCAGCCAGCGTCGCCTTGACGAGGTTCTTGGGGTTCGTCGAGCCGTAGCTCTTGGTCAGGCAGTCCTGGATGCCGAGCATCTCGAGGATCGCGCGGACCGCGGCACCGGCGATGACGCCGGTACCCGGGGTCGCCGGGACCAGGCGCACCTTCGAGGCGCCGAACTGGCCCTCGACGGCGTGCGGAATCGTCTTGCGGAGCATCGGGTAGGCAACCATCTTGCGACGGCCTTCCTTCTGCGCCTTCTCGACCGCCTGGGGCACCTGGTTGCTCTTCGCATACCCGATGCCGATGCGTCCGCTCTTGTCGCCCACCACGACGAGCGCGGCAAAGCTGAAGCGGCGGCCGCCGGCGACCGTGGAGCTGGTGCGGTAGACGCCCACGGTGGTGGACTCGATGCTGCTGGTTTCGTCGATGAGCTCAGCCATGTGCTGCCTCTTGAGAGTGTGTTCGGTGGATCAGAACTGCAGGCCGCCCTCGCGGGCGCCCTCAGCGACGGCCTTGACGCGGCCGTGGTAGCGGAAACCGTTGCGGTCGAAGACCACGGCGCTGACGCCGGCCTTCTTCGCGCGCTCGGCGAGCGCCGTGCCGACGGCCTTGGCCGCGCCGACGTTGCTGCCCTTCTTGGCCAGCTCGGCGATCTCGACGGTGCTGGCGGACGCGATCGTCGTGCCGGCCAGGTCGTCGATGAGCTGGGCGTAGATGTGCTGCAGCGAGCGGAACACGGTGAGGCGCGGGCGCGCCGGCGTGCCGCGGATGGTCTTCCGCATGCCCTGCTTGCGGCGATCGCGGCGGACGGTCTTGGCGATGCACTTGTCCATGGTGGTCTCTCTTCGGGATCAGGTCCGCGACGGCATCAGGAGCCGAACGCCTTGCCCTGCTTGCGGGTGATGACTTCGTCCTGGTACTTGATGCCCTTGCCGTTGTAGGGCTCGGGCTTGCGCTTGGAGCGCACGTTGGCGGAGAACTCGCCGACGGCCTGCTTGCTCGGGCCGCTGACGGTCACCATCGTCTGGGCGACCTCGACCTTCACGCCGTCCGGGATGCCCACCTCGATGGTGTTGGCGTAGCCGACGGTCAGGACGAGCTTCTTGCCCTGCACGCGGGCGCCCCAGCCGACGCCGATGATCTCGAGCTTCTTCTCGTAGCCCTTGAGCACGCCGTCGATGTAGGTGGCGATCAGCGCGCGGGTCGTGCCCCAGAACGCCTTGTTGTTGCCGAGCCCGACGATCGCGGGGTCCATCGTGACGTGCACGGTGGAGCCTTCGACGTTCACGCCCACCTCGGGGCGATAGACCAGGGCAAGCTTGCCCTTGGGGCCTTCGAAGTTGACGGTCCGGCTGCCGGGATTGACGGCAACCTTGACGCCGGCGGGGATCGAGACGGGCTTGCGTGCGAGGCGGGACATGGTGTGCTCCTGTCGTGACTTCTGCGTTCGGATCAGCCGACGGTGGCGACGACCTCGCCGCCGAGGCGCTTCTCGCGGCACTCGCGGTCGCTCATCACGCCGTGGCTGGTGGAGACGATGGCGATGCCGAGGCCCGACATCGGGCGCGGCAGTTCCTCGACGCCGCGATAGACGCGGCAACCGGTGCGCGACACGCGCTCGAGGTGGTGGATCAGGTTCTCGCCGCGCGGGCCGTACTTGAGGTCGACGCGGATCAGGCCCTGGCGGCCGTCCTGGACGACCTCGAAGCCGCGGACGTAGCCCTCCTTCTGGAGGACCTCCGCCACGCCGAGGTTGAGCTTGTTGTTGAGGACGAGCACCTGCTTCGCCCGGATACGGACGGCGTTGCGGATGCGCGTGAGCATGTCTGCGGTCAGGTCTTGGAGTGCCATCTGGTCGGCTCCTGTGGTTCGTTCGTTGGGTTCAGCTGCGCGTCACCAGGACGCCTTGCGCATGCCGGGGATCATGCCCTGCAGCGCCAGCTCGCGGAGCATCTGGCGGCAGATGCGGAACTTGCGGTAGTTGCCGCGGCTGCGGCCGGTGATCTCGCAACGGAGCTTCTCCCGGGTGGAGAACTTGGGCTTCCGCTTCATCTTGGCGAAGACGCGCTTGCTGGCCATCGTGTGTTCCTTGCTGGGTCCTGTTCAGGTGTTGGTCCGGCGCGCCGAGAGGCGCCGCCGGGCGCGATTCACTTCTTCTTCCGGTCCTCGGGCTTCTCGAACGGCATCCCGAGCTCGGCCAGCGCGAAGCGGCTCTTCTTCGGGTCGCTGTTGCGGAAGACGATCGTCACGTTCATGCCGTGCGTGAAGTTCACGCTCGCCATGTTGATCTCGGGCCACACCGCCTGCTCGTTCAGGCCGAAGCTCCAGGAGCCGCCCTTGTCGAACGAGCGGTCGCTGACGCCGCGGAAGTCCTTGATGCGGGGGATCGCGAGGTTCATCAGGCGATCGAGGAACGACCACATGCGCTCACGGCGGAGCGTCACGACGAACCCGCTCGGCGCGCCTTCGCGCACCTTGAAGTTCGACACGCTCTTCTTCGCCAGCGTCATGACCGGGCGCTGGCCCGTGATCTTGACGTAGGTGTCGATGATCGTCTCGCGGATCTCCGGCTTGAGCTTCTGGTTCTCCAGCTGCTTGCCGACGCCCGTGTTGACGATGACCTTCTCGATCACCGGGCACGCGTTGATGTTCGACAGCCCGAACTCCTTCATGAGCTTCGGAGCGACCTGCTCCTTGTAAGCCGTCTGGAGGCGGGGGTTGGTGGTGGTGGTGGTGGCGCTCATGGGTGACTCACTTCGCCTTCTTGCCGGACTTCTTCGCCGGGCTGACCTGGCCGAGTTCCTTGCCGCCCTTGGCAGCGACACGGACCTTCGAGCCGTCGGCCTTGCTGACGAACCGCACGCGCGTGGGCTTGCCGTCCGCCATCGGGCTGACCTTGGAGATGTGGATGGGAAGCTCGATCTTCACGACCGCGCCCTTCGGGCGCAGCTGCGTCGGCTTCATGTGCTTCGTGCGGAGGTTGATCCCCTTGACGACGCAGGTGGACGATGCGGGGTCGACGGACAGGACCTCGCCGGTCTTGCCCTTGTCGGCGCCCGAACGAACGAACACGACGTCACCCTTGCGGACATGCGATGGCATCAGATCACCTCCGTCGCGAGCGAAACGATCTTCATGAAGTTCTTCTCGCGGAGCTCGCGAGCCACGGCGCCGAAGATGCGGGTGCCCTTCGGGTTGCCTTCCTTGTCGACCAGCACGCACGCGTTCGAGTCGAAGCGCACGTAGCTGCCGTCGTTGCGGCGGGTCGGGGCCTTCACGCGGACGATCACGGCCTCGGCCTTGTCGCCGGCCTTGACCTGCCCGTTCGGGATGGCTTCCTTGATCGCGCACATGACGCGGTCGCCGACGCCCATCGAGACGCGGGTGAAGCGCCCGTTGGCCGTGGAGACGCCCATCACGCCGATCACCATCGCGACCTTGGCGCCGCTGTTGTCGGCCACTTCGAGCCTGGATTCCTTCTGGATCATTGGGTCCTGCCTTTGGGACCGGCCTCACGGGCCGGGGTCACTTCTTCTTGATCTGCTTCTTGCCGTCGTCGGTCTGGAAGACCGCGTCCACGTGGGCCGGGGCCTTCTCGACGATGCGGACGATCGTCCAGCGCTTGGTGCGCGAGATGGGCCGGCACTCGGCGATCTCGACGCGGTCACCCTTGCGCGACTCGTTGTTCGCGTCGTGGGCCTGCAGCACGGTGCGCTTGCGCACGAACTTGCCGTACTTCGGGTGCTTGGACACGTACTGGATGGTCACCTTGCGCGACTTGTCACGGCCGTCGGTCTCGACGATGCCGATGCGACGCTGCGCGTTGGGGCCGACGACGATTTCAGACTTGGTGCTCACTGGGCCACCTTCTTCGTGCGGGACGCGCGCTCCGTGAGGACACGGGCGAGGTCCTGGCGGTTCTTCTTGAACTGGGACGAGTCCTTGATCTTCTCCGTGACGGTCTGCGAGCGGAGCTCGAAGAGCTTCTTGCGGAGGCGCTCGGCCTCGGCCTTCAGCTCGTCGTCGCGGAGCTTCTTCACTTCAGCTGCCTTCATGTCTGGGCTGCCTTTCCTTGGGTTGCGTTAAACGGCCAGACGGCGGCCGACGAAGCGGCAGCGGACGGGCATCTTGTTGGCGATGCGGGCGAAGGCCTGCTTGGCCAGATCCTCGGGGACGCCGGCGATCTCGAAGAGGATCGTGCCGGGCTTGATGCGCGCGGCCCAGAAATCCACGTCCGCCTTGCCGGTTCCCATTCGGGTCTCGAGGGGCTTCTTCGAGATCGGCTTGTCCGGGAAGACGCGGATGAAGACCTTGCCCTGGCGGCGCAGGAAGTGCTGGGCGGCGACGCGGCCGGCCTCGAGCTGGCGGCCCGACATCCAGCAGGTCTCCAGGCTCTGCAGGCCGTAGTCGCCGAACGACACGTAGTTGCCGCGCGTGGCGTTGCCCTTCATCTTTCCGCGCTGCTGCTTGCGGAACTTCACGCGCTTGGGGATCAGGTTCGACATTGAATGCTCCTAGGGGTGCTGCGTGTGCGGGATCAGCGACGGCCGCGGGCGCGGGCCCGTCCGCCGGCGGCGTTCGTGGTGGTGTCGTCCTCGGCCTGCTCGAAGAGACCCTTGTAGACCCACACCTTGATGCCGATCACGCCGTACGTGGTGCCGACGTGGGCGACCGCGTAGTCGATGTTGGCCTGGAGCGTGGTCAGCGGGATCGAACCCAGGCGGGTGTCGAAGTTGCGCGCGATCTCGGCGCCGCCCAGGCGCCCCGACATCAGGATGCGGATGCCCTTCGCACCGTTCTGCATCGCGGCCTCGGCACGCATCTTGACGACGCGGCGGTAGTTCGCGCGCTTCTTCAGCTGCTCGCCCATGGTCTCGGCGATGAGGCGCGCCGCGATCTCGGGATTCTTGATCTCGATGATCTTGATGGCGACCTTGCGGCCGGTCAGGGCCTCGAGGTCCTTGGTCAGGCGCTCGATCTCGGCGCCCTTCAGGCCGACGACCTGGCCAGGACGCGCGGTCTTGACGATGACCGTCAGCTCCTCGCGGGTGCGCTCGATGTAGACGTCGCTCACCGCCGCGTACGGGGGAGTGCGGTTCAGGCGCTTGTCGATGAACTGGCGGATCTTGTAGTCCTCGACGAGCAGCTCGCCGAAGAGCGCCTTGGGGGCGAACCAGCGGCTCTTGTGGGCCTCGGTCACGCCGACGCGGAATCCGAACGGGTTGGTCTTCTGTCCCATGGTGGGTTACCTCGGTGGGTCGTGTCAGCGGACGTCAACGGCCACGTGGATGTGGCTCGTGCGCTTGAGGATCTGGTGCGCCCGGCCGCGGTCCTTCGGCTGGAAGCGCTTGATGGTCGGGCCCTCGTCGATGCGGCTCTCCGTCACGAAGAGGCGGCCGACGTCGGCGTTGCCCTCCTCCGCGTTGGCGATCGCGCTCTTGAGGACGGACTTGATGAACCAGGCACCGCGCTTCGGGCTGAACTCGAGCGCCGCGATGGCGTCCTCGATCGGCATGTTGCGGATGAGGTCCGCAACGAGGCGGGCCTTGCGCGGCGCGATGCGGGCGAACTTGTGGGAAGCCTTGTAGGGCATGGCTGATTTCCTTCGGCTCGGGGTCCGGCGGTGCCTGATCAGGCGCCGGCCTCGACGCCTTCCTTCTTGTTCGTGTGACCCTTGAAGTGACGGGTGAGGGCGAACTCGCCCAGCTTGTGGCCGACCATGTCCTCGGTGACGAAGACGTCGGTGAAGCCCTTGCCGTTGTGGACCTGGAAGGTCAGGCCGACGAACTCGGGCACGATCGTGCACGCGCGGCGCCAGGTCTTGAGCGCGGTGCGCTTGCCGCCCTGCTGGATCGCCTCGGCGCGACGGTAAAGCTTCTCGTCGACGAACGGGCCCTTCTTGGTGGAACGCGACATTGCGTGTGTCTCCGGTTGGTTCTCTTAGAGCTTGAGCTGGCCGTAGCGGCGGCTCTTGCGGCGGCGAATGATGAGCTTGTCGGACGACTTGCCGTACGGACGGGTACGACCGCCCTTGGACTGCGTGCCGCTGGCGTTGGTGGGCTCCTGGCCGCCCTTCGAGCGACCTTCACCACCGCCGTGCGGGTGCTGGTGGTGGCTCATGGCGACGCCACGGGTGCGGGGGCGACGGCCCATCCAGCGGGCGCGACCGGCCTTGCCGATCACGACGAGCGCATGGTCACCGTTGCCGACCGTGCCGATCGTGGCGCGGCACTCGAGCAGCACCTGGCGGATTTCGCCGGAGGGCATCACGAGGGTCGCGAAGCGGCCTTCCTTGTTGGTGAGGCGCGCGCCGATGCCGGCCGAGCGCACGAGCGTGCCGCCCTTGCCCGGGGCCTGCTCGACGTTGTGCACCTCGAGGCCGGTCGGGATGTGCTTCAGCGGCATGCAGTTGCCGGGACGGGGATCGATGGGCTGGTCGGAGCTGAGCACCACGTCGCCGGCCGTCACGCCCTTCGGCGCGAGGATGTAGCGCAGCGTGCCGTCCTCGTACTTGAGCAGCGCGATGTGGCAGGTGCGGTTGGGGTCGTACTCGATGCCGACCACGGTCGCCTTCATGCCGTCCTTCTGGCGCTTGAAGTCGATCAGGCGGTAGCGGCGCTTGTGGCCGCCGCCCTGCTGGATGACGGTCAGCTTGCCCTGGACGTTCCGGCCGCCGGTCTTGTGCAGCGGGCGGAGCAGGCTCTTCTCGGGCGAGGTCTTGGTGACCTCGGCGTGCATGTTCACCGAGGCGTTGCGACGGCCATTGGTGACGGGCTTGTAGACGCGAATGGGCATGGTCTTCGGCTCCTCGGTGTCAGAACAGCTCGATCTTCTGGCCTTCGGCAACGCGGACAAGGGCGCGCTTCCACTCAGCGCCCTCGATCTTGCCGTACTTGTAGGTGCGGTCGCGCTCGCGGCGGACCTGCGTCGTGACGCCGACGACCTTGACGCCGTAGAGCTTCTCGACCGCGTTCTTCACGTCGGTCTTCGTCGCACGGCTGTCGACATGGAAGGCGTACTGGTTGTGGTCGCCGAGGGCGGTCACCTTCTCGGTGACGATCGGCTTCTTGATGACGGTGGTGGGTTCCATCGTGGTTCAGCCTTTCGCGGCGCCTCAGGAGGCGGCGGCCTCGGTGGTGGGGAAGCACGAGCCGTCGAGGAAGGCCTGCAGGGCAGCCTTGTCGACGACCAGGTAGCGGTGGTTCAGGAGATCGAACGCGTTGAGCTGCTCGATGCGGCGGACGGAGGTGCCGTCCATGTTGCGGGCGCTCAGCATCGCGTTGCGGTTCGCAGGGTCGACGGCGACCAGGCAGGTGCGGTCGATGCCGACCTTCTTCATCATCCCGGCGAACGCCTTCGTGCTCGGCTCGCCGAACTTCAGCGAGTCGAAGCACTTCACCTCGTTGTCGACCAGCTTCGCCAGGAGGGCGTTGCGGTTCGCGAGGCGGCGCATCTTCTTGGTGAGGGTCGTGCGGAAGTCCTCGCGGGTGCGGGTCTTCGCGAACGTGACACCGCCGCCCTTGCGGTTCGGCACGCGAGACGCGCCGACGCGGGCGTTGCCGGTGCCCTTCTGCTTGTAGAGCTTGCGGGTCGAGCCGTGGACCGAGCCGCGGCTCTTGGTGCGGGCCGAGCCCTGGCGCTGGTTGCCGTGGGTGACGACGTAGGCCTGCTTGAGCAGGGCGTGGCGGATCTCGCCGCCGAGGACGGCCTCATCGATCTTGAGGACGTCGACCTTCTTGCCTTCGGAGTTGTAGATCGGGAGTTCGATCATCGTGTTCACCTTCGCGGCACTTGCCGCATTCGCCTCCTCCTCCCGGCGCCTGTTGTTGGTGGCGGCGGGCAGGATTCGACTCAGGTATCTGGTGCCCTCGGGCGCGGTGCCTTCGGGCGGGGTCGTCTGTTTGTCGCGATCGAGCGGTTCCGCGCCGGTCAGGCGGCGGCCTTCACGATCCCTGGTTGGTGCTTACGCCGCACCAGCCTGGACGCGAACCTTTCGCTTGTAGAGCCTCGAGGGGGTCTTGATGAGGACGATGCCGTCGCTGGCGCCGGGGATGGCACCCTTCACGAGCAGCAGGTTGTTTGCGGAGTCGATCTTCACGACGTCGAGCGAGCGCACCGTGACCTGCTCGTCGCCCATGCGACGGGCCATGCGCTTGCCCTTCTTGATCTTCGCGCCGTGACCACGGTCGGTGCCGTGCGAGCCGATCGAGCCGGGCGAGCGGTGCTTGCGCTCGGTGCCGTGGCTGGCGCAGAGGCCCTTGAAGCGGTAGAGCTTCATGACGCCCTGGAACCCCTTGCCCTTCGACGTGCCGATCACGTCGACGAACTTCAGGGCCGACAGCGCATCGATCCCGATCTCCTGGCCGAGCGTGTAAGCCTCGGCCTCGGCGTCGGACGCGAGGCGGATCTCGCGATGGATGCGCTTCGGGGCGGTGCCCGCCTTCGCATCGTGGCCGATGACCGGCTGGGTGCTGTTGCGCGGGGCGACGTCGTCGAACGCGATCTGGATCGCGGCGTAGCCGTCCTTCGCAGCGGTCTTCACCTGGGTCACGACGCAGGGGCCGGCCATGATCACGGTGACGGGGATGTTGGTTCCATCAGGCTTGAAGAAGCGGGTCATGCCCACCTTCTTGCCGAGGATGCCGATGGTCGCGGTGTCAGCCATTGCTGGGCTCCTGCAGTTGCGGCCTCTCGTTGGAGGCCTCGTGATTCGCCGGAGGTCGCGCTTCCGTCAGGTGGGCGACGCGGCGGGTGAATGGTGCGGGCCGCGCAGCGTGCGCGGCCCGAGGGGCAAGGCTTACGCCTTGATCTTGACGAAGACGCCGGCCGGGACGACGAGGCGGTTCAGCGCCTCGACGGTGCGGTGGTTCGGCTCGGTGATGTCGATGATGCGCTTGTGCGTGCGGATCTCGAACTGCTCGCGGCTCTTCTTGTCGATGAACGGCGAACGCAGCACGGTGTAGATCTCGCGACGGGTCGGCAGGGGCACCGGACCAGCAACGCGCGCGCCGGTGCGCTTCGCGTGGTCGACGATCTCGCGCGCCGAGGCGTCGAGCGCCTGGTGGTCGTAGGCTTCCATCCGAATGCGAATCTTGCCGCCCTGCATGGGTTTGCGAGTCCTGGGGTTCGTGACCCGCGCAGGCTTCCGGAGCTCGGCCGACAACGTGTCGGGCGGTTGCGCCGGAAACAGCGCGAAGGAGCAATCATACTGAAACCCGCGAAGGTGTCAATGCCCTCGGAACCGCATCCCCTGCCTCGCGTGAATCAGGGGGCGTGGATACCCTGCAAGGACTCAGGGGCACGTCGATCACGTGCGTCCCTGAATCAGGAGGTTGGCAGTGCGGCTGATGAACTATCGGACACGGTTGAGCGGTGTGGTGCTTGTGGCGGCCGCCTTGGCGAGCGTAACGTCCGCTAACCTCATCCAGTCCAGCCCCCCCCTCGCCCCGCCGCCGCCGCGCGGAGGGACGGCGAAGCCCCAGACCCCCAAGCCCGCGGCCCCGGCAGGGACCCCCGCGCCCACAGCCCCGGCCACGCGCCCGCCGACCAGCACCACCCGGCCTGCCGGAGCCGGCACCCCGGTCCCGGCCGCTTCGGCGCCCACCGCGGCGGACGGCCTGGCCGCTGAACCGCTGACGCTCGAGTCGCTCGGCCTGCGATTCCGCCCCCCCGCCAATGCGGTCATGCGCGCGGACGGAACGGGCTTGAACGCGACCTGGACGCTGAGCGAGCGAGCGGATCCGACCCGCTTCATCCTGCGCGTGTCGCGGCTGGTCGCGAGCACGCCCGAGTCTTCGCCCGCCCAGCAGATGGATGGCCTGGTGAAGGCCGCGAACGAGAGCCCCGCGACCGACACGGTGTTCAAGGTGCTGGACCGTCGCGAGTTCAAGGTGGCGGGCCAGCCCGCGGGCCTGCTCTACACCTCGCTGCGCGAGGGCAGCGGCGACGAGAGCGTCACTGCGACCCAGGGCTACCTGCTGATCCAGACGGAGGTGAACGAGTTCATCGTGATCAGCTCGCTGATCGCGGACTCGGACTTCGCTGCGATGCGCGCGCTGCTCGACCGATCGTTCGCGACGATCGCGCTGATCACGTCGGATGAGGTGGCCACGGCCCGTGCCGAGCGGATCTCCGCGGCCGAGCGCCTGATCGCGGGACTCGACGAGGCGGCGCTGCGCCGCAGCCTGGACCCGGTGCCCGCGAAGGCTGCCCTGCCGGCGCCCCGCTGGTACCGCATCACGCGCCACCTGGCGGACGGCACGGAGCAGGAGTCGGGATACATGACGATCCTGGTGGTCGAGGCCGCGCAGGGCGACGCGAACCCCGACCGCCAGGTGAAGGACTGGACCCCCGAGGAGAAGGAGAAGGGCCTGCTGGTCCGGATCCAGGCGCGCACGCTGCTGGACGAGAAGGGCGCGACGGTGTCCGACACCGACTCGCGCATCTGGATGAAGTGGGACCGGACGCGGGAATTCTGGACGGTCCGCACCACCGCGCGCCGTGGGCGCACCACGCGCACGGACTCGCAGCTTGGCATGCGCATGGCTCCCAGCGCGGCGCACCCGCGTGGGCTGATCCAGGTGACCGGGGCCGATACGAACGGCACCGAGCGCGACAAGAACGGCCTGGTGGTGACCCCGATGACGTGGCCCGTGCCGCCCGTCGCATACCTCTCGCAGGCCGAGTCGTACGTCTTCCCGCGGCTGCTTCCGTCCGGCGACGTCCGCGTGGAGTACGGCTTCTACTGGTACGACCCGCGCAGCGGGCGCGTGGCGCTGCGCACCGACCGACGCAGCCCCGCGCGCGGCGGCTTCACGCTGGCGACGCAGCCGACGCCCGAGGCGCCCGCGATGGACCAGGAGTTCGATGCCAACGGCATCCTGAGGCGGCGCGAGACCGACGACGGCACGCTGATCGAGGCGATCGAGCCGACCAAGCTGCTGGAGATCTGGCGCAAGAAGGGGCTGCCGACGGGATGAGCATTCACCGTGCCATCGCGGGATACCTGCGCGCGGCGTGCGGCGCTGCGGTGGCGTGCGCGCTCGGTGCGTGCGCGGCGACGGACGCCGGCGCGGGCGCGGCCACCGGCAACCCGTCGTTCACCGTGCTTCGGACCGGCACGGCACCGGCCGACGCCGCGCTGCGCGGGACCGACGTGGAGCCGCTGTCCCCCGGCAGCGTTCGGTGGGGCATCCTGCCGGAACGCGCCGACGCACGACCCGCGCTGCACGTGGAACGCACCGCGCGCACGGCGGACGGTCGTTGGGCCCGGACGACGGAGGACGGCGTGCGAACCCTGGCGCAGGACGCCGACGGCACCGTGCGCCTGGTGCGCCAGACCGACGCGAAGGACGGATCGACGACGGAGTTCCGCCCGCCGCTGGCGATCGCGCCGCCGACGCTGGGCGCAGTGGCCGACTTCGCTTCGGATGCGGCCGTCGACGTGACGCGCGGCACCGTCGCGGAGCCGAATGCCGGCAAGGCGCAGCGCACGATGCGGATCGCCGGGCTGGACCGCGTGCGCACGCCGCTGGGCGAGTCGGATGCGCTGCGCATCGAGACGACGTTCACGATGAAGGTGCCCTTCGCGTCGCTGCGGCGGGACACCACGACGTGGGTGGTGCGCGGCACCGGCCCCGTCGCGGCACGGATCGACGAACGCGTGCTGGTCATGGGCGTGGTGCCTCGTGACCGGCACGAGACGCGCGTGCGGATGCCCGCCGGCGCCGGAGACACTCCATGAGCTGCTCACCCAGGGTCCTGCTGGCCATCCCGGTCCACAACGAGGCGAAGTCGATCGACCGGGTCCTGGGCGCCGTCCGCGCGTACGTGCCGTCGGTGCTGGTGATCGACGACGGCTCGACCGACGAGACGCCCATGCGCCTGGCCGGGCACCGCGTCGAGGTCGTGCGCCACGCCGAGAACCGCGGTTATGGCCGATCGATGCAGGACATCTTCCGCTGGGCCATCCACGACGGCTTCGACTGGGTCGTCACGATGGATTGCGACGAGCAGCACGAGCCTGCCTCGATCCCGGACTTCCTGCAGGCGATCCGCGGCGGCACCGACGACGTGGTGAGCGGGACCCGCTACCTGCGGCAGGACGCGCGCGACGACGAGGCCCCCGCCGAGCGGCGGCGCATCAACCGCGAGCTGACCGCGGAGCTGAACGAGCGCCTGGGCCTGCGCCTGACCGACGCGTTCTGCGGATTCAAGGCATACCGCACCGCGGCCCTGCGCCTGCTGGACCTGGACGTGGACGGGTACGACTTCCCGATGCAGTTCTGGGTGCAGGCGGTCGCGGCCGGGCTGCGGATCGAGGAGCTGCCGGTGCCGCGCATCTACAACGACCCGAACCGCAGCTTCGGCGTGCACCTGGACGACGCATCGCGCCGGCTGGCGCTGTACCGCGCGACGCTGCACCGCGAGCTGCGCCGCTGCGCGTCGCGGCTGCCGCAGGAGGCGCTTGCAGGTGTCGGCTGACCACGCTGCGCCGACCGTGCACGTGGAGCACGCGGGCCCCGGGGCCCGCGCGGAGGGCACGCTGCTCGGGAGGCCGCTCGCATTCTGGCGCGAGACGACGGCCCGGGAGCTGGGCCTGCCTGCCGGGACGGTCGTGGGCGCCGGCCACCAGGCGGAGTGGTGGCACCCGGGGATCCTGGCGAAGTTCGCGTGGGCCGCGGAACTGGCCGCGCGATCGGGAGCGGGCACCGCGTGGCTGATGGTTGACACCGACGTGCGCGACCCGCTTGCGATGCGCGTTCCGCTGGCCGAGTCCGGTGCGCTGCGCGCGACCGAGCACCGCTTCGGACCGCGCGTCGCCGCGGGCACGCCGCCCTGCATGCGTCCGGCCGCGGTGCCCGATGCGTGCAGCCCGGCACGCGGGACCTTCGCGCTGCCCTGCGTGGCCGAGGGCGCGGCGCGCGCGTTCGACGCGCTGCTTGCGGCAGTGGATGCGCCGGACGCCGCGGCACAGGCATGGGACGCGAACCGCACATGCAGCCACGGCGTGATGGCCGATGCGCCGACCGTGCGCACGAGCCGCCTGCTCGGGACCACGCTGGGCGCGGCGCTGATCGAGGCCGCGCTGCGCGACCCCGCGGCGTGCGTGCGTGCCTTCAACGAGGGCGCGGCGCTGGTCCCGCGCGTGGCGCGGCCGCTGCGCGCGGACGGCCCCGGCGGGCCGGA
>JBEIFT010000050.1:0-13168 GCA_040382255.1 Phycisphaeraceae bacterium
GCCGATGTTGGCGTTGCGACGGACCGTGCCCGATCCGTACGGGACGTCCACGACGACGTTCGTGCTGGTGGTGCCGGGTCCGAGCGGGTCCGGGCCGGGGAAGCCGGTGATGGTGAGGGCGAAGTCGTTCGCGCCGTAGGCGACCTCGAAGACGCCGCCCAGGAAGCGTGTGCCGTTCACCTGGTCGATGGTGCGCGACGTCTCGATGCCGGTGAGCGGGTCGACCGTCACGAACTTCACGGTGCCGAACGTTCCGCCCAGTCCGCCGGTGGCCGAGACGACCTGGTAGGTCGTGGTCGTGCCGGCCGCGGGGATCAGGGTGCCCGTGTAGTAGTCCTCGTCGTAGTAGATCTTCGCCGTCGCGCCGCCCGCCTGCACCGCACCCGTGGCGGCCAGCTGGTCGGCAAGGCCGGTGTCGTCGATCAGGTACGAGCGCAGCGTGGCGCCCGCGGCCAGGTTGACCGCGCCGGCGACGTTCATCACCGAGAGCGCCGAGTCGCCGTGGTCGCCCACGGACAGGATGCCGTTGAAGTCGCGCGCGACGCCGATCGAGGCCAGCGTGCCCACGCCCGAGATGGTGAGCGAGCCGGCCGCCGCGCCCGCCGCGCCCGCGACCGCCGCGTTCGTGAGGACCGCGCCGTCCAGGATGAGCGACGCGCCGTCGGTCAGCGTGATGCCGCCGTCGAAGTTCGATGCCGCACCGTCGCCGACGGTGAGCGCGACCCTGCCCAGCGTCAGGTCCGTGCCCGCGCCGGTGCTGTTCAGGCCCCCCGCCACGCCGAGCGTGCGCGACGCCGCGCTGCCCGTGAGGGTCGCGGTGCCGTCGATCAGCAGGTCCGCGGTGCCCGCCAGCGCGGCGTTCGCGCCCAGCGTCACCTCGGCGCCGCCGCCGACGGTCAGGCCGGCGGTGCCGAACGACGCCGCGGTCGAGATGCTTCCGTCGATGCCGTCGACGACCGTGCGGCCCGTGAACGAGCCGGACGTGAAGGCCAGGTTGAACGTGCCGGTGCCCACGCCGCCGTCCGACAGCTTGATGTCGCCGGTGCCGGCCACCGCGCCGGTGAATGCCAGGTTGCCGACGCCGGTCAGCGTGACGGCGGCCGTTCCCGCGCCGACGGTGACGTCGGCGGCGGTCGTGGCGTTGCCCGCGCCGGAATACTCAAGCGACGTCGCCGCGCCGTCCGCGTTCATGCCCAGCGCGTCAAGCCCGCCGATCCAGTCGGCGCTGGCCACGGTCGCGGCGGATCCGCCGCGCAGCTGGAGGCCGCCGGTGAACGTCGCGCCCGCGCCCGCGCCGACCGAGAGGTCGACGTTGTCCAGCACCAGCGTGCCCGTGCCCGACACGGCGCCGTTCACCGCCAGGCCGCCGGCGCCCGTGGCCTTGACGGTGGCGGTGCCGGTACCGACGTCGAGCGTCGCGCCGGAGGTGACGTCGGGCGCGCCCGAGTACTCGAACGACGTTGCCGTGCCGTCGCCGCCGAACGACAGCGTGGTGATCGCGGCGAGCCAGGTGTTGTTGGCGCTGGTGACGGTGGACGTGTCGCGCAGGATCAGGCCGCCGGTGAAGACGCCCGTGGCGCCGGCACCGACGGTGAGGTCGATGTTCGCCAGCTGGAGCGTGCCGGTGCCCTGCATGTCGCCGTCGACGGTGAGCGAGGTGCCCGTGCCGGCGGTGACGTTCGTCAGTCCGTCCAGCCGCAGCTGCTGCGCCGCGCCCAGCGTGAGGTCGGTGTTCAGCGTGACGTCGGCACCGTCGTTGAGGTCCAGGCCAAGCGCTCCGATCGATGCCGCGGTGCCGATGCCGACCTTGGCCTCGCTGATCACGGTGCGGCCGTCGAACCCGCCGCCCGTGAATGCCAGGTTGATCGTGCCGGTCGCGCCGGCATTCGAGGTGATGACGAGGTTGCCGACGGTGCCGGGCGCCTGGGCGACCGTTCCGCCCAGCGTGAGGGTGCCGGTCGCGCCGGCGCCGCTCAGCGAGATTCCGTTGTTGCCTTCACCAAGCGTGAGTGGCCCCGCGAACGTCGCGGCATCGCTTCCGGTGTAGGTGAACGACGTCACCAGTCCGTCCGTGTTCATCGAGAGGCCGCCGAGCTGGCCGACCCACTGCGAGTTCCCGGTGCTGATGGTCGAGCCGCCGCTGAGGGCGATTTCGCCGTTGTAGGTGGATGTCGCACCGCCCACGACCAGCGCCGTGTTCGAGAGCGCCAGGTTGCCGTTGCCCTGCATCTCGCCGTTGACGGTGAGCGTCGACGCGACGACGCCCGTGCCGGTGAAGCTGTTGGTGCCGTTCAGGAAGTACGTCTGCGCGCCGCCGATCAGCAGGTTGGTGCTGGACGTGACGGTGGCCGTCTGCATCGTCAGGCCCTGCGAGCCGATCGAGGCCTGCGTGTTGATCGCGGCGGTCGCGCCGTCGATGATCGTCCGTCCGGTGAATCCACCGGTGAGCGCGAGTGTGACCGTCGCCGTCGAGCCGCCCTCCTTGCCGATCAGCAGGTTGCCCGTGCCGGAGACCGCGCCGGAGAACGTCAGGTCGCCCGACGCGGCGCCGCTCGTGAGGATCGCGGACGTGTTGCCGCCCGAGAGCGACAGCGCACCCGCGTAGGTGACGTCGACGGTGCCGGCGTAGATCAGCGACGCGAGATCGCCCGGCAGCACGTAGTTGCCGGCCAACTGGAGCGATGTCGCGTTCTGCAGCCAGCGCTCGTCGATGATCGCCAGCGAACCGGTGGACCGCACGTCCAGCGTCCCGTTGAAGCCGACGAGGAACGAGTTCGATGCCAGCGAGAGCGATCCGTTGGTGACGCCGATCGAGCAGGTGCCGACGGCGGTGTTCGTCGTGCCGCCCCCGGGCGCGATGGTGAAGAAGCCGCCGTTCAGGTCGAACACGCCGATGGCGTTGTTCATGGTCCACGAGCCGTTGTAGATGCCGCCACCAGTGACGGTCAGCGTGCCGGCGGTGCCGTCGCCCTGCGTGAAGTCGAGGTTGGCGCCGATCGAGCCGGCGTCGGCGACCACTTCGTTCGTGCCGCCGGCCACGACGACGTCCGCGCGGGCTGCCGCCGCCGGGAAGAGGACGAGCACGGCGGCGGGGATGGCCCAGCCTCCGGCGGTGAGTGCCGCACGGGCGCGGGAGGCGACGAAGCAGCGCGGGGCAGTCGGGTCTGGACGCAGCATGGCATCTCCTTTGTCGGCGAAAGCCGGGGCGAAACTTCGCCAAGGACCGGAAACCGCGGGCGGGACGCCGGGGGGCGGCCGGGAAAGTCAGGCGTGGCCGCAGGCGGCGGGGTCCAGGTACCAGCGGAGCTCGCCGGCGGCGGGCCGGAGGCCGGCGGCCGGGACCTCGGAGGGCGCGGCGCCGGCGGCGATGCGGGCCAGTGCCGGGGCCTTGTCCGCACCCATCACGAACGCAGCCAGGAAGCGCGATGCGTTCAGCGTGCGCAGCGTCAGGGTGCAGCGCGGGACGGCGGGCTTCGCGGTGGTCGGCGCGGGGACGTCGACGGCCAGGCGGTCGGCGGCATCCAGCGCGGGCGATCCGGGGAAGAGGCTCGCGGTGTGGCCGTCGGCGCCCATGCCCAGCAGCACGAAGTCGAGCCGGTCGTGGCCCTTGGGACGCCAGCCGAGCGTCTCGCGCAGCTCGCGCTCGTAGCGGTCGGCGCACTCTGGGAGCGCGGCCAGCATCGGGTGCACCTGCTGCGGCGGGATGTCGGAGTGGTCGCCGATGACCTCCTTGATGCGACCGAAGTTCGAGTCGGGGCTGTCGAATGGCACGGCGCGCTCGTCGACGATCCACAGGTGCGTGCGGCGCCACGGGATCGCGCGGTAGCGCGGGTCGTACATCAGCAGCTCGTAGAGCGGGAACGGCGTGCGGCCCCCGCTGAGCGCCAGGTGGAAGTCGCCGAACTCGCGCACGCAGTTCAGTGCCTGGACCATCAGGTCCGCGGCGATCGCGTCGTGCAGCTCGTCCACCGTGCGGCGGGCGACGACGCTTCCGGGGAGCGCCGGGGCCGGCATGTCCGGTTCGGGCTCGACCAGGCGGATCTCGTCGTCGGGGCCGTCGCTCATGGGCGGGATCCTAGCCGTGCCGGGCGTATCCTCCCCTTCCCATGAACGCCGCACGACCGCGCATCCTCACCGGCGACACCCCCACCGGACAGCTGCACCTGGGCCACTGGGTGGGCAGCGTCAAGCGACGCGTCGAGCTGCAGGACACGCACGACTGCTACTTCATCCTGGCGAACTACCACGCGTTCACGACGCGCAGCGACAAGCCGCAGGAGATCCGCCGCGACACGATCGCGATCGTCAAGGACTACCTGGCGATGGGGATCGACCCCGAGAGGTCGACGATCTTCCTGCAGAGCGAGATCCCGGCGATCCACGAGCTGGCGTTCCTGTTCGCGATGCTGCTGCCGTTCAACCGCGTCATGCGCAACCCGACGCTGAAGACCGAGATCGAGACGAAGGGCCTGGGCGACACGTACTCGTTCGGCTTCCCGCTGTACGCGGTCGGGCAGTGCGCGGACATCCTGGCGTTCCGGCCGGTGGGCGTGCCCGTGGGCGAGGACCAGGTGCCGCACCTGGAGCTGACGCGCGAGGTCGCGCGTCGCTTCAACCAGATGTACTGCGGCGTGCCGACCGACGCGAAGGACGAGGACCACGAGAAGCTGGGCGGCGTGTGGCCGGTGCCGCGCGCCGAGGTCGGCAAGGTGGGCCGGCTGGTGGGCATCGACGGCAAGAACAAGATGTCGAAGAGCCTGGGGAACGCGATCTTCATCAGCGACACGCCGAAGGAGGTCGAGAACAAGGTGAAGAAGATCTTCACCGGCCGCCAGAGCCCGACGGAGCCCGGGGACACGGGGAACGCGCTGTTCCAGTACGTCGAGGCGTTCATCGAGGACCCCGAGCGCGTGGCCGAGCTGAAGCGGCGCTACGCGGCCGGCGACAACCTAGGCGACGGCCACGTGAAGGTCGAGGTCGCGGCGGCGATCAACCGGCTGCTCGAGCCGATGCGCGAGCGGCGCGCGAGGATCGGCGACAACGACGAGCTGGTGCTGGACATCCTGAAGAAGGGCTGCACCCGCGCGAACGTCACGGCCGAGGAGACGCTCGAGCGCGCGCGCAAGGCGGCGGGGCTGCACTTCTTCCAGCGTCGGCTGGAGTACGGAACCCGGTAAACGGGGTGTACCGGGTTCACATGCCCGTTACCCGCGTTGCCACCTGCTTTGGGCGGGTGGACCCGGTCGACACGGTCAACCGGGTTCCGTCTTAATGCCTCTTCGTCGGGTCGATCAGCCACAGCCAATCGTCGAAGAGGAACTCGAAGCGCGCGGCAAGCAGCGCGATTCGGCCCATCACGGTGAAGCCGAAGCTCGCGCCGAAGGTGATCATCAGGTACCAGATGCCGACCTTCGCGGTGCGGCCCAGGGCGCCCTTGTGCTCGGCGGAGAAGAAGAAGTACGCCAGCACGCTCAGCACGCCCACGAAGATCAGGATCGCCGAGAGCGACGACCCGACCGTCGCCGGCCAGTCGATCGGGGCCGTCGCGGGGTCACCCGGCAGGTGCTGCACCACGATCAGCGGCTGCGCCATCGTGGCCACCTGCGCGACAAGGTCGGCGTTGACGACCTCGACGAACTTCAGCCCGGCGAACGTGCCGACGATGAACGCCAGCGGGAAGATGCCCAGCCAGCCGGCCTTGGACGACAGGCGGCTGAGCAGCATCATGCCCAGCACCAGCGAGATCAGCGCGCCCGCGAAGCCGATCGTCCCGACGGTGCCCGCGTCGAACGCCGGCATCAGCGTCGATGCCGTGAAGCCGGGTGCGAGCGGCCCCACCAGCTTCGGCACCAGCGTGTCCCACACGCTGACGATCATCCAGTACCCGGCGCTCACGCCGACGACGACCGACTCGGCCAGCTTGTAGATCGGGTTGTCCCGCCACAGGAAGCTCAGCACCGCCAGGGTCAGCAGCGCGCCGATCCACACGCCCGCGGTGCGAGGCCAGCTGACGACGATCGACTCCTGCGCGGAGTCCTTCATCGTCGCCACGGCCCACTCCGTGGCGCTCGATTCCTTCCAGTCCGTCCACGCGAACTGCGGCGCCTGGCCCGGCGCGGGGGCGACCCACTGCACCTCGGTGGGCTTGCCGTCGGCGCCCGCCGCGGCCGGAGCGCGCACGAACGCCTGGTCGGAGCGCTCGACGTAGACCAGCCCGTAGCCGTGGACGCGGCGCGCGGCCTCGCCTTCGCCGACCTCGGTGCCGACCCAGCCGCGGACCACCAGCAGCGCGCCGACGAACGCCAGCACGGCGATGAGCATGCGCTGCGCGCGGTGCTGGACCGCGGGGTCGCGCCCGGCCTGGGATCCCTGCGAGTCACCGCCCTGGCTCATGCCCGCGCCCCCTTCCCGCGCCCGAAGAGGAAGATCGCGTTGCCCACCAGGATCAGCCCGACCATCAGCACGTGCGCGAAGAGCTGCGGCGCCATGCGGCGCTGCGCCTCCTGGTACTTGGCGGGCACCGGCTTCGATGCATCACCGCCGCGCGCGGCGTCGTTGACGAGCGTCTCGTACTCCGCCGCGCCCTTGATCGCGCCCAGGATGCCGGCCATCTGGTGCGGGTAGTACGGGATCAGCTGCGGCGTCTGCACGCCGGTCGTGCCGGTGACGAACGGCAGCGGCTTGTCGCTGGTGAGCGTCGGCGAGACGGCGTACTGCACCCACTCCTTCGAGCCGGGGTAGCCGGCGCTGACGCTGATCAGCAGGTCGAAGTCCGAGGACCGGGCGACACCCTGCATCATCGGGATGCGCGCGACGGGCGTGCCGCGCGAGTCGTTCGGATACGTCTTCGCCATGTCCGCGCCCATCTGCTTGATGACGCCCTCGTTGCCGGACTGGTAGCCCAGGTCCACCCACGTCTCGCCGTAGCGGTACCACGGGTCGCCGGCGATCACGTCGTTCAGCGTCGCGCCGATGATCGGGCTGCCGGGCGCCCACAGCGTCATGCCGTAGATGCGCAGCTTGCGCAGCGCGCAGTGGTGGACGAACGCGGTCGCCATCGGCTGCAGCTCGCCGGCGCTGGCGGGGTCGAAGTCGAAGCTGATGAGCACGCGGCTGCCCTCGGGCAGGCGGTCGATCGCGTCGAACGCGCCGCGCACGGCGGGCGTGGGCGTCTCGGGGAACGTCTTGCCGGTCACGCCGACCCACAGGATCGGACCCGCGACGGCCAGCGCCATCAGCAGGAAGATCCAGCGGCGGTCGATGCCGTCCAGGCGCTGCAGCAGGGGCTTCGCGGGTGCGCCGGACATGTCAGTCGCCGCTCCCGAGGTAGCTGCGGTCCAGGCCGACCAGGATCTTCAGGCTGGTGGCCGCGATGCCGATCGCGATGCCGATGATCATCGCGCGCGTGCCCGCGTTGTTGAACACGCTCATGATGATGTTGCTGAGGTTCTCGAGCCGCAGCCAGGAGACCCAGCCGTTGTCGGCGGGGATCCAGCTGGTGAGCAGCACGCCCACGTACACGCGGCCCAGCAGCACGATGAACGCGGTGCCCAGCAGCAGCACGGCCGCGGCGTTCTTCGCGCGGAAGGCGCGGAACGCGGCGCTGGCCACGTAGAACGCCAGCAGCGCGAAGAGCGTGCTGGTGATCGGGCTCATCGCGTACTCGTAGAGCCACCAGAAGGCGCCGCCGACCGCCTCCTTGTTGCCCGAGAGCGCGACGTCGGGGAACTTCGGGTCCGGGTGGACGCCGATCTTGAACGCGCCCACGGTGATCATCACCAGGAACGCCAGGATCGTGACGGTCGAGTAGCCCCAGCCCTCCTCGCGCGCGCTGATCTTCAGGAGGTTGACCTTCAGCAGGTTCGCGCCGCCAAGGACGAAGGCGATCGCGGCCAGGACGTTGAACCAGTCGACCACCGCGGTGCCGAGCGGCTCCCACGGCTTCACGAACGCCGTGAGCACCATCACGAGGCCGGCGAGCGACGCGACCAGCGCGGCGACGGTGCGGCTCATGTCAGCCACCCCCCATCGCGGCGCGGACCGAGTCGACCAGGCCGGCGAGCGACTCGGAGTGCGTGAGCGCCGCGACCGTCGCGGCGAGCGCGAGCAGCACGGCCAGCACCCACACGATCGCCTTCACGATGTCCTGCGCGAGCAGCGTGCCCAACTGGTCGGGCTCGCCGCTCAGGTAGGCGCTGGCGGCGAAGAACTCCTCGCCCAGCAGCGTGTAGTCGCAGCTGGCGACGAAGAACGGCAGCTGGCTGGTCTCGGCGGTGCCGGCGATCTGGATCGCGCCGACCGAGTTGCCGTTCTCGGCCAGGATCAGGCTTTCCGCGAAGAAGCAGCCGAAGTAGAAGCACGCGGCCGGCTTGCGGCGCACCATCAGGCCGCCCACGTAGGCGACGTACGCGAACTGCTCGTCGCTGACGTAGTAGATGCGGTCCGGGTTGTAGCTGTCGCTGCGTCCGGCGCTGAGGTACGCGGCGTGCACGGCCTCGCGGGCGCTGGTCATCACCAGCGAGCGCGTGTTGGGGACCTCGATGTCGGCGTCGTACTCGGCGGCGGTGCGCGCGACGCGGCTCAGCACCGTGATGCCGGCCACCGTCTGGATGTTGTCCATGTCCTGGATGCCCGGGACGAACAGCATCGGGCGGCCCATCTCGGTGGCGCGGCCCACGGCCTCGTCGACGGCATCCAGGCCCGCGATCTTGCGGACGCGCACGCGGCCGCCGCTGCGCGCCCAGAGGATCGACCCGATCACGAGCGCCGCGACGACGAAGAGCGACGCGGCCAGCACGCCCTTGCCGGGCGTGAAGAACGTGGCGGGATTCTCGGCTCCGGCGACCTGCGCCAGGAGGCTCGGGAGGGTCATGCGAGGGCGAGTTGTACGCGCGGCGCGAGACGCACGCAAATTGATCCTGCCACAGTAGTTCCATTTTCGCTCTGGAAAATGGAACTACTGTGGCAGGATCAATTTCCCGCGCTCACCCCTCGATCAGCTCCACGTTCGCGCGCGGCACGGTGATCCGCCGGCCGTCCGCCGTGGCCACCTCAAGCACGCGCGCCTTGCTGCCGGAGCCCAGCACCGCGGGCTGTTCGGGCAGCGCGGCCACCGTGCCCAGGACGCCGAAGTGCGGGTCGCGGATCACGCGCACGGGCGTGCCGATCTCCAGCACACCCGCCACCGCGCCGCCGGCCGCCGCGCGCTCGCCGCCCCCGCCGCGGCCGTCCTCCAGCGGGATGACGATCTCCGGCCGCATCACGCCGGCACGGATCTGCGTGGCGCCGTTGACGCTCGCCATGCGTCCCGCGTGACCCGCCAGCAGCGCGAACGTGCGCTCGGCCATCGCGATGTCGCCGAAGCCCTCGGTCACGATGATCGTGATGCCGAGCCTCTCGCTGCCCGTGACGGCCACGCCGATGTCGTGGCCAAGGAAGTCGCGCAGGTCCTGGTCGTCGATGCCGCCCGAGACGATCGCCGCGGCGCCGACGGCCTTCGCCTTTCGGATCGCGCCGGCCGTCACGCGCGCGCCGCCGACGACGATCGCGTCCTTCATCGCCGGCGTCACGTGCTTCTCGTCCAGCGTCTCGCCGGGCGCCGCGCACGCCATGGCCAGCAGGCCGTGCGTCTCGCCGCCCACGCCGAAGATGCCCTGCACCAGCGCGACCGCGTTCTCGACGACGACGCCCTCGCCGGGCAGCACCTCGACCACGTCGCCCGCGATGTACGCGCGCACCGACACGGGCTGCGCCGGGCCACGCACGATCACCATGCCGGTCGAGTCGCTCACGCTCTCGAGCGTGCCGTCGGCCGAGCTCTTCACGTCGGTGCGCATCATGCCGAAGATGCCCTTCGAGCGCGCGATCGGCATGTCCTTCGACACGCGTTCGCCGACCTTCACCAGCATCAGCGACGGCAGGTCCTTCGGGTTCGCGCCCATCAGGTTCGCCGCGCGGATCGGGAACGCATCGCCCTCCATGAACGTCTGCGCGACCACGGCGTCCGCGCCGACGCGGTCGCCCACCTTCACGACGACGTCGCCCGCGATGGGCAGCACGCGCCGCGCGCGGTAGCCGGTGCGTGCGCTGACCTTGAGTCCTGGGGTGAATGCCTTTGCCATGGTTCGTTCCTCACGCGTACACGTGCAGCGCGTCCAGCCAGCGCTGGATGGTGGCGCGGCGCGCGCCCTCTTCCTCGGGCACCTCGATCGCGCGGCCGCGCGCGTCCAGGATCAGGCCCACGGTGCCACCGCGCACGGTGCGCGTGACGGCCTTGCCGGGGCCTGCGCCCATGTCGAAGCCCTTCTCGGGCGTCACGGTCATCTCGCATTGCGCGTCGTGCGCCAGCGGCAACAGCTGCATGTCGCCCACGTTCATCGTGCCCTTCGCGTTCACCGCGCCGCGCAGCTCCCACGCAAAGCACGGCTTGCCCGCCTTGCCCTGCCCCCGCGGCGCGACGCAGGTGCCCAGGTAGATCAGGCAGTCCTTCTCGAAGACCTCCATCGCGGCGTCGGGGTGCACGCTCGCCAGCACGCCCAGGTGCGGCATCATGAAGATGCTGTCCTTCGCGAGCTCGGTGAAGCCCTCGGGCTCGAAGCTGTCGATGAGCATGAGCGCGGTCTGCTCCATGCGCGGCGCGTGGCTGAGCACGCCGCCCGACGCGACCAGCAGGTCGAGCTTCATGTTGTCGACCAGCGTCGCGCCCGCCGCCGCCTGCGCGAACGCGTCGCCGACCGTGCGCTGCTGCTGCACGCCCTTCAGCGTGGTGGCGAACGCCTTGTGCTGCTCGTAGCTCAGGCGCAGCGCCTCGCGCGCGACCGCCTGCTCAAAGACCAGCGCCTCCAGCGTCTGCGGGATCGTGGTCGGGCGGATCATCTTGTTCTTGACGCGGTTGCGCAGCTCGCGCTCGTCCATGGGCAGGTGCACCCAGCGCAGGATGCGCGGCATGGTCGCCTCGGCGCACACGTTGCTGATGCTGTAGCTCATGCCCAGGTTCGCGCTCACGGTGCGGTTGAACGCGCCGTCGAAGACGCTGAAGACGTCGGTGGTGGCGCCGCCGATGTCGACGCCCACGGCGTTGATGCCGCGCTTCCTCGCGATGGTCTGCAGGATGTCGCCCACCGCGCCGGGCGTCGGCATGATCGGGGCGTCGGCCCACGCGATCAGCTTGTCGTAGCCGGGCGCATGCGCCATGACGTGCTCCAGGAACACGTCGTGGATGCGGTCGCGCGCGGGGCCCAGGTTCTCCTGCTCGAGCGTGGGGCGCAGGTTGGGCACGACGCTCAGGTCGAAGCCCTGGCCGAAGACGCGCTGCACCGCGGGCGCGGCGTCCTTGTTGCCGGCGAAGATCACGGGCAGCTGGTACTCGCCGCCGAAGCGCGGGCGCGGCTTCGCGGGCGCGATCAGCTCGGCAAGCTCGACCACCTTCTTCTGGTCGCCGCCGTCGGTGCCGCCCGAGAGCAGCACCATGTCGGGCCGCAGCTCGCGGATCCGCTGGATCTGCTCGTGCGGCTTGCGCTGGTCGTTCGAGGCGATCGTGTCCATGACGATCGCGCCCGCGCCCAGTGCCGCGCGCTTGGCGCTCTCCGCCGTCATCTGCCGCACGACGCCCGCGACCATCATCTGCAGGCCGCCGCCCGCGCTCGAGGTCGAGATGTAGACGTCGCAGCCGTCCGGGTCGCTGGGCGACGTGCGCCGGATCACCGTGCCGTCGTCCGCGATCAGCCGGCGGCCCGAGAGCTCCTGCAGCTCGGTCACCGAGTTGGTCACGCCCAGCGTCACGTCGGCGAACGGCTCCTCGACCGTCGTCGGCGCCTCGCCGCGCTGGGTCTGCCGGTAGTGCCCGTCGACGCACTCGATCAGGATCGCCTTCGTCGTGGTCGATCCGCAGTCGGTGGCGACGATGACCTGGATGCGGTCGGGTGGGGGTGGGCTCTTGGCGGCGTGCGGGCTGCTCATCGAGCCGTGGAGGTTACGCGCAGGCGCTCCCGGCGATCGGCGCCCGTCATGCGCCGGTCGCAGTGTCCCGCTGCAATTCCTGCACAACCCACGCCACGCTCCCGCGCCGCTCCAGGTACTTCGCCAGCGTCGCGTAGCGCACCGGGTCCAGCACCGCGGTCGCGATCGGCTGCATGAAGTGGAGCGCCTGCGCGCCGACGTTGTTGAGCGGTGCGACGCTCTCCAGGAACAGCACCGCGGGGCCGACCAGGCCGCGCTTGCGGACCTCGCGGATCAGCGGCTCGAGGGCGGCGCGCTCCTCGGGGGTCGGCTCGGCGGGGCCGGGCTTCTCGACGGCGAAGGCGTGGCGCAGCTGCGCGCGCCAGCCGCGCGGGGGCTGGGGCGACGGTGACGCGGCGTGCGTCGGCGCGGGGGCCTGCCGCGGCGCCGGGGCCTGTTCGCCTGGGTTTCCTTCTGGCGTGCCTGCCACGCAACGTGTTGTACACGCGACAATGCGCCGCCCATGCCCCCGCGGCTTCCCGAACCTCGCGTCGAATGGCAGGACGGCACGCTGCGGTCCGTGGCGCACGACGACACGTACGCCAGCGTCCGCGCGGCGCGCGTCGAGCGCGAGGCCGTGTTCCTGCGCGGGCACGGATTCGGCGCGGCGGGTGACGCGGGCACCGACGCCGCCGGCCGCTGGTCCGCATCCCCGCGCGCGACCTTCGGTGAGCTCGGCTTCGGCGCCGGCATCTCCTTCATCACCGCGTGGGCCGCGTGGCGCGCGCACGCCGCGCACGATCCGCGCGCGCAGCTCGACTGGGTGAGCGTCGAGGGCTTCCCGCTGGACGCCGCGACGATCCGCGGCGCGCACCGCGTCGACCCCGCGCTGGCCGAGTTCGCGCCGCTCTTCGCCGCGCTGGCCGACGCGTGGCCCGCGCGCATCCCCGGCATCCACCGCCGCGCGTTCGAGGGCGGGCGCGTGCGGCTGACGCTCCTCTTCGGCGGGCCGTGCGACCTGCTGCCTTCCGTGCCGTTCGCGGCGGACGCATGGAACCTGGACGGCTTCGCGCCCGCGCGGAACCCCGAGATGTGGGACGACGCCGCGATCGCGCAGGTGGCCGCGCATGCGCGCCCCGGGACCACCGTCGCCACGTGGTGCGCCGCCAGCGCCGTGCGCGAACGCCTGGCCGCCGCAGGATTCGACGTGCACGCGCAGCCCGGTGCCGCC
>JBEIFT010000051.1:0-13148 GCA_040382255.1 Phycisphaeraceae bacterium
CCTCGGCGGCCAGCACGGCCAGGCGCGCGTTGCGACGCTGGTGCTCGCCGGGCACCGTGGGAAGGTCGATCATGCCGAGCAGCGCGTCCAGCTCCGCTGCGGGCGGCACCTGCGCGCCGTCCCACCACGCGCCGCCGCACGTCGCCGCGATCGTGCGCGCGGCATCCGGCTGCTCGTGCGCGAAGAGCGTCAGGAACGCGTCGCCCGCGCGCTGGCCCAGGCGGATGTTCGCCTTGCTGCGCACGTAGTGCGGCAGCTCGCCGTGCCAGTCGACGTGGTTGGGCGCCAGGTTCGTCAGCACCGCCGTGCGCGCGGCCCACGGCGGCAGGCCGGCCATCGCGGCGCCCTCGCCCAGCCACCACAGCATGGCGCTCGACAGTTCCAGCACGTTGAACTGCCCGGGCACGGCCGGCGTGCCCAGCAGCGTGCCGCCGATGTTCCCGCCCAGGCGCGCGGTGCGGCCCGAATCGTCCAGCAGCAGGTGCACCATGCTGCACGTGCTGCTCTTGCCGGCGCTGCCCGTGATCGCCACGGTGCGCGCGCGGTCCAGGCCCTCGACGGCCAGGCGGATCTCGGTGGTCACCGGCGTGCCGGCCGCCACGGCCGCCGCCAGGAACTCGTTCCTCCACGGCGTCGGCACCGCGGGGTTCGCGATCACCAGGTCTGAGCCCGCGAAGTCGGCGTGCTCGTGGCGGCCCAGGCGCAGCTCGACCTGCCCGGCGCCGATCGCCTCGCGCAGTTCCCCCAGCGGCTTCGCGAGCTTCTCCTCGGGGTCGCGGTCGGTCAGCAGCACGTGCGCGCCCTGCGCAGCCAGCCAGCGGGTGACGCCCAGGCCGCCCCCGAACTGCCCCAGCCCCATCACCAGGACGCGGCGGCCGGCAAGCGAGGTCGGGTGCGGCTTCATCGTGTGGGCGTGATCGAGGGCGACGTGGGCAGCGGCGTCAGCAGCCCCATCAGGTCATCGGCATAGCTGGTCAGCGTCCTTCGATCCGTGATGGGACCGTTGGCGTCGCCGCGGATGAACTGCCGCACGATGCGGTCGTCCTCGGGCAGCATCTGCGCCTGCTCCGGGGGCAGGGCCCGGATGCGCTCGTATTCGGCGCGCGGCGCGATCTTCAGGGTACGGCCCTTGTCCAGCATCACCATTCGGTCGGCGATGGTGAAGGCACTGTCCATCTCGTGGGTCACCACGATGCTGGTCACGCCCAGCTTCTTGGTCAGCGTCAGGATCAGCTGGTCGATCTCGGCGCTGGTCACCGGGTCCAGGCCGGCGCTCGGCTCGTCGTAGAAGATGATCTCGGGGTCCAGCGCCAGCGCGCGCGCCAGGCCGGCGCGCTTCTTCATGCCGCCCGAGATCTGCGCCGGGAACTTGTCGGCGTGCTCGCGCAGGCCCACGGCCTCCAGCTTCATCTTCACCTGCAGGTCGATCAGGTCGTTGGGCAGGTCGGTGAGCTCGCGCATCGGCAGCGCCACGTTCTCGGCGATGCTCATCGACTGGTAGAGCGCGCCGCTCTGGAACAGGATGCCGAAGCGGCGGCGCAGCGCGTCCAGGGTGGTGCGGCCGGCGGTCGCAAGGTCCTGTCCGAACATCGAGATGTTGCCCTTGCTCGGCGGGATCGCGCCGATCATCAGGCGAAGCAGCGTGCTCTTGCCGCAGCCCGATCCGCCCATGACGACCAGCGTCTCGCCGCGCAGCACGTCGAGGTCCAGCCCCGAAAGCACCGTCTGCTTGCCGAACTGCATGACCAGGCCGCGGACCTGGATCACGGCGTCCGGGGCGTCGGGCGTGGCGTCACCGGGGCTTGCCGGCATCCTGCTTTGGGGTGACTGGCTCATCGTCGGGGAACACGATACGCGGCCCGCCCGCCGGCAGGAAGGCGAGCCGCCGCACGAGCATGCTGCCGACACCGAAGCCGCGCCCGTCAACCGATTCGTAGAGAACCGTCAGCGGCACGTCGGCGCGCTCGAACGTCGCGATGAACGGCGCCCGGACCTCGCGTTCGCGCGGCTGGCCGGCGTCCGCGGGGGGGTTGCGGTCCACGCGCAGGCTTCGGAAGGCGCCGAACGATGCCCGCATCGTGGCCCCGAATGCCCGGATCTCGTCGGACGTCGCCTCCGAGCCCGGCTTGCACAGCTCGGCGCGCATGCGGTCCGCGTCGCCGGCCATCGCGGCCTCGATCGCGATCCGCGGCATCTCCACCACGTGCTGGAACGCCATCCACTGCATCCAAGCGCCGCCCACCATCAGCGACGTGGCAACGGCGCCGACCACGATGCCGGCCCACGCCAGCGCACGGCCGTCCAGCCGCGGGTCGCGGCGCATCTGCACCAGCGCCACGGCGCCCAGGATCGGGGCCAGCATGCTGCCGACCGGCAGCACCGAGAGCACCAGCGCCAGCACGGCCAGCGCGCTGCGGCGGCGGGCGCCCATCTCGGCGGGGTCGTAGGCGGGAACGTCGTCGGCTTCGGTCATGGGTTCTCCTTCGTGGGCGCCGGCAGCGACAGCCGCGTGCCGCCCGACTCGACCTCGAAGGCCTCGAGCCGCAGCGTGGGCGGGATCGTGCCCGGCACCGGCCGGAAGACGGCCTTGCCGAACGCCGTCCCCTTCGCGAAGTCGGCGTTGAAGGCGATGGTGATGCGGGGGTCGACCATGCCGTCGGCCATGCGGTTGGTGATGGTCGCGCGCCGCAGGTCGCCCAGGCGCGCGGCCAGCGGGCGCGCGAACTCGGCGATCGCGATCGGGTCCGGCGCGCCGCCCGGGGTCCCCGGCGCCCAGCCGTCCGCCGACTCCGGCTGTCCCCGCAGGGTGGCCTCGATCGACTGGATCGCCTGCAGTTCCATGTCGTCCTGCAGGCCGCCGATGAAGCGCTCGGCCCACAGGCCGAAGCTCAGCAGGAGGGTGGCGCTGACGAAGATCGCGCCCCACGCCATGCCGGCACCGCGGCGTGGACGGTCCGCGCGCCGGATCGACCGCAGGGCCACGATGCCCAGAATCAGGCCGGCGACGCCGCCGAGCGGGCACCAGCCCAGCAGCAGCGCCACCAGCAAGGCCGCCAGCGCCCACGGATCCAGCGGGGCAGCCCTGTTCGAGCGTGGGGTCGGTGGGGACGTGGCCATCGGAGGCGGGAGCGTAGTCACTCACCCACGCTGCCGCTCCCCGAATGGCACCGGCCACGCGCACCGGGGGGGATGCGCGTGGCCGGGATGGTTTCGGACCGTGTGCCGGGGGTCAGCCCCAGCGCGAGAGCAGGGTGCCCAGGTCGTTGCCGTCGGTGACGCCGTCGCCGTTCAGGTCGGTCACGCCCGGGTTGCCCCAGTTCGAGAGCACCTGGCCCAGGTCGCTGCCGTCGACGTGGCCGTCGCCGTTGAAGTCGCCCGGGATGGCGGGGGCCGACGGAACGTTGCCCGTGAAGGCCACGTTGCCGCCGGTCTTGAAGAGGCCGAGCGTCACGTTGCCCGGCGTGGGCGCCGTGCTGGCGTCGAACGAGAAGTTGTAGAGCGTCGACCAGCGGAGCGCGTTGGCGTTCGGGTTCTGCGCGAACGTCTGCGTGCACTGGAAGCGGATCTCGCCGCCGGTCGCCGTCATGGTCCAGTCCGTGCCGTCGTACGCCTCGCCCGAGTGGTACGAGATGTCCTTGAACGACATGTTGCTGACCGTGACGCCCGCGGGCATCGGGAACGAGAGGCTCGCGCCCGCGCTGTCGCTGTTCAGGTTCTGGATGGCATACTCGTAGTGCCAGGTGCCGTCCGCGTTCGCCGTGACGTTGTATGCCACGAAGTAGCGGCCGTCCGTGGCATCGACCGACGTGATGAGGACGGACGGCGTGACCGACTGCCACGCATAGATCGCCGGCTTCATCTGGATGGTCGAGCCGGTGAGGGTCAGCGCGTACGCGCCGCTGGACAGCGCACCGACCGTGAACGTGCGGTAGCTGGCGTTGTTGTTGTCGTTGTTGTTGGTCGCGTCCTGCGGGTGCACGTACTGGCACTCCGCGACGTACACCGCACCGGCGTTCTGGGCCGGATCGAGGCTGGTCGACTCGATCTGCACGCGGCGGCCGATCGTGTTCTGGCCGGTCGGGATCGCGGGCCACGAGGCAACCTCGGCCGAGTTGTCGGCGGGATAGGCGCCCGTGGTCGGGTTCACGCGCGAGCGCGGCCCAAGGCCGCCCTGGCTGCCGTTGAGGCTGGCCGAGTACGGGTCGCTGCACCCGATGCCCAGCAGGCTGGGGCAGCCGCTGCCGGCCGGGGTGCACGCACCGCAGAGCGTCTGCTGGAGCGCGCAGAAGCCGTACTTCATCCAGCTCATGCCGATTTGCTCGATGCGGCCGTTCTTGATGCGGTACGCGTTCTGCGGAATGACCGGGTGGCGGCTGGTGTTGGCGTACCACTCGAGCTGCTGCGTGCCGATGTTGCAGCTGGTCGAGCCGAACGAGTAGGCCATGATGGTCTTCCCGTTGACGACGTTGCTGCCGTACTTCGAGACGTCCGGGATCGCGCCGACGATGACGTCGGGTCCGGCGAGCAGGTTGCCACCGGCGTCGCCCTCTTCGCCGGGCACCGCAACGGCGTTGAGCTGGCCGACCGAGATCGCGAGCCCGCTGGCGAGCATCGCACCGACGTAGAGTCCGATCTTCACGCGTATCTCCTTCGTCTGCTGTTCCGACGGGTGTTCCGTCGCCGCCGATCCGGCGGATGGGGTGCCTTCCGCGCCGGAGGGTCCGGCGCCATGGGGATTGGTCCCTTGGGGGACCGCCACCAACCGTAGGCGGGTGGGCGGGAGCCTGTGTGGGACGGGGAGAAAAGTAGCCCCAATTCCGGCCCGGGGGAAACCCCGAAATGACGGATCTGTGCAGGAATCCGTCAGGGGCCGTCGTTTCGGCCCTCCCGTGCCGCAAAACGAACCGCCGCCCCTGGCAAGCCAGGGGCGGCGGAGAGAAGGATCCTCGGAGTGAGGTTCCAGCCGTGTCGCTTAGGCGCGACGGCGGCGCGAGGCCATGCCGGCCAGGCCGAGGAGCGCCAGGGCGCCCGGGGCCGGGACCGCGTGGAACGTGCGGCTGTCCGCGGCGTTCGTGCCGGTGTTGAAGGCGGCCGAACCCGAGAAGGTCAGCGTCCAGCTGGTGTCGCTGAGGCCCTTGTTCACCAGGAAGTGGCCGACCCAGACGCCCAAGCTGCCGGCGGCGCTGGCCGAGTCCTTCGCGCCGCCCCAGTTCGGGCTGGCGGTGGCCAGGTTGATGGCCAGGATGTCCGGCGAGGTCGGGGTGCCGTTGTACCAGCCGGCGAGGGCCGGGATGGTCGTGGCGTTCGACGTGGTGTAGTTGGTGAAGTTCGGGTCGCCGGCCGAGGAGTACGAGGTGTAGAAGTCACCGCCGTACGAGAAGCCGCCGAGGGTCGTGAAGCTGTCGAGGGACGACGAGTTCGACGTGTCGTCGATCGGCTTCCACTTCGAGGCAGCCACGCCGGTCTGCTGCACGAACGCAGCGCCGCCGGTGACGGCGATGTTCATGTTGAAGACGTTGAGCAGCTTGTCGCCCGCGGTGTTGAAGCCCGCGAAGACGTCGACGATCGTGTTCGCGCCCGAGCTGCGGGCGATCGCCTGCCAACCCGTGAAGCCGGCGTTCGCAGCAGCGGCGAGCGAAGCGGCACCGATGAGACCAATCATTCCGATCTTGTTCATAGCCCTAGTTCCCTTCCCGCGCATGGCGGGTCACAGATGTAAAGGCGTGGATCCCTTCTCTTCTCGGTGGCTCTGGCCCTCTGCCAGGTCACCTGGAACCTCACTCCTCGCACAGAACCTAGCTCAGGGGGTTTCAGAGTCAAGGAACGGGCTCACTTCCGGGCTTGAAAAACGGGTTCAGGACCCGTTGCGAGGGTCGGTCTGTGCCGTTCGTGGGGCGGATTCCCGCCTTGCGGCGCCTCAGCGCGGCTATTTCCGGACACGGAGAATCGGCCCAAGCGTCCGGGGAATCTGCTTTCTGGCGTCATAATGCCCGTCCCGTGGCCATGACGGCCCATCCGGGGCCCCCTCAACCACCCATGCGCGTCTATCTCGAGACCTTCGGCTGCCAGATGAACGAGCTCGACAGCGAGCTGGTGCGCGGGAGCCTGCAATCGCTGGGCTACGAGTTCGTCGACGACGATGCCGCGGCGCAGGTGATTCTCTACAACACGTGCTCGGTGCGCGAGCTTGCCGAGCAGAAGGCGCTGAGCCGCGTCGGCATGGTGGGCGTGCGCAAGCGCGAGGGCGAGGAACTGATCCTGGGCGTGCTGGGCTGCATGGCCGAGCGCGACGGCCTGGACATGCTTCGCCGACACCCGCAGGTCGACATCCTCTGCGGCCCCGGCGAACTGGACCGGCTGCCGCAGCTCATCGACAACGTGCGCCGCTCGCGCGCCGGCGAGCGCGCGGAATCGCGCGGCGTCGCGCTGGCGGGCAACAAGTCACGCCGCACGTCGACGCTCGCGGCCGCCGAGGATGGGCTCGAGTCGCTGGACCTCTCCCGGGCATTCGATCCGTCCGCGCGCGAGCAGCCGTGGAGCGCCTACGTCCGCATCACGCGCGGATGCAACAAGTTCTGCACCTACTGCGTCGTGCCCTACACGCGCGGCGCCGAGGTGCACCGCCCGCCCGACCACATCGTCGAGGAATGCCGCCGCTTGGCCGACGCCGGTGCGATCGAGGTGACGCTGCTGGGGCAGACCGTCAACCATTACCGCTACGTGCACGGCACCGCGCTGACGGTGGGCGGCGCCGAGGCGCCGCAGGTGGGGCCCGGCCTGAAGGCCATCCGCCAGCCCGTTCCCGCGGGCCAGCGCGCCACGACGTTTGCGCAGCTGCTGCGCCGCATCCACGACGAGGTGCCCGCGATCCGTCGGCTGCGCTTCGTCACCAGCTACCCGCACGACTTCGGGCCCGACGTCCTGGAGACCATGCGCGACTGCCCGCGGATCTGCCGCTACCTGCACGCGCCGGCGCAGAGCGGGAGCGACACCGTGCTGGCGCGCATGAACCGCGGCTACACGGTGGCCGAGTACGAGGCGTTCGTCGCGCGCGTCTTCGAGTGGCTGCCGGACGCCACGCTCGCAGGCGACATCATCGTCGGGTTCCCCGGCGAGACCGACGCGGATTTCGAGGCCACGTGCTCGCTGGTCCGCCGCCTGCCGTTCAAGAACAACTTCATCTTCAAGTACTCGCCGCGGCCCGGGACCGTCGCGATCGACCGGTTCCAGGACGACGTCCCGGACGAGGTGAAGCGCCTGCGCAACAACCAGCTGCTGGCGATCCAGGGCGAGACCAGCGCGCGGGTGCACGCCGCGTGGGTGGGGAAGCGCGTGGACGTGCTCTTTGACCAGGTCCGGGCCCGGGACCGCGCCGAGGTCGCGCCGACGGGCGTTTCGCTGCGGATCGCGGGTGCGCCGATCGGCGCTGCGCCCGCCGAACGGTCGTGGCAGGCGGTTGGGCGTACCCCGGGCGACCTGATCGTCGCGGTGGATGTGGACTCGGAGGAGGCCGCCCGTTCGTGGCTGGGCCGGATTTCCGCCGTTCGGGTGACGGATGCGTCTTCGCTGCTGCTTCGCGGGGCGATGGGCGCGAACGACGTCTCATAAAAAGTGCGATTTCAAGCGTTGCAGCCGTGGCCCGTTCAGGCGCGAGCGTGAAATCCGTCCCTGGATCGAAAAAACCCGCCGTGATTGGCTTGCCCGCCCCGGGAATGGGGTCATTCTTCTCCTGATCCCTGTCGGCGCTCGGGCTGACGCTTGCAGGGGTCATCGTTCCCCCTTGGTTGGGTTGACCCCTTCTCCCCAACCGCCCTCCCTTTCACGCTCAGCCCACAGAAAGGTTTGTGTCATGAAGATCGGTCTGCTTGCTTGCGGCATTGCCGCCGGCGTGTGCACGTCCTCGTTCGCTGGCTTCGTGGGTTGGACCGCGAAGATCCAGGACCGCGGCACGCACTACACCATGGACGTGTTCGCGGGCATGGAATCTGCCTCGGACAAGCTCCTCAACGTGTTCAACATGAACATCACGGCTTCGGGCACCTCGTTCTTCCAGGCTGCCGGCAACGCGGCCTCGAAGTGGAAGCCCATCGATGACACGTCGAGCACGTCGTCCATCGACAGCTTCGTGACCCTCGGCGGCTTCTCGTCCTACGGCGACAACTACTCGTCGTACTCGACTGCCGGCGACCCGAACTTCACCAACTACACCACGGCGAACCAGACGACCATCCCGGCCCTCGCCGGCTGGTACAACGGCACCCCGACCGTGTCGGACATCTTCGCGGTCAGCCTCTCGGGCTTCGCCGGCGACACCGTGGCCAACAGCGCCTCGGCCTCGTACGGCGTCTGGGTTGCCCACTTCGCCTTCGCGAAGTCGGCCACCAGCGGCACGGCGAACATCTCGTTCGGCGGCCGTGGCGCCTTCAACAGCGGCACCAACCTGCTCGACACGCGCATCTTCGCGGTCGGTCCGGTTCCGGCGCCGGGCGCCCTCGCGCTCCTCGGCCTCGCGGGCTTTGCCTCGCGTCGCCGTCGCGCCTGAGTGCGACCTCTGATCTCCACTCGCCTTTCTGGCGATTGAATCGGGAAACGAGCGCCGCCTGCCTTCAACGGCAGGCGGCGTTTTCCTTTTTCGCCCCGGAAGGGGGGGTTGGCCGATAGCAGGCGCATGATGCGCGCAAGCCATGGATTGGTGCTCGCGGTCCTCGGGCTGCTGATCGTCGCCACCGTGATGGTGAACTCGGCCAGCCTGAGCCTCTCCGGCAGCCAGCCGACCACCACGGACGGGATCTTCCTGGGCAAGCACACCTGGTTCGCGGTGGCGGCCTTTGCCGCCCTCGTGGCGGGCTTCTGGGTCCCCGTCGACCGCATGGGGGCGACCGGCCGCCGCTGGTGGCAGACGCCCGTGGCGTGGATCGCGATCGGGACCGCCCTCTGCCTGCTCCTGGTGCTGGTTCCCGGGATCGGCCGCTCGGTCAACGGCGCCCGGCGCTGGATCAGCGTGGGTCCGATCGGCCTGCAGCCCAGCGAGGTGGCCAAGTGGGCCATGCCGATCGTGGTCGCCTGGTACGCCGTCCGCGAGCGTGCGCGGCTCTCGACCTTCAAGTGGGGCTTCGCCGTGCCGCTGGGCGTGGTGAGCCTGTTCTGCGGCTTCATCGCCCTGCAGGACCTGGGAACCGCGGTGCTGATCATGCTGGTCTCGGTGGCCATGCTGCTGGCCGCCGGCATGCGCTGGGTCTGGGTGGCGGCGATGGCGCCCGTCGGGCTGCTGGCGTTCGTCGCACTGATCATCACCAGCCCGTACCGCGTGAACCGGATCATCGCGTTCCTGGACCCGTACCAGGACCCGCAGGGCATCGGCTACCACATCATCCAGTCGATGGAGGCCATCTCGGGCGGCGGCATGGCCGGGCGCGGGCTGGGCAACAGCGAGCTGAAGTTCGGCTACCTGCCCGAGGCGACCACGGACTTCATCTACTCGATCGTCTCCGAGGAACTGGGCCTGATCGGCGCGGCCGTGATCGTGGCGCTGTACGTGCTGCTGGTCGTCTGCGGGCTGGCGATCGTCACCGCGACCTCGGCACGCAGCAGCGAGGGCGGGCTGCGCGGCCTGTGGCGCGGCAGCGAGGGCGGCACGCCGCTCCTCTCGAACTTCTCGCAGCTGGTGGGCTTCGGCTTCGTGCTGACGGTGGGCCTGCAGGCGCTGATCAACATCTGCGTCGTGACCGGCCTGGCGCCGACCAAGGGCATCGCCTTGCCGCTGATGTCGCGCGGCGGCACCGGCTGGATCCTGACGTGCCTCTCGCTGGGCATGCTGGTGGCGCTTGAGCGTGCGGCCGACCGGCGCCGGCGCGAGCTGGGCATCCCGGTCCCGGGCGAGGAGCCCGAGTCCGACGCCGGCACGCAGGGAACGGCCGCGGCATGAGCTCGGGGGGTGTGCGGCGGACGATCGTCCTGGCGGGCGGCGGCTCGGGCGGCCACCTGAGCCCGGGGCTGGCGATCGCGGAACGGCTGATCGAGGCGGACCCCGCGGCGCGGCCGCTGTTCCTGTGCTCGACGCGTGCGATCGATGCGCAGATGCTTGGTGACGCGGGGGCGGAGTTCCGTCCGATCCCGGCCGAGGGGCTCTCGAAGAGCCTGCGCGGGATCGTGCGCTTCGTGAAGGGCTTCTGGCAGGGGCGGAAGGTCGCCGAGCGCATCCTGCGCGACGAGAAGGTCGAGCACGTGGTCTCGCTGGGCGGCTTCGTGACGGGGCCGGTGACCGACGCGGCGCGGCGCCTGGGGATCCCGGTGACGCTGGTGAACCTGGATGCCACGCCCGGCCGCGCGAACCGCATGGTGGCGCGAAGGGCGCAGCGCGTGCTCAGCGCGGTGGCGACGCCCGGGCTGCCGCAGTTCGCCGAGGCCATCGTGGGCATGCCGATCCGCCGCGCGGCGATCGCGCCGGCCGATCGCGCCGCGTGCCGGGCGGAGCTGGACCTGGACCCTGCGATGCCGGTGCTGCTGGTGACGGGCGCCTCGCAGGGCGCGGGCAGCCTGAACGAGTTCATCGTGGCGTTCGCGCGGTCGCACCGCGACCTGCTGGCGCATTGGCAGGTCCTGCACCTGGCCGGGCCGCGCAGCACGCCCAGCGTGGCGGAACTGGAGGCCGGCTACGTGCAGGCGGGCGTGCGCGCGAAGGTGCTGCCGTTCCTGAACCGGATGGGCCTGGCCTGGGGCGCCGCGGAACTGGCGCTGAGCCGCGCCGGCGCCAACAGCGTGGCCGAGGCCGAGGTCAACCGCGTGCCGACGGTGTTCGTGCCGTACCCGTACCACGCCGACCTGCACCAGAAGGCGAACGCGCAGCCCCTGGTGGAGGCCGGTGCCGCGGTGCTGGCGATCGACGCGGTGAACGTGCCCGGCAACATGCGTGCGATCGGTGAGCCGCTGGCGCAGCTGCTTGCCGACGGGCGCCTGCGCGACCGCATGGAGGCCGCGCTGCGCGAACGCCGCATGCCCGACGCCGCCGAGGCGATCGCGCGGACCGTGCTCGGCATCCGCGGCCGCTTCAGCCACTGAGGAAATGGGTTCGGGATATCCCGAACCCAATTTCCGTCAGGCGATGTCCTCGGACGAGATCGTCGGCAGCCACGTGGCCAGGAGGTCGACGACGGCCTCGAGGTCGCGCTTGTCGATCATCTCGGTGGTGGTGTGGATGTAGCGCGTGCCGGCGCCGATGGCGACGCAGCGCGCGCCCTTGCCGCTGCGCTGGATCGCCGCGCCGTCCTGGCCGCCGCGCGGCAGGACCGCGCGCTGCACGGGGATGCGGTGCTTCTTGGCGCAGTCGCAGACGGCGTCCACCAGGCGCCAGTCGCTGATCATGCTGCTGTCCTGGATCATGATCGCCGCGCCGTCGCCCTGCTTGGTGACGCGTTGCGTATCGGGCACGCCCGGGGTGTCGCAGGCCAGGTTCACGTCCAGGCCGACGCCGATGTCGGCGCCCACCTGGTTCGCGCTGGTGGTCGCGCCGCGCAGGCCGACCTCTTCCTGCGTGCAGAAGCTCACGACGATGTCCGCCTCGTGCTTCGTGCCCTTCTTCGCCAGGCGGCGCAGGGCCTCGATCGCCACGAAGCACGCCATGCGGTTGTCCAGCGCCTTGCTGACGACCTTCATCGGGGTCTCCATGAAGGGCTGCGCCAGCACGACGTAGTCGCCGATCTTGACCTTCTTCTTGACGTCGGCGGGCTCCATGCCCAGGTCGACGAAGAACTCTTCGACGCCCGGCACCTTGGTGCGCTCGGCGTCGCTGGAGATGTGGATCGGCTTGCCGCCCGGGTTCATCACGCCGGAGATGTCGCCCGACGACGTGACGACGGTGACGCGGCTGGCGAACAGGTTGCGGGTGTCGAAGCCGCCCGCGGCGTTGAGCCACAGGTAGCCCTGGTCGTCGACGTGGCGGACGTAGAAGCCGATCTCGTCCATGTGCGCGGCCAGCAGGACCTTCGGGGCCCTCGCCTTCGCCTTGCCGCCCTTGGTGGCGCGGCGCGTGCAGATGAGCGATCCCATCGCGTCGACGTGGTGCTCGTCGAACAGGCCGGCCTGGGGGGCGAGGACGGTCTTCTCGATGAGGGCGCGGACGCGCTCCTCGCGGCCGGGGACGCCGGGGGTCTCGCAGAGCGCACGGAACAGGTCGAGGTCGAGCTTCATGGTCGGGAAATGCTAACCGACCTATGCTTTGCCGAATGGCCACCGCACCGCTGAAGGACCACCATGAACGCTACGCGCGCGTCGAGTCGCTGCGGCTCGGGGGCGTCGCGGTCGAGGCGGAGTGGTTGCCCTACGGGGTGGGCGAGGGCGCGGTGGCTGGCGCCGAGCTGCCCGAGATCGTGGCGACGTACGGGCTGCTCGAACTGGAGTACGCCGCGTTCCGCCGCGGGGCGGCGGTGCTGGACCGCGGGCACCGCGGCACCATCGTGGTCGAGGGCGCCGACCGGATCGACTTCCTGAACCGCATGGTGACGCAGGACCTGAAGGGCATGCAGCCCGGCGAGGTGCGTGCCGCGTGGTGGCTGAACCGCAAGGGGCGCATCGAGGCCGACCTGCTGCTGTGCGAGGTGCCGGTCGCGGCCGAGGGCGGTGCGCCCCTGATGCTGGTCGACTGCGACGTGCACGACGTGGCGCGGACGGTGGAGACGCTGTCGGCGTTCCTGTTCGCCGAGGACGTGCGGCTGCGCGACGCGCGCGCCGAGTGGGCGCGGCTGGCGGTGCACGGCCCCGCGGCGGTCGAGGTGCTGGCGCACGCCGGTGTGGACCCGGCCGCGCTGGAGCCGCTGGTGCGCGACGGCACCGTGGTGCGCGCCGAGATCGGCGGCGCCGCGTGCATCGTGGTGCGCCGCGACGAGTGCGGCTGCCCGGGCATCGAGCTGTTCGTGCCGCCGGCGCAGGCGGGCGCCGTATGGGATTCGCTTGTCAGCCAGCACGACGTCCAGGACGGCGGCAAGCGCCGCGCGCGCCCCGCGGGCTGGCATGCGTTCAACATCGCGCGCATCGAGGCGGGCACGCCGCTCTTCCACGTCGACTACGGGCCGGACAACCTGCCGCACGAGACCGGCGTGATCGGCACGCGGACCAGCTTCCGGAAGGGCTGCTACCTGGGCCAGGAGGTCGTC
>JBEIFT010000052.1:0-13058 GCA_040382255.1 Phycisphaeraceae bacterium
CCAGCAGCGCGGTGTCCACGGCATCGGCGCCCGCGTCGGAATCGCTGGCGATGCAGATGACGTTGGTCGCGCCCGGCATGAACTGCGTGCACGCCTTGCGCAGCAGGCGCTGCACGCGCGGCACCGCGCCGTCCCATTCCGCGTCGGGGCCGCTGCGGAGCACGCAGTGCGTGCCCGCGACCGGCGCCGCGATGCGCGCCGCGCCGAGCCACGTGCCGTCCTCGTCGCGCACGGCGATCTCCTCGCCGACGCTCGCCTCGCGCACGAACGGGTCGAGCGCCGCGGCCAGCCGCGCCGTGCGCGCGCCGGCCGCCGGTGCCGCGCGAACCACCACCGCCACGGGGCGCGCGATCGATTCCAGCGCGTGCAGTTCCGCGGGCAGCGGCGTCGCCGCGGCCGCGCCCACGCCCAGCCGCTTCACGTGCAGGTAGAGGCGCACGTCGCCGTGCGTCACCAGGAAGTCCGCATGCTTGCCGCCCGCCGTGGGGACCTCGACGGCCAGGGAGCATCCGTGCACCAGCAGCCGGCGCGCGAGCTCGGCCTCGGCCACCGCCGCCAGGAAGGCGTCCTCGCGCGCGCTGGGGTGCTCGAGCGCCTCGATCATCCGTCGGATCTGCCGGCCGGCGATGCGCCCGCCGGTGTCGCCCGGGGGCGGGCTCATCCAGGCGAGGATCTCCTCGCGGAGTCTGGCGGTGTCGATGGGGGCGTTCACGGTCTGGCGGGGCGGCGGTGGGCAGTGGCCGCGACATGCGGCCCGGGAACGCGAAACGCCGCCCCGGTGGGGACGGCGTTCGCAGTGGCAACTCGCGGACTTGAACCGCGGACCCGCGCATTTTCAATGCGCTGCTCTACCAACTGAGCTAAGTTGCCGAACGCGGCCGAGCAGGCCGCGAGGGGGTCGATGGATGTCTTCCTGCCGCTCACCGGGCGAGGGCAGGAATGCGAAGGGTACGCGCTTCCGCTTCGGTGTCAAGGCACTCGGCCTCGGTGGTGGCACGTCCGATTTCCACCTCGAGGCTCCCGAGAAGCCGTTCCGCCAGCCAGTAACGCAGGGGGCGCGTGGCCGCAAAGGTCCGCAGATCGGGCGCGCGGACGCCGCGCGGGCGCCGCGGCGCGGGGGGATCCTGCCGGCGGGTGCCGTGCATCCGGAGCGCGGGTGCGGCGTCGCCCAGGGTGCTGACCTGGAGGTCGACCCAGAACCGGCGCGCGAACGCGATGCCGCGCCGGGCGTCCAGGCGCGACGCGCACGCGCGGTCGAAGCCGGGTGCGAGCGCGTTCATCACGTCGGTCCAGGCCTGCGGGTCGCCGGCCGCCAGCGCAGCGGCGTGCACCGCGCAGCGGATGTTGTCGATCGCTCGCTCGGGGCGCGGCATGCGGCCGAGTCCCGCGCGCTCGAGGTGCGCGACCAGGTCGCCCACCGACACGCGGTAGCGCACGGCCAGTTCGCCTGCCTCGGAGAAGTACGCGCTGCGCAGCGCCTGCTCGACCAGCGCGGGAATCCGCGTGTCCGCGGCGCGTGCGCGCGGCTCGCGCGAAGCAACGCCCGTGCGCGGCTTCGCCTCGCACTCGATCGTCTCCCACAGCGTGCCGGCCGCTTCGTTGTTCAGGTCCATCTGAATTCGCCTCCTGCGAATTTCCCGCTTCGCGCACCGCACGTTTCTGCGCGGTGATCGTGAAGCGGGCGCTTCATGCGTGCGCGGAGTGTAGGGTGCGCGGGGCGCGCGTCAATCGTCGGCGAGCGAATCGCGCGAAGTCGCGTTCACCGTGCATTCACCGAGCAATCCGCGTCGGAGGTCGCGAAGGGCCGGGAACCTCTCGCGCCATCGGAGGAGCTCCGCGCGGTCGAGTTCCGCGCTGAGCACGCGCTCGGCCTCGCCGGCCTCCGCGATCACCTCGCCGCTCGGCGCGACGATGAACGAGTCGCCTGCGTACTCCACGTGGGGATCGCGTCCGATACGGTTGCACGCGACCACGTACGCCTGGTTCTCGATCGCGCGCGCGACGGCAAGCGCGCGCCGGTGCAGCGCGCGCGGCGACGGCCAGTTGGCGCCGACGGTGAAGACCTCGGCGCCCGCAAGTGCCGCAAGGCGAAAGACTTCGGGGAAGCGCAGGTCGTAGCAGATCAGCGGGCAGACCTTCCACGTGCCCTCGGCGCTGGGCACGTCCACGACCGTGATCGATCGCCCGGCGGCGTACTGCCGGTCCTCGCGCGACGGCGAGAAGAGGTGCACCTTGTCGTAATGGCCGGCCACGCGGCCGTCCGGCGCGATCACCGTCGCGCGGTTCCTCGGGCGCCTGCCGTTCACCGCAACGTCCGCATATCCCGCCTGCAGCCACAGCGCGTGCGACGTTGCCAGGCGCTGCGCCGTGCCCAGGCTGTCGAAGCGGGGCAGGCGCTCGGTCTCCATCGTGAACCCGACGTCGCACAGCTCGGGCAGCAGCGCGAAGCTGCCGGCGGGCAGCCGGGCGTCGGACAGCAGGTTTCCGATCCGCTCCCAGTTGGGCGCCGGGTCCATCCACGCGATGTCGTGCTGCACGGCGGCGAAGCGCATGCGCGCACCATAGCGGGCGGCGGCCGGCGCACGCCAAAATGCCGACGCCCCCGCGGCCCGGAGGGGGCGGCGGGGGCGTTCGGCTGGCCTCTGTGGAAGGCCTCTTTCAGGGCGACCGACGGGGCTCGAACCCGCGACACCCGGGACCACAACCCGGTGCTCTGCCAACTGAGCTACGGTCGCCGCGTTGGAGGGGAGATGGTAGCCCGTGGCGGGGGGTGGGTCAATGCACCTTTCCCGGCCGGGGAACGGGGGAGCGCGGTATCCTTGTTCCTTCGCCCTGCGGGTCCCGCCGGGCCCCGGAGAACACCCCTCATGACCACCGCCACGATGTCCACCCCCCGCGCCGCCCACGACTTCGGCACCGCCGCCGTCCACGCCAACCTCGCCGCCGCCCGGCTGGTCGAGCTGGCGATCGAGCGCGGCGAGGGCATCCTGGCCGCCAACGGCGCCCTGAACTGCCTGACGGGCGCCCGCACCGGCCGCAGCCCCGACGACAAGTACCTCGAGGACACCCCGGCCATCCATGACCGCATCGCATGGGGCAAGGTCAACCAGCCCGTCACCCCGGCGCACTTCGAGAAGCTCTATGCCCGCGTCATGGAGTACATGCGCGGCAAGAAGGACCTCTTCCGCTTCGACGGCTACGCGGGCGGCGACCCGGCGTATCGGCTGAAGGTCTCGGTCTTCACCGAGGAGGCCTGGCACAGCCTGTTCGCCAAGACGCTCTTCATCAACGCCGCGCCCGCCGAGCTGGCCGGCTTCAAGAGCGACTGGACCGTCATCGACGCGTCGCGCCTGGAGCTGGAGGACCCCGCGTCCTACGGCGTGAAGAACAAGCTCTGCATCATGCAGAGCCTGGAGCGCAAGGTCGTCCTGATCGTCGGCACGCGCTACGCGGGCGAGATCAAGAAGTCGATCTTCTACGCGATGAACTTCGACCTGCCCGAGCGCGAGGTGTTCCCGATGCACTGCTCGGCGAACGTCGCGAAGAACGACGACTCGAACGTCGCGGTGTTCTTCGGCCTCTCGGGCACCGGCAAGACCACGCTCTCGGCCGACCCGCAGCGCCGCCTGATCGGCGACGACGAGCACGGCTGGTCGGCGAACGGCGTCTTCAACATCGAGGGCGGCTGCTACGCCAAGTGCATCAACCTCTCCAAGGAGGGCGAGCCGCAGATCTGGAACGCCATCCGCTTCGGCAGCGTGCTGGAGAACGTGGTGGTCGACAAGGCCACGCGCGTGCCCAACTACGACACCGCGGAGCTCACGGAGAACACGCGCGTCACCTACCCGCTGGACTTCGTCCCCGACTGCGTGCAGCCCCCGATGGGCAAGCACCCGAAGAACGTGATCTTCCTGTCGGCCGACGCGTTCGGCGTGCTGCCGCCGGTGGCCAAGCTGACGCCCGAGCAGGCGCAGTACTACTTCGTCAACGGCTACACCTCGAAGCTGGCCGGCACCGAGGCCGGCGTCAAGGAGCCGACCCCGAACTTCAGCGCGTGCTTCGGCGGCCCGTTCATGCCGCGCCCGCCGATGGTCTACGCCGCCATGCTGGCGAAGAAGATCAGCGACCACAAGAGCTCGGTCTGGCTGGTGAACACCGGCTGGACCGGCGGACCGTACGGCGTCGGCAGCCGCTTCAAGCTGTCGTACACGCGCGCCATCCTGGCGGCGATCCTGGACGGCTCGCTGGCGAACGCGAAGTTCGTCGAGCACCCGGTCTTCGGCCTGCACATGCCGGTCGCCGTGCCGGGCGTGCCCGCCGAGATGCTGGACCCGCGCAACACGTGGGCCGACAAGGCCGCGTACGACGCGAAGGCCAAGGACCTGGCGAAGCGCTTCCGCGACAACGACGCCAAGTACGCGCTGAGCGACGCCGTCCGCGGCGCCGGGCCGCGCGCCTGACCCCGCACCCAGCGAGCACCCGATGACGCCAGCCGCGCCCGCCGCCACCCGCCCCGACGTGACCTTCGACGACATCGTCGGGGCGCGGAAGCGGATCGCGGGCGGCGTCTTCGTGACGCCGTGCACGGCAAGCCCGGCGCTCAGCGCGCTCACGGGCGCCGACATCCACTGCAAGCTGGAGTACGAGCAGGCCACCGGCAGCTTCAAGGAGCGCGGCGCCTGCAACGCGCTGCTGCAGCTGCCCGAGGAGGCGCGCCGCCGCGGCGTGATCGCCGCCAGCGCGGGCAACCACGCGCTGGCGCTGGCCTACCACGGTCGGCGGCTGGGCATCCCGGTCACCGTCGTGATGCCGACCTTCGCGCCGCTGGTCAAGCAGCGCCGCTGCGCCGAGATGGGTGCGCGCGTCCTGAACTCGGGCAGCAACATCGCCGAGGCGCGCCTGCACGCCGACACGCTGGTCGAGGCCGAGGGGCTCTCCTACATCAACGGCTTCAACGACGCCGCGATCATCGCGGGCGCCGGCACGATCGGCCTGGAGATGATGGAGGAGGTCGCCGGCCTCGAGGCGATCGTCGCGCCGATCGGCGGCGGCGGCCTGATCGCCGGCGTCGCGGTCGCCGCGAAGCACCTGAACCCGCGCATCCGCATCGTGGGCGTCGAGCCCGTGCGCTGCGCAAGCTGGTCCGCCGCCGTCGCCGCGGGCCGCCCCGTGCGCGTGCAGAGCAGCGCCACGCTCGCGGACGGCCTGGCGGTCCCCGAGGTCGGTGGACGCGCCTTCGAGCTGGGCCGCAACCTGGTGGACGAGGTCGTGCAGGTGGACGAGGACGCGATCGCCCTGGCGATCCTGCGCCTGGCGGAGCTCGAGAAGGGCGTCGTCGAGGGCGCGGGCGCCGCGCCGCTCGCTGCGTTCCTGGCCGGGAAGCTCGCCTCGCTCGCGCGCATGCGCGTGGGCCTGGTGCTGTGCGGCGGCAACATCGACCCGCTGGTCCTCAGCCGCGTGATCGAGCACGGCCTGGCGGTCGACGGCCGCCTGGTGAAGTTCTCGGCGGTCATCAGCGACCGCCCCGGCGGCCTGGCCGAGCTGGCCGGCACGCTGGCCCGCTGCGGCGCGAGCGTCCAGGAAGTGGTGCACGAGCGGCGCTTCGGCGGCGCGGACGTCTCCACCGTCATGGTCAGCTGCGTGGCCGAGGTCCGCGACCGCGCCCACGCCGAGGAGCTCTTCCGGGCCCTTGGCGAGCGCGGCATCCGCATCCTGGCGCGTTCGGACGCGCCGGGGCAGGCCGTCCCGCGCTGAAAGCGTTTTTTTCGACTCGTCGGCTTCAGTCGGCCACGGGGATGGCCGATCCCGGTGGCGGCCGCGGTCCCGCGTGTGCGGGCAGCGTCCGAGGAGTCCCACCCATGAACACCAATCCGTTCGGCATCGAGAAGGACGCGCTCACCACCGGCGAGGTCGCCCGCATCTGCAACGTCGCGGCGCGCACCGTGAGCAAGTGGGTCGATTCGGGCCGCCTCGAGGGCTACCGCATCCCCGGGTCCAAGGACCGCCGCATCCACGTCAGCGCGCTCGAGCAGTTCATGCGCGCGCACGGCATCCCGTTCCGCGGGCTCTCGGCGTCCACCGCGCGCACGCGCATCCTGGTCGTCGATGCCGACCGCACCGCCTCCACGACGCTCAAGGAGGTCCTGGAGGGCATGGGCACCTGCGACGTCTCCACGGTGCAGGACGTGCTCTCGGCCGGCTTCGAGTGCGGCCGCGTCACCCCCGACGTGATCATCTTCGACACCTCGGCCGGCGACGCCGCGTGGTTCACCACCAGCGTCCGCATGCGCCCCGGCTTCGCCCGCGTCCGCGTGGTCACCAGCGGCAGCAGCCTGCCCGACGACGAGCGGCCGCTCCTGCGCGCCGGCTGCGCGGGCGTCCTGCACAAGCCGTACTCGGTGCGTGCCCTGGTCGAGGCACTGGGCCTGGAGGCGGGTTCCCCGTCGCAGCGCACCGCCGCGACCTGCGCCGCCTGACCGCGCCACCTAGACTGCGCGGTCCATGCGGATCGCGCTCGTCCAGTTCGACGCCACGGTCGGCGACGTCACCGGCAATGCCGGTCGCATCGCCGAACGTGCCGTGGATGCGCTCCGCGCGGGCGCCGACCTGGCCGTCTTCCCGGAACTCTCGTTGTGCGGCTACCCGCCGCGCGACCTCCTCCAGCGCGAGGGGTTCGCGGCGGGCTGTCGTTCCGCGGCCGAGGGCATCGCCGCCGCGCTGGCGAACGCCGGGCTGGGCGACCGCGCCGTGCTGGTGGGCCTGCCGCGCGAGGTGGACGGCCGTCCGCGCCCGATGGCGAACGCGGTGGCCCTGCTGCGCGGCGGCTGCATCGAGGCGTGGTACGAGAAGCGGCTGCTGCCCGACTACGACGTCTTCGACGAGGAGCGGCACTTCTCCGCCGGCCACGGGCCGATGGTCTTCGCGTGCGCCGGGCGCCGCGTGGGCGTGCTGCTCTGCGAGGACCTCTGGCGCGCGCGCGACGTGGCGATCGCCGGGGTCTCGTATCCCGTGGACCCGGTCGCCGACGCCGGGCGTGCCGGCGCCGACGTCCTGGTGGTGCCGAGCGCCAGCCCGTTCGTGCGCGGCAAGCACGCGCGCCATGCGGCGATCGTCGCAAGCGCCGCGGCGCGCGCGGGCATGCCGGTCTGCGCGCTGAACGCATCGGGCGCCAACGACGACCTGGTGTTTGACGGCGACGCGCGCGTCGCGCAGCCCGACGGGCGCACCGCCTGCGCGGCGCGCTGGGGCAGGGGCGCGCTGGTCGCGTCGGTGGATGGTTCCGGCGCCGGATGGTCGGACGCCGCGCCCGCGCACGACGACATGCGCGAGACCTTCGACGCGCTCGTCGAGGCGATCCGCGGGTACTTCGCGAAGTCCGGCGCCACGAAGGCGGTGCTGGGCCTCTCCGGCGGCATCGACAGCGCGCTGGTCGGTGCGCTGGCCGCGGCCGCGCTGGGCGGCGGCAACGTCCTCGGCATCCTCATGCCCAGCAAGTGGTCGAGCGCGGGCTCCGTGGACGACGCGAACGACCTGGCGCGCCGCTGCGGGCTGGGCACGATGGTGCTGCCGATCGAGCCCGCGCACGCGGCGCTCGCCGGGCACCTGGACGCCGCGTTCCGCGCCGCGGGGCACTCGCCCTTCGCCGGGCTTGCCGACGAGAACCTGCAGTCCCGGCTGCGCGGCATGCAGGTGATGGCCGTCTCGAACGCACTGGGCGGGCTGGTGCTCTCGACCGGCAACAAGAGCGAGATGGCCGTCGGCTACGCGACGCTCTACGGCGACATGTGCGGCGCGCTGGCGCCGCTCGGCGACCTGCTGAAGACCGACGTCTGGGCGCTCGCACGCTGGATGAACGCGAACCACGCGTCGATCGGGTTCGCGCAGCCGCCGATCCCCGAGGCCAGCATCACGAAGGTCCCGAGCGCGGAATTGCGCCCGGACCAGACCGACCAGGACACGCTGCCGCCCTACGAGGTGCTCGACCGCATCGTTCGCGGCTGGGTCGAGGACGAGCTGGACGCCGAGACGATCGCGCGCGCGCAGGGGCTGGACGCCGCGCTGGTCGCGCGTTGGGTGCGCGCCATCGAGCTGGCCGAGTACAAGCGCCGGCAGGCGCCGATCATCCCGAAGCTCAGCGCACGGGCATTTGGCCCGGGGCGCCGGATGCCGGTGGCGGCGCGCCTTCGCCTGCCTTGATGATTCCGCGGAACGCCGATGGGACTTCCGCGCCCGGCATGGGCACGCCGGGCCCGGCGGGCACCTGCAGGATCCGGTCGTCCTCGATGCACAGCGCGGTCAGGCTGCCGCCATAGGCACAGCCCGTATCGAGGTTCGCGAAGTACAGGCTCCCGTTCGCGCGGCGCAGCAGCAGGGGGTCGCGCACCGGGCGGTGCCCGACCACCACCAGGCCCTCGCGGCCGTCGTAATGCTCCCACCAGTTCGGCTCGCCCTCGAGCGCCTTGACGTGGATCTTCACGTCGTCGGGCGTGCGCTCGATGCCGAGCTCGGGGTCGATGCCGGCGTGCACCACGGTCCACCGGCCGCGCAGGTCGCGGATCTCGACGCGGTCGCAGGCCTCGGTCAGGAGCGCGGTGGCCTCGCGCAGGTGGCCGGCGCGCTGCAGCAGCTCGATCGCCAGGCGCTCGGTGCGGGGCAGGAGGTCGAGTCCCGCGCCCGCCTGCACCCGCACGATCGCGCCCAGCAGCCGCAGGTCGTGGTTGCCGCAGACCACCTCGATGCGCTGGCCGGCCGCGCGGCGGTCGCGGATCACGCGCACGACGCGTCCGGGCTCGGGGCCCTTGGTGAAGAGGTCGCCCACCAGGATGATGCGCGCGCCCGGGTTCCAGCGGTCGACCAGCTCGAGCAGGCGCTCCAGCTCGGCGCCGCAGCCGTGGACATCGCCGACCACCACGGTGCTGCCGTGGCGGAGCGTGCGGGGGCCGTCCTGGCCGTCGGTGACCGCTACCATTGCCCGGAGTGTCGCATGCCGCGGCGCGCGGCTCAAGCCCGGCGCGCGCGCCTCCCCCCGGATTCCCGCCGATGCCCATCCGTGTCCTGCCGCGCCAGCTCGTCGACCAGATCGCCGCCGGCGAGGTGGTCGAGCGTCCCGCCAGCGCCGTGAAGGAGCTGGTCGAGAACGCGCTCGACGCGGGTGCCACGCGCATCGAGGTGCTGGTGGAGGGCGGCGGCGCGGACCGGATCGTGGTGGCCGACGACGGCGGCGGCATCCCGGCCGGGGAACTGCCGCTGGCGGTCGCCAGCCACGCCACCAGCAAGATCGCCAGCAGCGAGGACCTCTCGTCGATCGCGACCATGGGCTTCCGCGGCGAGGCGCTGGCCTCGATCGCATCGGTCAGCCGGCTGGCGATCACCAGCCGCCGCCGGGGCGACGACGCGGCCGCGCGGCTCGACGTGGAGGGCGGCCAGGCCGGCGAGGTCCGCCCGGCCGGCGCGCCGCTCGGCACCACCGTCGAGGTGCGCCAGCTGTTCTTCAACGTGCCGGCGCGCCGCAAGTTCCTGCGCACCGCGCCGGTCGAGCTGGGCCGCGTGCAGGACGTCCTGGAGTCGGTCGCGATCTGCCGGCCCGGCGTCGCGTTCCGGCTGGTGGCCGACGGCCGCACGCGCATGGACCTGGCCGCGACCGACGACCCCGCGATGCGCGTGCGCGCCGTGCTGGGCGACGAACTGGCCGACGACCCGTTGCCGATCTCGGCCGAGGCCGACGCCGCGGAGCACGGCCCGGTCACGGTGTGGGGCCTCGCCGCGCGTCCCGCCGCCGCACGTGCCACCGCGCGCGCGCTGCGCTTCGCGCTGAACGGCCGTGCGGTGCTGGACCGCACCCTGGTGCACGCCGTCAGGGAGGCCTACCGCGGCCTGATCGACCCGGGCCGCACGCCGGTGGCGTTCGTGGCGATCGAGATGGACCCCGCACTGGTCGACGTGAACGTGCACCCCGCGAAGACCGAGGTGCGCTTCCGCCAGCCCAGCTTCGTGCACCAGCTGGTGATGCGCGCGGTGCGCGACGCGCTGCGCGCGGCGGACCTCGTGCCCGCGTTCCAGCTGGGTTCGCCGCGCCCGGGTGCCGCGCCCGCGCCGGCGTGGCCGGCGCCGCGTCCGGGTTCGGTCGGCGATCGCGCACCGTCCATGGCCAGCGTGCCGCCGACCGTGTTCGGGCGGTTCGCTGCCGAAGCCGCGGACGCCGCGCAGGGCACCCGCATCCCCGCGCCGCCCGTGGTCGAGGTCGCTCCCGCTTCCGCCGCCGCCGACGCTGCGGCCGACGAACCCACCCTCCACGCCAACCGCACCGCGCGCCGCGTGATGCAGGTGCACGGCAGCTACCTCGTGGTCGAGGACCGCGACGGCATCCTGGTGGTCGACCAGCACGCGCTTCACGAGCGCGCGATGTTCGAGGAGCTGAAGGCGCGCATCGCCGCGCAGCCGCTCGAATCGCAGCGGATGCTGGTGCCCGCGATGCTGCAGGTGGACCCGCGCGCCGCCGAGGCCGTGGAGTCCGCCGGCGCGCTGCTCGCGCGCATCGGGATCGACGCGTCCGCGGCCGGCCCGCGCGCGGTGGCCGTGCACGGCTATCCGACCTTCCTGCTTGGCCGCGGCGTGCAGCCCGAGGAGTTCGTTCCCGCGCTGCTCGAGCGCCTGGTCGACGAAGGCGCCGCCGACGTCGAGGCCGCGCTGCACGAGGTGCTGGACATGATGGCGTGCAAGGCCGCCGTGAAGGCCGGCGACCGGCTCACCCCCTTCGAGATCGAGGCGCTCCTGGACCTGCGCGAGCGCATCGAGCGCGGCGCGGCGTGCCCGCACGGGCGCCCGACCTCGCTCCGCATCAGCATGCGCGACCTCGATCGCAGCTTCGGGCGCACCTGATGCCGCAGCGCCGCACCAGCCAGCGTTCCTGGGCGGACGCCGCGAGCGGCGCCCGGGCGTTCGCCGCCGAGGGCGCGTGGGGCCGGCTCGAGGGCATCGTCGTCGCGCCGCGAACCGGTGCCCGCGGGATCTTCGGTCGCACCCGCACCGCGACGGATCCCGCCGTCGCGCTGGTGCTGCCGCAGGCCCCGGGGATCGAGCAGGCCGACGAATGCACCGCCGTGGACGACGCGCTGGCGCTGGGGCTCCTGGCGGGTGGCGCGCACGTCGCGCGCGTGACGTCGCTGGCGCTGGGCGAGGACGCCGACCGTGACCCGCTGGCGTGGATCGACGCCTGCGGCGACGCACTGCAGGCTGCCGCCGGCATGGTGCCGCGCGCGCGGCCCGCGCTGGGAGCCACCTGGATCGCGGGCGGTGCCGCGGCAGTGCTGGCCTCGCGCCGCGACGACCTGGCGTTCCTGGTGCTGGCGGGCGCCCCGGTGCCCGAGATCATGAGCCGGCGCACCTCCGAGAACGAGGACGACCCGATGTGGGCCGAGTCGCCGTCGCTGCGTCTGGTGGACGGGCTCGCCGCGCTGGCGCCGCTTGAGTCGGTCACCGTCGAGTCACGACCGCTGCTGGTGGTGCAGGGAGCCGCCGACGCGACCTTCGGCGCCGCGCACCTGGAGGGCTGGCGCGCCGCGCTGCTGGCCACCGGGCGCACCGCCGACGCGGTCGAGGTCGCGTTCGCCGACGGGTTCTTCCGGGCAATCGGCGTGGATGCCGAGGTCGATCCCGCCGACGAGGCGGGGCTTGCGCTGCTCCAGCGGACCGCGTCCGACTGGGTGGCGCGCACCCTCAGCGCCGCTGCGCCTCGTCACGCGCGGTGACGATCTGCGTGAACACCGTCTGCCCGGTGCGCAACATCTGCTTGACGTAGGGCGCGCACAGGCCGCACGTGGTCCCGCAGCCGAATTTCTTCTGCAGTTCACGGAACGACGCGTCGCCGCACGCGGTCGCGTGGCGGCGCAGGTCCTCGAAGCTCACGTCGTGGCATACGCAGCGATCGATCCGCATGTTCAGCGCCCATCGTAGGCCGAGTCGTCGTCGGACAGGAAGCCGTTGGACGGGAAGTCCATCACCGCGCCGGCCAGTGCATCGGTGGTCTGCGCACCGCGGTGCGGGTGGTCGCAGACGGCGACGTGGCCGTCCAGGCACACGAAGCACGTGCACGCTCCGACGTGCCTGAAGGCCTGCGCCCCCGCGGTGACCATCGGCAGCGATCCCTCGACCGTGTTCATCGGCGCGCGCATGAACTTGTTCGCGCCGCCCTTCCAGCCGCCTTCGCCGAAGAGCGCGGTGCGGTCGTGGCTGGCGAAGGCCGCGAGCGGGCGACCCATTCGCGCGGTGCGCCACCCATCAACGACCTGCCCGTCCGGGTTGATCTCCGGGTAGGTGCCCTCGTGCCCGATGAACGTGGTGTTGTAGTTGTAGCCCGTGAACGGGTCGGCGCCGAAGGTGGACGGCCCCAGGTAGTCGGGGCACTGCTGCACCTCGCTTGGCGCTCCGGTCCACGCCCACAGCGGGCCGGGCCGGGCCTCGCCGTTGCGCTGCTCGAAGTCCCACGCGACGGTGCGCACCCCGCCGCCGTCGGCGAAGTACAGGACGGCAGGGGGCATGGACTCGTTCGACTGCGCGGCGTAGGCCGCGGCGGCGACACCCATCTGGCGCAGGTTCGACTGGCACTTCGTGCGGCGCGACATGCCGCTCACGGCGCTGAGGCCCGGGAGCAGCACCGCCGTCAGCGCGGCGACGATGGCCACGGTGACCGTGACCTCGACGAGGGTGAACGCGCGGCGCGTCATGGGCCCCAGTCCCCCAGCAGGAGTCCGAGGTCCGCGCCGTCGACGTCGCCGTCGCGGTCCAGGTCCGCCGCTGCACCGGCATCGGCCGGGCCCCACGCACCCAGGAGCACGCCGAGGTCCGCACCGTCCACGTCGCCGTCTCCGTCGACGTCGCCCGCGCGCATCGGGCGCACCGCGACGATGGCGTCGATCTCGGGCACGCTCGCCGCGTCGGCCGCGACACGGATGCGCACGTAGCTGGCCGACGCCAGGCCGAGCGCTGCAAGGTCGATGCCCGTGCCGCCCGTCGCGCCGTCGTAGGCGGCCACGACCTCCTCGTACGACGCGCCGAGCAGC
>JBEIFT010000053.1:0-13031 GCA_040382255.1 Phycisphaeraceae bacterium
AAATCGGCCGGGGCGCCGTCCTTCTTCCACCAGCGCGCGATCTTCCAGCGCGTGGGCTCCAGGCGGCACTCGGCGTTGTACTCCGCCTGCATGCGGTACTGGAGCACCTCGAACTGGAGCGGGCCGACGGCCGCCAGCACCGGGCGACGGATGATGCCGTCCGGGCCGCTCAGCAGCTGGTACTCGCGCACCACGCCCTCCTGCAGCAGCTGCTTCAGGCCCAGCGAATACTTCTTGGCGTTGCCCGCGCTCGGGTTGTGGATGTAGCTGAAGCACTCGGGCACGAAGCTCGGCATCTCGCTGAAGCGGATCGTGCGGTCGGTGGAGAGCGTGTCGCCGATCCCCAGCGCGTCGTGGCCGACGATGCCGACCACGTCGCCGGCGAGCGCGTCGTCGACGGTCTCGCGGTCGCGGCCGAAGAGCCGCTGCGCGTTGTTCAGCTTGATCTTGCGGTCGCCCTGGACGTGGGTGACCGTCATCTCGCGCTCGAACTTCCCGCTCACCACGCGGATGAACGCGATGCGGTCGCGGTGCCGCGGGTCCATGTTGGCCTGGATCTTGAAGACGAAGCCGCTGAACGCGCCGTCGGTGGGCTGCACCAGGCGGTCGCCGGAGCTGCGCGGGCCGGGGCCCTCGGAATTGCGCAGGAAGCCGTCCAGCAGCAGCTGCACGCCGAAGTTGTTCATGGCGCTGCCGAAGTAGACCGGCGTCAGCTGCCCGGCGTGGACCTTCGCGGGGTCGAAGCTGTCGCCCAGCCCGCCGAGCAGCTCGATCTCGTCGCGCGCCTTGGCGTAGACCTCGGGGTCCAGCTGCGCGGCGAGCGCGGGGTCCTCGATGCCCAGCACGTTGACCGGCGCCACCGATGCGTTCATGCGGGTCCGCTCGAAGACGTGCACCTGCTTCGCCAGGCGGTCGTACACGCCGCGGAACTTGGTGCCGGCGCCGAGCGGCCAGTTGACGGGGAACGGCGCGATGCCCAGCGCGCGCTCGAGCTCGTCGATCAGCTCGAGCGGCTCGCGCGTGGGGCGGTCGCACTTGTTCATGAACGTGAAGATGGGGACGCCGCGACGGCGGCAGACCTCGAACAGCTTGCGGGTCTGCGTCTCGATGCCCTTGCCGGCGTCGATGACCATGATCGCGGCGTCGACCGCGGTGAGGACGCGGTAGGTGTCCTCGCTGAAGTCGTTGTGGCCGGGCGTGTCCAGCAGGTTGATGCGGAACCCGTCGTAGTCGAACTGCAGCACCGTGCTGGAGATGCTGATGCCGCGCTGCTTCTCGAGCTCCATCCAGTCGCTGGCGGTGGAACGCTGGCTCTTGCGCGCCGTGACGGTGCCGGCCAAGTCCAGGGCGCCCCCGTACAGGAGGAGCTTCTCCGTGAGCGTGGTCTTGCCGGCGTCCGGGTGCGAGATGATCGCGAACGTGCGGCGGGGAAGCGTGGGGGCGGCGGTGGCCATGGGACGGACGGAGGATGGTACGGTGGAAGGCGATGGCGACGCACGATCAGCACCACCCGAGCCACGCCCCCCGCCCCGTGGGCGTCCGCGCCGCCGTCCGCGCGGACCTGCCTGCGATCCTGGCGATCTACAACGCGGCGATCCCGCTGCACGTCGCGACCGCCGACCTGGAACCGCAGGCCATGCCCGCGCGCGAGCGCTGGTGGGACGAGCGCGACCACGCGCGGCGGCCGGTGGTGGTGGCCGAGTCCGCCGGCCGCATCGTGGCGTGGGGCGCGTTCACCGACTTCAAGCCGCGGCCCGCGTACCAGCCGACGGCCGAGGTCAGCGTCTACGTCGATCCGGCCGCGCTAGGCGGCGGCATCGGCCGCGCGGTGCTGGACGACCTGCTGGCGCGCGCACCGGCGTGCGGCATCGACCGCGTGCTGGCGCTCTGCCTGGACCACAACGAGCGCAGCCTGCGGCTCTTCCGCAGCCGCGGCTTCGCCGACTGGGGCCGCATGCCCGGCGCGTGCGTGTTCGACGGCGTGCGGCGCGACGTGGTGGTGCTGGGGTGGCGGCGGGACGGAAATTGATCCTGCCACAGTAGTTCCAATTTCCAGCGGCAGGATCGGCTGGCGAACCGAGTGGCCGGAAATTGGAACTACTGTGGCAGGATCAATTTCACGCCCTCGGGCAGCGCGTCGATGAACATCTGCCCGTAGCGCTTGGTCACGATGCGCGGGTCGAGCACCACCACGCGCCCCTCGTCGGTGGAGCTGCGCACCAGCCGCCCGAAGCCCTGCTTGAAGCGCAGCACCGCGCGCGGCAGCGAATCCTCGAAGAACGGCTTGCCGCCCCGCGCCTCGATCAGCTCGTGGCGGGCCTGCACGATCGGCCGGTCCGGGACCTCGAACGGCAGGCGCGTGATGATCACGTTGCGCAGCGCACGGCCGCGCACGTCGACCCCCTGCCAGAAGCTGCTGACGCCGAAGAGCACGCTGCGCTCGTCCTCGCGGAACCGCTGCAGCAGCAGGTGCCGCGGCACGCCCTTGCCCTGGATGTGCAGCGGGTGCCCGTCCTCGGCCAGCGTGTCCACGATGCGCTCGGCCACCGCGTCCAGCGTGCGGAAGCTGGTGAACAGCACGAACGCGCCGCCGTCCGTGGCGCGCACGTGGTCCAGGACGCGCTCGGCCAGCTCGTCCTCGTACTCGGGCGCGGTCGGCTCCGGCATGGTGCGGTCCACGATGAACTCCACCAGCCGCGCGTAGTCGAACGGGCTGCCCAGCTGCAGCGTCTGCGGGTCGTCGCAGCCCAGGCGCGTCGCCGCGTGGCGGAAGTCGGCCTTCTGCGTCGCCAGCGTGGCGCTGGTCAGCACCACGCCCTTGTCCTGCGCGAAGAGGTGCTCGCGCAGGATCGGCCCCACGTCCACGGCGGCGCATACGACCGTCAGCGGCGGGCGTTCGCCCCCGCGGCGGCGCTTGCCGGCCTCGACCCAGTACACGCAGCCCGCGACCGCCTGCGCCAGCAGGTCGCGCGAGGCCTGTGCGTAGCCCTCCGCGCGCGCGGCGTATGCGTTCAGCTCCAGCTGGTCGGCCTCGGACGTGATCACGTCGCGCAGCAGGCGCAGCGCCGCGGCCAGCTCCAGCATCGGCGCCGACAGGTGGTCCGGGACCTCGCCGGCCCCGCGCATCCGGCCGCTCGAGCCGCCGTTGCGCTCGTGCCACTGCCACAGCGCGTCGAACTGCCGCTCGATCGCGCTCTCGCAGGCACGCACCTTGCGGATCGAATCCTCGATCGTGCCTTCCGCGCCCTCGCCGCCGCGCATCGAGCTCAGGAAGCCGCGCCCCGTCGACGTCTGGTACAGCGTGCGCAGCAGGTGCCGCACCGCGCCCTCGCCCAGCCGCAACCCGAAGTGCTCGCTGGCGACGTCCTCGATCTCGTGCGCCTCGTCCAGGATCACGTGGTCGTACGGCGGCAGCACGCCGCCCGTGGCGCCGGCGCGCGACCGCATCGCCAGGTCCGCGAAGAAGAGCGCGTGGTTCGTGATCAGCAGCTGCCCGTTCTCCATGCGCCGCCGTGCGGCCTGGTAGAAGCACTTGTCGAACGTCGGGCAGCGCCGGCCCATGCAGTTGTGCGCGTCGCTCTCGACGTGGTCCCAGACCTCGGACCGCGGCATCTGCGGCAGGCTGGCGAGCGACCCGTCCTCGGTGCGGTACGCCCAGTCCTCAAGCCGGCGCAGTTCGTTGCGGTCGTCCTCCCAGCTGAAGAGCCGCGCCTCGCGTTCGCTGGCCAGCTTCAGGCGGCGCAGGCTCAGGTAGTTGCCGCGGCCCTTCACCAGCACCGCGCTGAACTCCTCGGGGATCACCGCGTTGAGGAGCGGCACGTCCTTCTCCAGCAGCTGCTCCTGCAGGCTGATGGTGTGCGTCGCCACCACCACGCGCTCGCCGCGCTCCACGATCCGCCGGATGGCCGGGATCAGGTACGCGAAGCTCTTGCCGACGCCGGTGCCGGCCTCGACGAAGAGCCGCTGGCGGTTCTCGAACGCGGCCTCGACCGCCGCCGCCATGCGCAGCTGCTGCGGGCGCACCTCGAACCCGGCCAGGCGCCGCGCGACGGCCCCGGTGTCGGACAGGAGGATGTCGGTCGTCAACGTCATCGTCGGCCACTGCCGCGCGCTCAGGCGAGCGGCTTGCGCTTGGGTTCGCCCGGCTGGCGCGGGTACTGGCGCGGGGTGGCGCGCGACTTCTCGATCAGCACCACCGTTCCGGTGGCCGTCTTGTGCAGGTCCACGACCTGCGCGTGCAGCTTGTAGAGCGCCTGCTTGGCCTCGGCCACCTCGTCGGCGGCCTTGTCGCCCTTGATGCAGAGCACGGTGCCGCCCTCCTTGGCGAAGGGCACGGTCAGCTCCGCCAGCACCTGCAGCCGCCCGACCGCGCGGCTGGTCACGGCGTCGTACATCGTGCGGTGCGTCTTGTGGTCCTGCCCCGCCACCTCGGCGCGCTCGTTGAGCACCTTCACGTTCGCGAGCCCCAGCGCCTCGGCGGTGTCGAAGATGAAGCCCGCCTTCTTGCCGGTCGCCTCGAGCAGCGTGAACTGCACGTCCGGCATCACGATCGCCAGCGGCAGGCCCGGCAGTCCGCCACCCGAGCCGACGTCGATCACGCACTGCGCGCCCGCGCTGGCCAGGAACGGCACCAGCGTCAGGCTGTCCTGGACGTGGCGAACCCACGCCTCGGCGGGGTCGGTGATTGCGGTCAGGTTGAATCGCTCGTTGGCGTCCAGCAGCGCCTGCAGGTAACGCTGGAGCTTCTCGGCATCGCCCGCTTCGAGCTCGATGCCCGCGGCGGCAAGCGCGTGGGCGACGTCGGACGGCATGGCAGGGACGGCAACGGGCATGGGATGGATCCTAGGCGGTGCGCCTCAGCCCTCCGCCGCCTGCTCGCGGTCGAATCCGCGGCCGCGGCGGCTGGCGATGGCGAACAGGACGCCCGTCGTGAGCCACAGGCTGACCAGGCTGGAGCCGCCGTAACTGACGAACGGCAGCTGCATGCCCGTGACGGGCAGCAGGCCGATGGTCATCCCGGTGTTGACGGCCAGCTGCAGGAAGACCATGGCGCCGATGCCGATGGCGGCGATCCGCCCGAACGCGCTGCCCGCGCGCTGCGCGACCATGAACGCGCCGAAGGCGTAGGCCGCCCCGAGGATCCACACCGCCAGCCCGCCCAGCATGCCCCAGCGGCAGCAGACCACCGCGAAGACCATGTCGTTGTACTCCTCGGGCAGGCGGTTGTACTTCACCAGGGCACCCGCGTCCTCGGCGCCGCGCCCGGCAAGCCCGCCCGCACCGGCCAGCGTGACCGCGCGGTTCGCCTGGTAGCCGATGCCGTCGTTGACGCGCGTGTCGCCCATCAGCTGCGCCGCCAGCGCGTCGATGCGGTCGCGCTGGTGCTGCTTCAGGAACGGGTAGCTGCATGGCGCCAGCACCACGACCACCGCGCAGATGGCGGCCAGGTGGCGCAGGCGCGCGCCGGCCGCCAGCAGCATGACGACGAGCGTGGGGCCGAAGAGCAGCGCGCTGTCCAGGTCGGGCTGCAGCACGATCAGCGCCACGGGCACGGCGGTCGCCGCGATCATCGCCAGCACGTTCTCCAGCCGCCGCACGGTGGGCGCGACCCGCATCCACGACGCCATCGCCAGGATCCAGGTGAGCTTGGCCAGCTCGCCGGGCTGGATGTCGGTGAAGCCCACGTTGATCCAGCGCCGCGCGCCGTTGCGGGCGCGCACGATCGACTCGGGCACGCCGGGCGCGAACAGGAAGAGCATCAGCAGCACGTTGATGCCCAGGATCACCCACGACCACTTCTGCAGCCAGCGCCAGTGGCGGCTGCCCACCAGCGCCGCCGCGCCGATGCCGACGCCCAGGAACGTCATCTGCTTGCTGGCCAGGCCCGGCTCGGTGGTGCCGATCGCGGCGACGCCGATCAGGCTGAGCCCGAGCGCGGCGACCACCGGGAGCCACGCCCAGTTCATCCATTCGCGCGCGGGCGTCCGCACCGCCGAGGCGCGCTCGCGCCGCAGGCCCCGCGGCAGGCTGTTGGAGACGAGCACCGTCATCCGGCACCCCCCGACGGCTCGACGTCGCCTTCGCCCAGCGGCTGCGGCGCGGCGCGCTTCGGGCGGGCACGCGCGTCGCCCTGCAGGTAACCCTCGGTGATCAGGGCGTGGATGACCTGGTTGGCGATCGGTCCGGCGCTCTTGCCGCCGCTGCCGCCGTCCTCCAGGAAGACCGCGATCGCGTAGCGCGGGCGGTTCTCCGCGGCGTCGCCGGCAAGGCCGACGAACCAGCCGTGGTCCAGGTCCTTGATCGTCTCGTCGGGCGTGCCATCGCCGTCGCGGTCGATGCGCAGCGGCGGCGCCTGCGCGGTGCCGGTCTTGGCCCACACCACCACGCCGGGCGCGTTGATGATCGCCTCGGGGCGGCGGTCCTCGTAGCTGACGTGGTGGCCGGTGCCCCAGCGCTCCTCGACGGCCTGGCGCAGGCCCTCCAGCGCGCGGTCGCAGCTGCGCGGGTCCAGCGCAAGGTCGCCCGTGCGGCGCGTGCCGCGTCCGGCGATGTCCGTGCGCAGGATCGTCGCGTCGCGGATCACGCCGCCGCGCGCGAGCGTCGCGTAGGCGTTCGCGGCCTGCAGCGGCGTCCACGCGATGGGCCCCTGCCCGATGCCCGCGATCACCGGCACGATGCGGTCGCCCTTGCGCTCGATCTCGGCGATCGCGGCGTCGGACGGCAGCAGGCCCGCGTGCTCGCCGACCAGGCGTTCGCCGGTGACGGTGCCGTCCTCGGCGCGGACGGGCTCGCGCCGCGCCAGGCCGACGTCGAGCTGCGTGCCCAGCCCGAAGTCGCGGTACCAGCCCACCAGCTGCCGCAGGCCCATGCGCTGCGCCAGCGTGTAGAAGAAGATGTTGCAGCTGCGGCTGATGCCGGCCTCGACGTCCAGCGGCCCGTTCAGCTGCTTGCTGTGCGTCAGGAACTTGTGCTGCGCGCGGTAGATCCAGCAGCGGCCGAACGCGTCGTTGGGGCCGAAGAAGTGGCCGTTGCACTCGATGGTGCCGTCCGCCGGGAACGCGCCGCCCTTCACGGCGCTGACGTAGACCAGCGGCTTGATGATCGAGCCGGGCGGGTACGGCGCCTCGATCGCGCGGTTCACCTGCGGGGCGCGCAGCGTGCGCGTGGGCGGGTCCATCGCGTCGCCGGCGGCCATCGTGGGCCAGCTGACCATGGCCAGGATCTCGCCGGTGTCGACGTCCACCACCACGGCGGCGCCGTTGAGCGGGCTGAGGTACGGCAGCGGCATGGGCTTCGGGCTGCCGTCGTCGTTCCAGCCGTAGTGCCATTGCTGCGCGCGGGCAAGGCCGATCTTCGGGTCGAAGATCGCCTGGATACGCGCCTGCAGCGCGATGTCGACGGTCAGCTGGATGGGCGCGCCCAGCGTCGGGTCGGTGCGCGAGACCTGGCCGTCGTCGAGGTGCTTCACCTCGCGCCCGCGCAGGCCGCGCAGCTGGTCCTCGTACGTGCGCTCGATGCCGCGCGCGCCGATCATGTCGCGGCCGGGGCGGTAGCCGCCGAGGTCCGTGCGCAGGTCGCCGTCCTCCGATGCGCGGAACGGGCGACGCTCCAGGTCCTCGCGCCAGACTTCCTCGCGCACGGCGCCCACGATGTGGTCCGCGACGCCGGCCAGCTCGATCGTGACGGGCCCGCCGCGCAGCGGGCGCGGCATCGACGCGCGGTCGACCTCGAGCTTGGCCGTGGACCAGGGATAGACGCGGCGGGTGCTGTCCTGCACCTCCAGGATCCCCGGATGCGCGTCGCCCAGCTTGCGCAGCGCGAACGCGGCCTGCGTGGGCAGCTGCGTCAGGATCACGTGCGGCTCGGACTGCTCCGCGATGGGGCGCGCGCTGAACGCGGCCTCGGCCTCCTCGCCGTACTTCGCGCGCTCGAGCTCCAGCCGCGCGTCCCACACGGCGTGCGCCTTCTTCTCGACCTGCGTGCGCACCTCACCCATGCGGTCGGCGAGCTCGGTGCGCGCGATGCCGGCGGCCGCGCAGGCCGCGTCGAGCACACCGTCGAGCTCGGCTGCCAGCTCGCGGCGGTGCGCGTCGATGCGCGCGGCACGGTCGGCGGGGCCCAGCTTGTTCCACGCCGCGCGGCCGGCCTCCTTCTTCGCGGCGGCCACCGCGCGCGTGTCGGCCCACGCGCCGTTGATCGCGGCGTACTGGATCGCCAGGTCGTAGCTGGGCACGCTCTCGGCCAGCACGCGGCCCTTGCGGTCGGTGATCGCGCCGCGCACGGTGGGCAGGAGCGTGCTGCGGTCCATGCGCCCCTCGGCCAGGGCCAGGGCCTGCGGCCCACCCACGATCGTCAGGCTGAAGAGGCGCGCGGCCATCGCGCCGACCACCAGCACCGTGGCCACGCCGACCCACAGCATGCGGCGCTCGAACATCGAGGCCGACCGTGCGGCGGGAGACTGGGTTCCTGTGTCGGAGGGCATCGGTCGTCCTGACCATCGGGCCCGTGGGCGCTTCCGCGGCGTCCTGCCGCGCGGAACTGCCCGTCCATGGGCAGGTTCCGTGCGGGGAGCGTACCATCCCTCCCCCTATGGAAGCAGGAATCGTCGGCCTCCCGAACGTCGGAAAGAGCACGCTCTTCAACGCCCTCACCGCGGCGGGGATCGAGGCGGCCAACTACCCCTTCTGCACCATCGAGCCGAACGTCGGGGTCATCACCGTCCCCGACCACCGGCTGGCGATCCTGCAGGAGCACATCCAGAGCCAGAAGATCATCCCGGCCATCATCCGGCTGGTCGACATCGCGGGCATCGTCCGCGGCGCCAGCGAGGGCGAGGGCCTGGGGAACAAGTTCCTGAGCCACATCCGCGAGGTCGACGCCATCCTGCACGTCGTCCGCTGCTTCGAGAACGCGGACATCGTCCACGTCGAGGGCTCGGTCGACCCGATCCGGGACATCGGCACCATCGAGACCGAGCTGATGCTGGCCGACATGCAGGGCGTCGACAACATCCTGGACAAGGCGGCCCGGACCGCCAAGGGCGGCGACAAGGAGGCCATCGCCAAGGTGGCCGTCCTGCAGAAGTGCAAGACGTGCCTGGACGCCGGGAACCCCGTCCGCAGCCTGCAGCTGGACGAGGAAGAGCGCAAGACCCTGCGCTCCCTGGGCATGATCACGGCCAAGCCCGTGCTGTTCGTGGCCAACGTCGACGAATCCGACCCCAAGGGCGACGGCCCGCTGGTCAAGACGGTGCGCGACTACGCGGCCGCCAACGGCGGCAAGGTGGTCGTGGTCTGCGCCAAGATCGAGAGCGAGCTGGCAGAGCTGACCGAGGCCGACCGCGCCGAGATGCTGAAGGACCTGGGCATGTCGGAGCCCGCGCTGCACACGGTGGCGCGCGCGGCGTACGACCTGCTGGGGCTCCAGAGCTACTTCACCGCCGGCCCCAAGGAGATCCGCGCCTGGACCGTCCAGAAGGGCGCCACCGCCCCGCAGGCCGCCGGCGTCATCCACACGGACTTCGAGCGTGGCTTCATCCGGGCCGAGATCTACTCGGTGCCCGACCTGCAGAAGCACAAGAACGAGAAGGCGATCCGCGAGGCGGGCCGCATGCGCAGCGAGGGCAAGGGCTACGTCATGGCGGACGGCGACGTGGCACACTTCCTGTTCAACGTGTGAGGCAGGGCGGCACGCGCCGGCGCCCCGCAGGGGGAGCCGCGCCCGTTTCCGGAGCCGAAGGTCCGCCATAACATCCTGCAGACGCTGGAGTTGCAGCAAGTCTCCTTGACTTGCGCAGGCCCGGGGTTACCATCCGGCACCCATGCTCCTGACCCGCCCCAGCCAGCAGCAGCCCCTGCCCCCGCTCGCGCCCCGCGCGGCGAAGTCGGTGGCCGTCCTGCGCCCGCTGGCGGGAAAGATGCGGCTGATCGGCCGCGGCGACCTGGGCCGCGCCATCGCGAAGCTCCCCCGCCGCTGAGCACCGGGAACGCACGCCCCGCACTCCCCCGATGATCGACCGCTTCACGCGGGCAACGCGTGGTCGGGCGGACGCATCCAATCGAGCGACTGGACCGGCACGTTCCGCAGCACCATGTAGGCGATCAGCAGCGCCGCGATCCACCAGCCGGCACGCGGGGGCAGCGCGATCGGCGCGCGGAGCCAGCGACCGGTGACGAGCGCGGCGATCGCCGACACCACGAGCCACCCAAGCAGCGGGAGACCGACCAGCACCAACGCGGGGTTGAAGCGCCAGGCGCCCGCCACGTCGCCATGCGCCAGCGCCCCGCATGCGCGAGTGGTGCCGCAGCCGGGACAGTGGAGGCCGAGAAGGGTCCGGGTTGGGCAGGACGGGTACCACGAGCCCGGCACCGGAGGCCGAACCCACAGCAGGAGCGCCGCGGCGCAGAGGGTGAACAGCAGCGCCGCGGCGGCGAACCGCGGCGAATGCCGCCATCGTGACGGCGTCGCGTCCACGGTCAGGGCTGGGCGCCCTGCGCCAGCTGACCCATCGCCGACAGGATGCCGCCGACCACTGCCGAGATCACGCCGAGCACGACGGAGACGATCATCCAGGTCTTCGCGGTGCGGGCCTTCTGCTCGGCCAGCGCGATGTTGCCCGACGCGCCGGCCGTGTTGGCCTGCGCCGTGAACACGATCGACACGATGCCGCCGAGGAGGCAGCAGCAGATGGTGATCAGGATCGGCGGGACGAGGCTCTTGGGCTGCCAGGCGCCCGACACCGGAATGGGTGCCACCGGGGGAGTGTTGCTCATGGGGCCGGAGGCTACCACGCTGCCGTGACCTCGACCGCGTCCTCGAGCCGCGCCAGGTACTCGGCGGCCGGGATCTCGACCAGCCCGAACTGCGCCATGTGGGCATTCGCGTACTGCGAATCGCACAGCACGAACCCGCCCGCGCGCAGCCGGTCGACCAGGTGCACCAGGCACACCTTGCTGGCGTCGGTGCCGCCGAGCTCGGGTCGGCAGAACATGCTTTCTCCGAAGAACGCGCCCTTGATCGCCACGCCGTAGAGGCCGCCCACCAGCTGCCCGCCGCGCCACGCCTCGACGCTGTGCGCGAAGCCCATGCGGTGGAGCTCGCCGTAGACGGCGCGGAGCTCGTCGCCGATCCAGTTGCGGTTCTCGTCCGAGCGGTCGCGGGCGCAGTCGGCGATCACGTCGTCGAACGCGGTGTCGACCCGGATCTCGAAGCGCCCGCCGCGCACCACGCGCGCCAGGCTGGGCCGCACGCGGAACGCGCCATCAAGCGGAACGATCGCCCGCGGGTCGCACGTGAACCAGTCGACGCGGCCCGTCTCGGGGTCGGTCATCGGGAAGGCGCCGCGCAGGTAGCCGGTCAGCACCAGTTCGGGGGTCAGCGGCCGGGGCATTGCAGCGCAACTGGATACCGCAACGGGCGTCCGATAGGAAACCCCGTTCGGGATAACCCGGGGTGGTTTCCGCAGGAAACCGCCCCGGGTTATCCCGAACACCATTTCGTTCATCGGCCGCTTCCGCTACCATCCCCCGTCCCTCACGATGGGCCGACGACGACTGGCTGGATGCCTGGCGTCGCATGGGACAGCGCAAAGCGGCATTGACCGCGCTGTTCCAGCCTCGAGGGTGCCGCGGCCAGGGTTTCCCGGTCCGCGCCAGACGGATGAGCCTGCCACTCGCAGGCGACGGTTGAACCCCTGGAGGCGCCCCCGCGCACGACTGAACGCCAGATCGACAACCCCATCGACGCAGCCGTTGGCCCGTGGTGTAACGGTAGCACAGCAGGTTTTGGTCCTGCTTGTCTAGGTTCGAATCCTAGCGGGCCAGTTCCACCCAACGGCGCGTCGATGGTCGCCCACTCCCCCACTGCGACCCCGCGATGAGCACCAACACCAATCCCTCCACGTACACCTGCAGCGCGCTGATCCTGGCCGCAGGCAAGGGCACGCGCATGAAGAGCGACCTGCCCAAGGTGATGCACCACGCGATGGGCCGCCCGATGGTGGAGTGGGTCGTCGACGCCGCGCGCGCGGTGCACTGCTCGCCGGTGGTGCTGGTGATCGGCCACGGCGCCGACCTGGTGCGCGCGCACTTCGACGGCCGCGCCGGCACCGAGTTCGTGATGCAGATGCCGCAGCTGGGCACCGGCCACGCGGCCGACATGGCGCGCCCCCTCTTCGAGCGCGGCCAGCTGGGCGACGAGGTCCTGGTCCTGTGCGGCGACGGCCCGCTGATCCGCGCCGAGACGCTGCGGGTCCTGCTTGACACGCACCGCTCCAGCGGCGCGGCCGCCACGCTGGCCACCGCGGTGATCCCCGACCCGCAGGGCTACGGCCGCATCCAGCGCGACGCGCATGGCAACTTCGCGCGCATCGTCGAGCAGAAGGACGCGACCCCCGAGCAACTGCGGATCCGCGAGATCAACCCCAGCTACTACTGCTTCCGTACGGCGGACCTGTTCGACGCGCTGAAGCGCGTGACCAACCAGAACGCCAGCGGCGAGTACTACCTGACCGACGTGTTCGAGCTGCTGCTCCGCGACGGCAAGCGCGTGAGCGTCGTCGACGCAGTGCCGCCCGAGGACGTCCTCAGCGTCAACACGCCCGAGCAGCTCGACGAAGTCACCCGCATCCTCCAGAGCCGTTCCGCACGCCCGACCGGAGCCATGGCATGAGCGCGACCGACCGCGACCACCTGAAGATCTTCGCGACCCGCATCGGGCGCGAGCTCGCCCAGCGGATGTGCGAGCACATCGAGATCCCGCTCGGCCAGGCCGAGACGGTGCAGTTCCCCGACGGCGAGCTGCTGGTGAAGCTGGCCGAGGACGTGCGCGGCCGCGACTGCTTCATCGTGGGCAGCACGTCGATGCCGGTCAACGACAGCCTCATGGAGCTGCTCGTCTACATCGACTGCCTGCGCCGCGCGAGCGCCAAGCGGATCACCGCCGTGATCCCCTACTTCGGCTACGCGCGCCAGGACCGCAAGGACGAGGGCCGCGTGCCCATCACCGCCAAGCTGGTGGCGAACCTGATCACC
>JBEIFT010000054.1:0-12981 GCA_040382255.1 Phycisphaeraceae bacterium
CTGGTCCGCGCGCATGGCGACCAGGTGCCTTTCGCGCGCCGCCCAAATCCGCCCCGGGTTATCCCGAACCCAATTTCGTCACCGCCCGACCGTCCCCCGCGCCCCCTCGACCGAGAATGAGCCCTTCACCAGGTCCCACGTGAACGCGTGCGCGCGCGCCGGCGCGGGCGTGCCATGGCGCACCACGGTGACCAGGCGCCCCACAGGCGCGCGGATCGCGCCGATCTGGCGCTTCACGTCCAGCTCGAACTCACCGCCGTCGACGTCGATGTCCGCTGTGCGCACCACGACGCGGCCGTCCGCGAAGACGCTGACCAGCTCGGCCGGCCCGCCCAGCGACATGCCGACATCCCCTGCCCGCGCGGGCTCAACGCCCTCGACGCCGCGCACCACCGCCGTCATCCGGTCAGCGGTCACCGTGCCCGTCGCCGCGTCCGACGCACCCAGGTGCTCCATGACCACGTCGCGTTCCAGCACGATGCGCGACGTTCCGTCCGGCCGGCGCTCGACGCCCAGCGAGCGCTTCCACGTGAAGCGCGTCGTGCCGTCCGGCGAGAACGGGCTCTTCGCCTCGTCCGCCTGTGCGGGCGTCCGCGGCTTTCCGGGGTCGAACACCAGCAGCGAACCCGCGCCGTCGACCGCGATGCCGCCCGTCGCGCCGTCGTAGGCCACGCTCGGCGCCGTCATGCGGAAGAGCTTCGGCTGGCCCTCGCGCCGGCCGTCCGCCCACTGCCGTGCCTCGAGCCGGACGTTGCCCACCGCGCGCATCGTGCCCATCCGCTGGACGGCGGCATCGGAGCCCGGGCCCGCGCCGCGCTTGCCCGCCGGTGCGGCCGCGACCTTCGCGCCGCCGGGCAGGAACTCGACCTGGATCTCGTCGGCGTCCATCGCCTCGGCCTCGCGCGCGTCGCGGGAGGCACGCACCTTCACCGTGCCCTGCAGCAGCAGCAATCCGCGCGCCGCGCCGCCGTCGCGCGGCTTCACGGCCTGGTCGGCGAACGCCAGCGAATCACGCCACGTCGCCTGCATCTGCGGCACGCCCTTGACCTGCGGTCGACCGAGCCGCGCGTCGGAATCGGCAACCACGCGATCCTTGAACCCGCTGGCGCGCCCCGGACCCACCGAGCTCAGCCGCGCCGGCGAGTCCTGCACAGAGATCTCGTTCAATTGGTCCAGCACAAGGTTCGCGCGCACCACCAGGAGCTCCGGCCCGACCAGCCGCGCCGTGCGCTGGCGGCCGTCGCCCTCCAGCCGCGTGGCCCAGACGCGCGTGCCGTCCTGCATGCGCAGTTCGATCGGCCCCTCGGCCACGGTCGCGCCCACGTCGGCGCCGAGCGCATCGTCGGCCTTGGCACCGCCGCCGCGCACCTTTGGGCGGTCGACGAACGAAAGCCGCAGCGCGCTCGCCCACATCGTCTGCGAGGCGTCTGCCGCCATCACGTCGCCGGTGGCCACGAGCGTCCGCGCCTGCGCGTCGCCCGCGGCATCCGGCCCCAGCGTGACCTCGACGCGCTGCGCCGCGAACCGGCCGCCGGTACGTCCCAGCGACTTCGCGCGCACGCCGCCGGTCGCCTCGATCCGCCGCGGGCAGTCCTTCTTGCCCGCGGGCTGCGATTCGATCGCCAGGTGCCCGGCCTCCAGCTCGAAGTCCTTGCTCGACGCGCGGACGTCGCCGTCGAACTCGGCCGCACGAAGCGAGCCCTCCGCGTCACCGCCCTTCGCGGGCGCGAGCGCCACGCGCATGGCCTTCGCCCACGCGACGGTCAGCGGCTTCGCGCCTGCCCCGCCCACCGTGATGCTTCCGGGGCCCTCGCTGCCACCCACGCCCGTCGACCGGTCCAGCTGGAATCGCTGCGCGACCAGCCCGAACCGCGGGCTCGTGACCGTTGCCGGCGCCTTCGCGTCGCCCAGCAGCTCGACGCGCTCGGTGCCCGACTCGAACGTCGCGCGCTGCGCGGTGATCACTGCCTCGGAGCGCGAATCGGTGATCCGCGCCGGCGCACCGGACACGACCACCCGCACCGCGGACGGATCGGACAGTTCCGGCGTGCCCTCGGGCGCGGGCGCCATCACCAGTCGCCCCGCGAACCGCACCTCGACCGTGTCCTCGTCCGCCGCCGCGAACGCGGCCGAAAGCACCTGCACGGCGCGCGGCCCCGGGGCAAGCCCGGTGACCTCGGCACCGGCGCGCGCCGGCGCCGGCCCGAACGGGTCCCCGGCCGCCAGGCCCTTCGCCGAACCGCCGCTGAGCATGAAGTAGGCATCCAGCCGCTCGCCGGTGACCTGCGTGCGCCGGCCGGCCTCCGTCGACACGATGTTCACGTCTTCGAGCAGCGTCAGCAGGAAGAGCCGCGACGCCTCCGACGCAGGGCGCTGCGGCTTCGCACCCGCGGGCGCGGCCACCGCGACCTTCGCTCCACCCTCGTTCGCCGCTCCGCCCGACGCCTGGCCGGGCATCGTCGCCGCGGGCGGCGCGGGCGCCGCCGTCGCCTTCTTCCGCTCCGCCGCCTGCGCGGCCGCCACCGTCCGGTTGAAACGCACCGGCGCCAGCGCGCGGTCCACCACCAGCCGGTCGATCGTCTTCCCGTCCGGTGCCAGGCTCAGCGAAAGCCCCTCGCCGTCGAAGTCCAGCGCATTGCCCGTGATCCGCACGCGGCGGTCGCAGCGGATCTCGCCGCTCGCGGCGTCGAACTGCGCCTCGGGACTCTCGACCACCACGTCAGGCGCATCCTTGAGCAGGTCGACCGGCCGTCCGCCCACGCTGCGGTAGATGCGAATCACGACGTTTCCATCCAGCTTGCCGCTCTCCAACGCGCGGCGCGGGATACGCGCGGTCATCGCGTCGCTGCGCATCGTGATGATGCGGCCGCCGTCGCTGTAGAGGACCGCACGCGGGTCCTTCATCGCCACGCGCTTGTCGGGCAGCGGATCGATCCGCGACGCGGTGTATTGCTGCTTCAGGTTGCCCTTGGCGTCGGCCACCTGGATCCACGCGCCCTGCTCCAGCTTCACGGACTCCTGCGAGCCGAACGAGGGCCCGGTGCCGGAGCGTTCGCGATCGGAAAGCGGCGATGGCCCCACCAGTTCGGCGACCGGGCCGCGGCGCGTTCGCGCCTGGCGCCCATCCGGCGCGCGACGCTGGTCCACCCACCACGCAAGCGCCACCAGCGCAAGCGACAGCGCCAGGGCCCCGGCGGTCCAGAGGTAGGGTCGCCGCTTCCGGCGCACGGCCTCGCGGTCAGTGGCTTCGGGGACGGTCATGGCCGTCCTCCGCGCGCGCTCCGAAGATGGCCAGTGCCTCGTTCCATCGGTTCTGGCTGCGGAGCAGGTGCTCCACGGTCTCGCGCACCGCGCCGTGACCGCCGGCCGTGGCGGTCACGTGGAGCGCCGCCGCGCGGACTTCCGGCGCGGCGTCGTGCACGGCCACAGGGTAGCCGCATGCGCGCATGGCAGGGAGATCGGGCAGGTCGTCGCCGACGAACGCGACCTCGTCGGGCGCGGCACCCACCGCGGCCAGCGCCGCGCGCAGGTCCGCCAGCTTGTCGTGGCTGCCCGACCACAGGTGCCGGACGCCCAGTTCCTCAAGCCGGTGGCGGACCGCCAGGCCTGCCCGGCCGGTGATCACCACCACCTCGCCCCCCAGCCGCCGCCACAGCGCGATCCCAAGCCCGTCACGGGCATGGAACCGCTTCGTCTCGTGGCCAAGATCGTCGAGCCAGACGCTTCCGTCGGTCAGCACACCATCGACGTCCAGGCACAGCACGCGGATGCGCGCCGCATCACCGGACGCCGCCGCGGTCACTTCGCGGAGCCCGTCAGCGCCTTCAGGCGCTTGTGCAGGCGGCCCTTCTTGCGCGAGGCGGTGTTCTTGTGCAGCGTCGAGGTGCTGGAAACCTTGTCCAGGATCGCGCAGACCTTGCGGAACTCGGTCTCCGCCACCTTCGAGTCCTTGTCCGTGACGGCCTTCAGGAAGGACTTGATCTGGTCCTTGACCTGTCGCTTGCGCCAGTTGTTGATGGCGTTGCGATTCTCGTTCTGACGGACGCGCTTCTTGGCAGACTCGGTATTCGGCACGGTGTGGATCCTTGGATCGGTCGGTTTCGGATGCGGGGGATCGCGCAGTATGCCACGGACGGCCGATTGCCGCAACCCATGGTCCGGCTGCCAATAAGGTGAACGGACCCCGCCCCGCGGGCCTCCCCGCCCCCCCTCCCGGCCATGACCCTCGGCACCCTGCTCCTCGACAACGGCCTCCTGACCCAGGACGGGCTGCGGCGCGCCACGGACGAGCAGCAGCCCGGCGAGCGGCTGGACCATGCCCTGGTGCGCCTGGGGCTGGTGACCCGGGACGACGTCCTGCGGACCCTGTCCGAGCGGCTCCACCTGCCGATCGTCGACCTGAACGAGGCCGCCCCCGACAAGGAGACGCTTCGCCTCCTGCCCCCCCGCGTCGTCTTCAAGCTGCGCTGCGCCCCCGTCTCGCGAACCGGCCGCACCCTGCGGATCGCCACCGCCGACCCCACCGACCTCGCCAGCTTCGACGAACTTCGCATCGTGACCGGCCACGCCATCGAACTGGTGCTCGCGCGCGAGGACGACCTGCAGAAGTACATCCGCAACCACTACGGCGTCGCCGGCGACACGCTGGACGCGCTGGGCGGCACCGCGACGAGCAACGACAGCGAGCGCACCAGCGTCGACGCCGACGAGGCCGCGCAGGCGCAGGAGGCCAGCGTGGTGCGGCTGGTGAACGACCTGCTGGTCGAGGCCGTGCGCGAGCGCGCCACCGACGTGCACATCGAGCCGTACGAGGACACGCTCGCCGTGCGCTACCGCATCGACGGCGTGCTGGTCGACGCCGGCGTCCCCGAGACCATCAGCCGCTTCCGCAACGCGATCGTGAGCCGCCTGAAGATCATGGCGAACCTCAACATCGCCGAGAAGCGCCGGCCGCAGGACGGGCGCATCACCGTGCGCGTGAAGGGCCAGGAGTTCGACCTGCGCGTCTCGGTGATCCCCATGCTCTTCGGCGAAGGCGTGGTGCTGCGAGTCCTTTCGAAATCCGCCGTGCTGACGGGCCTTGCGGACCTGGGCATGCCGCCCGGCATCCTGGAGCGATGGAACGACCTGATCCAGCGGCCGCACGGCATCATGCTGGTGACCGGCCCGACCGGCAGCGGCAAGTCGACCACGCTCTACGCCTCGCTGCGCACGATCGTCACCTCCGAGGTCAAGGCGATCACCGTCGAGGACCCGGTCGAGTACCACGTCTCGGGCGTCAACCAGATCCAGGTCAACCACCAGGTCGGCCTGGACTTCGCCGCCGGACTGCGCTCGATCCTGCGCCACGACCCCGACATCGTGATGATCGGCGAGATCCGCGACAAGGAGACCGCCGAGGCGGCGGTGCAGGCGTCGCTCACCGGCCACCTGGTGTTCAGCACGCTGCACACCAACGACAGTGCCGGCGCGGCGACGCGGCTCCTGGACATGGGCGTCGAGCCCTTCCTGGTCTCGAGCACCGTCGAGGGCGTCCTGGCCCAGCGGCTGGTGCGGCGCGTCTGCCCGCATTGCGCCGTGCGGCGGGCGCCGCATGCGGGCGAGCTGCCCCCCGACTTCGGCCCGGAGCCCGAGGGCGGCCTGGTGGACGCCGTCGGCTGCCGCGAGTGCCGTGGCAGCGGTTATCGCGGCCGGGTGGGCATCTACGAGCTGATGACCATGACCGACCCCGCCCGCGAGCTGATCATGGAGCGCGCCAGCACCAACCGCATCGCCGACGCCGCCCGTCGCGGCGGCAGCCTGTCGCTCCTGCGGGAGGACGGCTTCGCCAAGGTCCGTGCCGGCGTGACCACGCTGCAGGAAGCGCTGCAGACCGCGAAGGCCTGAATCCCCGCCCATCGGCCACCCCCCGCAACCGCGGGCTTCCGGGCCGCGTACCCATCACTTGACGCGCGGGTCCGGTTTCCGGACACTATGCGTTCCCACCGCGCCAGGCTTGTGCCCGGCGCCACGAGTTCGTGAGGTTCACCAAGACATGAATCAGCGCACGACCGGCCTCGTCGTTGGCCTCGTCTCCTTCGTCATCCTGACCGTCGCGCTCACCGCGACGACCATCTACTTCTTCGTCGGGATGCAGAAGGAGGCCGAGAAGGCGAAGAATGCCAGCGACGCCCAGCGCCTGGCGCAGGAGAAGGACCGCAAGACCGAGGAGGCCTACGGCCAGCTCATGGGCTTCGTCCTGGGTGACCCCAACGCCCGCCCCGACGGCGTCGACCGCATCAAGGAAGCCCTCGGGTCCACCGCTGCGGCCAACGTCAAGGCCGAGCTCGCCGACCTGCGCTCGAAGGTCGACCAGCTGGCCGCCGACAAGGCCGGCATGGAGAAGCTGGTGGCCGACGCGCAGGCCGACGCCAAGCAGGCGCGCGAGCAGGCCAAGCAGGCCTCGACCAGTGCGCAGACCGCTTCCAAGGGCGTGGGCGACACGCTGAACGAGTACAAGTCGAAGACGGACGAGTACGGCACCAAGGTCGAGACCACCGTCACCGAGGTCCGGCAGGCACAGGCCGACGCCGATGCCCGCGTGCGCACCGCCGAGGAGAAGCACCAGCGCGAGATCGACGAGGCCTCGAGCCGCAACGCCGAGCTCTCGACCCGCATCGCCGAGATGGAGAAGAACGCCGACCAGTACCGCATGAAGCCGGCCAACGCCGCGGCGCTGGCCGACGGCCGCGTGATCGACGTCGGCGGCGGCGAGGGCGAGATCTACCTCTCGATCGGCTCCAAGCAGCGCGTCCAGCCGGGCATGACCTTCGAGGTCTACGACTCGCCGAATGCCATCAAGTTCGATCCCGCCACGAACGACCTGGCCCCCGGCAAGGCCCGCGTGGTGATCCTGAAGACCAGCGAGAACACCTCGACGGCGAAGATCGTCCCCGACAGCGCGTCCGGCTCGCGCTCCGCCTCCGGCAAGCGCATCCAGAAGCCGATCGTCCGCGACGACGTGATCGCCAACGCGATGTACAGCCCGGACTACCGCTACAAGTTCATGGTCCACGGCAAGTTCGACTTCGACGGCGACGGCGTGGCCACCGCCGCCGAGGCGGACTACATCCGCGGCCGCATCAAGGCCTGGGGCGGCGAGGTGGTCGAGGGCGAGAAGCTCCGCGGCGACGTCGACTTCATCGTCATGGGCAAGCAGCCCCCGCAGCCGCCCGAGCCGCCCGCGGACGCCGATACCGACACGTACACGGCCTACCGCGAATCGCGCAAGGCGTACGACGCCTACCGCTCGCTGTTCGACGAGGCGAAGACCGCCCGCGTTCCGGTCCTGAACTGGAACCGGATGCAGGTCCTCACCAACGAGGGACGCTGAGTCCCGGCTCCGCCGCCATGGCGAAGCGCAAGCAAGGCCCCCTGCGGACCGCCGTCCACCTCGGCCAGTACGCGGGGGCGCGTGCTTTTTCATGGCTGTTCGGTGCGTTCCCGCCCGAGCAGAACCTGCGAACCGCCGGCATGGTCGCCGACTGCTGGGCCGCGGTGAACGGACGGCGCGTCGATCGCGCCGTGCAGAACATCCGCCGTGCCCTGCCCGACCTGCCCGACGCCGAGGTCCGGCGAATCGCCGCCGAGAGCGTGCGCTACATGTTCCGCACGTACATGGTCGACGCGTTCCAGCTGCCGCGGCTCCTGACCGCGGAGACCTGGCAGCGGTACGTCGACATGTCGGGCGCCAAGGCCGCCACGTCGGTCTTCCTGACCGGGCGCCCGGCGATCTTCATCGCGCCGCACGCCGGCAACTGGGAGATGCTCGGCCAGATCCCGGCCACGCTCGGCTTCAAGGTGAGCGCGCTGGCGCGTCCGCTCGACAACCCGTTCATCTGGGCGTGGGCGCTCGCGCTGCGCGAGCAGCGCGGCATGCGCATCGTCACCAAGTTCGGCGCCACCGACGAGGTGACGCGCATCATCGAGGCCGGCGGCCGCATCGCGATCATCGCCGACCAGAACGCCGGCGAGGACGGGACGTTCGTGCCGTTCTTCGGGCAGATGGCAAGCGCCTACAAGTCGATCGGCCTGCTGGCGATGCGCTACGAGCTGCCGATCGTCGTCAGCACCGCGATCCGCGTGGGCGGCGGATTCGACTACCGCTGCCACACCACCGACGTGATCATGCCGGCGGATTGGCGCGACTACGACGACCCGCTCTACTACATCACCGCGCGCTACACCCGCGCGATGGAGCAGGCCGTGATGCTGGCGCCCGAGCAGTACCTCTGGATGCACCGCCGCTGGAAGAGCCGCCCGAAGTGGGAGCGCGAGGGCAAGCCGATCCCCGAGCGCATCAAGGCCAAGCTGCGCACGCTGCCATGGATGGACGACGCACAGATGGCACGGCTCGAGGCGGACGCCGAACGACGCGGCCGCGAACTGGCGGGGACGCGCGCATGACCGCCGACGCCGGACGGCTTGCCGGCGCCCGCGTCCTGGTCGTCGACGACGACCCCGACATCCGCACGGCCATGGCCCTGGCGCTGCGCGCCGAGGGTGCCGTGGTCGAGACCGCCGAGGACGGTTCCGTGGCCCTCCACCGCGTCGAGGCCTTCGCGCCCGAGGCGCTGGTCCTGGACCTGATGCTGCCCGGCCAGTCCGGCTTCACCGTGCTCGAGCAGTGCCGGAAGCGCCAGCCTGCGCCCATCGTGGTGATGGTGACCGCGAACCAGGGCCGCCGGCACGCGACCTTCGCAGAGTCAATGGGCGCGCACGCGTACCTGGTCAAGCCCGTGCCGCTGGCCCGGCTGATCGACGCCGTCGCTACCGGGCTGGGCCGCTGACCGATCTGCCGCAGGCTTCCCCCTGCCGACCCCTTCCCGATCCGCTATCGTCCACGCCCTTCCATGGCCCGCAGGCAGTTCGTCATCCTCAGCAGGCAGCCCGCGATCGACGGCGCACTGGCCCCGATCGGAAGCCGCGCGCAGGTCATCGAGGGCCTGGCCCACTGCAACACCGCGCCGGACGCCCCGGGCGGCGACGTCCTCTATGGACCCGGCGTCGAGTTCGAGCTGCCACCCGGCCAGGACCCCGTCCGGCAGATGCTGCTCTCGATCTCGGACGACGACATCGCCTGGGTCGTGATCATGCGCGTCGCCCGTGAGTTCGGATGGAAGATCCTGGACCCGCAGACGGGCCGCGAATTCCAGCCCTGAGACGCGCGCGGCCGTGCCGGCGCAGGCCGCCCCGCGGGCGCCCAGTGGGCTCAGTCAAGCTTCTCGGCGTCGATGCCGGCGTGCTCGCCCGCCAGGCGCTTCTCGACGTAGCGGCGCACCCACGCCTCCCAGCCCTTGCCGGCCGCGGTGTCCTTGCCGCTGAAGGCGATGCCGCGGATGGACTCGTACGGAATCGTGCGCTTCTCGCCGCCACCCGGCAGCATCACGCGCACGAAGCAGTCGCGCAGCGTGGCGCCCGTGCGTCGGTCGAAGATGTAGCACTCGAGCGACTGGCCGTCGGCCAGCGTGAGGGTGACGTCGCCGCGGTAGTCGAACGCCGCATCGAAGGCGCGCTGGCGCTCGGCGGCGGGAACGGTGGACAGGTCGATGGCATCGCCCTGCGCGGGGCGGGCGTCCGGGGTGCTCATGGTGGTCACGGGGTGTCCTTGGGGTGCGTGCGGGCCGAGTGCCGGGCGGCATCGGCGGCTTCGCAAAGCATGTCGTCCAGCTGGCGGATCAGCGCCCGGGTGTCCTCGACCGCCTCGTCCAGGGAGGTTCGGCCGGTGACCACCCGCATGGGATCGCGGCGGTTGCCGGCCACCAGCCGCTGGTCCAGCATGCGCTGCTCGGCCTCCAGGGACTCCAGGAGGGCCGTGGCGCGGCGGAGGGCCGTCAGGCGCGGGTCGTCCGCGGACAGGACGCCAAGCGCCGCCGTGCCCACGAGACGAAGATCCGCGCCGGCGGGAGCCGGGGCGGCGGTCGGGGACATGGTGGCAACGGGGCCGGAAACTTGGGTACGGGTCGTGTGGGCGGGATCCATCCTGCATGCCCAGCCTCTCGGCCGGGGCTCCATCGTTCCGGGGCAGCCATCCATGGCCACCACGTAATCGACGTACGATACCCGGAACCCCGCCAAACCGGAAGAATCAGCCCGATAAGCACTGGGTCTTTCGTCCTCTCCCCTTCCAAAAGCCTCCAACATGCGCGTCCTCGTCACCGGAGCCGCCGGCTACATCGGATCCCACGCGGCCCGGGCGCTGCTGCAGGACAGGGCGACGGCGGTGCTGGGCGTCGATTCGCTCGAACGTGGCCATCCGGGTGCTGTGGCGGCCCTGGCGCGGCTTGGCGGCCCCCGGTTCGCCTTCACCCAGCTTGACCTGCGCGATCCGGCAGCGACGCGTACCTGCCTGATCGGGTGGCGGCCGGACGTGGTGCTGCACTTTGCTGCGCTGGCGCAGGTTGCGGAGTCCGTCGCCTTCCCGGACCGCTACGAGGTGTGCAACGTGGGCGGCACCGCATCCGTGCTCGAAGCGGCCGCCGACGCCGGCACGGCCAGGTTCGTGCTCTCGTCGACTGCGGCGGTGTACGGGGCACCCGCGCGGCTGCCCATCCGCGAGGATGACCCCTGCGCGCCCGTGAACCCGTACGGCGCCAGCAAGCTCCGGGCCGAGCGGCTGGTGACCGCGGCCGCCGCCGGCAGCACGTCGATGGCCTGCGCCGCGCTGCGCTACTTCAACGTCGCGGGCGCCGCGCCGGACGGCACCTTGGGCGAGGACCACCGCCCCGAGACGCACCTGATCCCGTGCGCGCTCCTGGCGGCGGCCGGCCGCGCGCCCGCGCTGACGGTGCACGGCAGCGACTGGCCGACGCCGGACGGCACCTGCATCCGCGACTTCGTGCACGTCGAGGACCTGGTGCGCGCGCACCTGGACGTGCTGGACGCAATGCGGCCGGGCGCGTGCCTGGTCGCCAACGTCGGCACGGGCACCGGCCACTCGGTGCGACAGGTGATCGATGCGGTCGAGCGCGTGACCGGACGTGCCGTGCCGCACACGGTCGGACCGCGGCGTGCGGGCGATCCCCCGGCGCTGGTCGCGGACCCCGCGCGCCTCCGCGCCGTCACGCGCTGGAGGCCCGTGCACCACGGCCTCGACGCGATGATCGCCGATGCGTGGCGCTGGATGCAGGCCAATCCCGCCGGTTACGTCACAGGCCGAAGCTGAGTCCCAGCCAGAGGCTGGTGCCGTTCATGCCGGGGTTGTTGGTCGACGTGCCGGCGTTCGAGATGTGATACCAGCGCACCCCGACGTAGAGCCGCGTGTCGTCGGTCAGCGCCAGCGTGCCGCCGACGCCTGCGCTCGGCGTGAAGTTGAACTGCGTGCCGCCCGAGGGCACGGGCGCCGTCGCCTCGAGCATGCCGATGCCGACGCCCGCGAAGAGCGACCATCCGTCTGCCTGCACGAAGTGCCAACGCAGCTCGAAGTCGAACCCACCGGCGGCGGCGTCCTCGCCCGGCTGCCAGATCGCGCTCCCCTGCCCGTAGATCGCCCATTCGACGTCGTCGGCGAAGAACCACGCGATGCCCACGCGCCCCTGGGCGATGTCGAGGCCCGCCCAGTCGCAGATCCAGTCGCCCTCGACGTCGAGGCGCACCGTGTCGCGCGCGCCGAAGCGCTTCGCGACGGCGCGCGGCTGTGGCGCCGAGGCGTCCGTCGACGCGGCGGCACCAGCGCTGCCCGGTGCGGCCTGCTCCGTGCCCGAAGCCTGCGCCACCTGCGGCAGCCCGACGAACGCGTCGAACGGCCCGGCCGCCATTGCGGGAGCCGCAGCGAGGAGCGGAAGCACCAGGATGCCGAAGGTCGCCGTGCGTTGCATGTGCGCAGTATGACGACGCAAAAAGCGCGCCGTCGGACGCTCCGACACGTCCGACGGCGCAGGTTGGCGGCCCCGGAATTCACCGAGACCGCGAAGAAGCTTGGGACGCCCGAAAGGGCGAGCAAAACACGGTATCGTCGGGCCGGAAGGCGGGGTCGACCATTCGGCCAGCATCCCGGGAAAAACCCTGAATTCCCAGCGTCCGAGCCGTTTATGAGCGCCCCAGAGCCACCCCTCCAGATCGCGGTCGCGGCCCTTCTTCGCATGGGCCCGGGCGGGCCCGAGGTCCTGATCGCCCGCCGCCTGGCCGACGCGATCCGGGGCGGCCTCTGGGAGCTGCCCGGCGGGAAGGCCGACCCAGGGGAGCCCCCCGCCGACGCCGCCCGCCGCGAGTTGGCCGAAGAGACGGGGATCGCGCTCCCCGCCGCTACGGGCCATGTGCTGGGAAGCGTCGATCAGCATGACCCGCACCTGCCGGCCGAACGCCGCCTGCGGCTGACGCTGGTGGCCTTCGACGCACCGACGGGCGCCGACGCGCGCCCGCTGTCCGCCGCGGAGTGCCGCTGGGAATCGGTCGACCGCCTGGATGGCTACGAGTGGCCCGCCGCAAACCGACGGCTCAACGAGATCCTGCGGGCCCACGCTCGGGCGTGGCGACCGGGGCCGGAGACGGCGTCTCCGTGAGCCCGCTCGGGCGCGGCATCGCGCGGGCGGCCTCGCGCGCCGCATTGGCGCGGTCCATCAGCCCTGCCTCGGCCTTCGCCTCGGGGACCATCTCGAAGTGCCACCGGTCCACGCGGTGCAGTTCCGCCGGGAACACCTCGGCCACCAGGTCGGCGCCGACGAAGTCCCACACCGGCGTGTCGGTGCGCCCGCTGCCGATCACGGGGTCGTACCCGTCCAGGCGCAGGCGCACGTCATAGGTGCCGTCGAAGGTGAACTCGACCGTCACGGGCGTGCGGCCGACCTCGCGGCCGTTCAGGGTCAGCAGCGCGCCGGGCGGGGTGGAGGTGATCTCGATCTCGCGGCGCACGCAGCCGCATGCAAGCAGCGCGCCGGCCAGGACGAGGGCCGGGAGCGCCGCGCGCATCGCGAAGGACGGGCACGTGGGGCCGGGGGTCATGCC
>JBEIFT010000055.1:0-12813 GCA_040382255.1 Phycisphaeraceae bacterium
GGCGTTGGCCTGCACGGGGCCCGGAGCCGCGCAGGTGCGGCGCTGGGGCCAGTTTGCGGTCCTGCCGCCGGGAAGCCTGGTCATCCTGGCCGGGGTCGCCGGGGGCCTGACGGACCACTGCAAGGCCGGGGCCATGCGGGTATCGAGCGTCCGCGACGCGGGCGGCCGCACCTGGCCGGCCGTCGTGCCACCAAGCTGGACCGGCCGGCGCGCGTCCTGCCTCTCGGTGGACGCCCCGCTGGCCGACCCCGCCGCCAAGCAGGCCGCCGCGGCGGAGCACGGTGCCGACATCGTCGACATGGAGTCAGCCGCCTTCGCCGAGACCGCGACCACGCGCGGCTGGCGCTGGGCGATCGTGCGCGGCATCAGCGACACCGTCGACGACCGGCTCCCCGCGGGCATCGAGCGCTGGACCAACCGCTGGGGCGAGACCGAGCTGGGCACCGTCGCCGGCGACCTGGCCACGCGTCCCTGGATGCTGCCGTCGGTGATCGCGCTCGGCCGCCGGTCGCGCGCGGCGATGCGGTCGGTGCGCGACGCGCTGCTGCAGCTCGACGCGAACGAGCGCGGCCTCGGGCATTCGAGTCCAATGCCGCCCCTGCCATGACCGAGCCCACGCCCGCCACCGTGCCCGTCGACCGGCCGATCGTGATCTTCGGCGGGACGTTCGACCCGCCGCACCGCCGGCACGTCGAGCTCGCCAAGGGAATCGACGCACTGCTGGGGGCGAAGCAGCTGCTGGTCGTGCCCGCGTGGCGCAACCCGCAGCGCGCCGAGACCGCCGCGCCGCCGGCCGAGCGCGTCGCGATGTGCGAGCTGGCGTTCGCCGACCTCGCCGACACGCAGGTCCTGCGCATCGAGGTCGAGTCCGCGGCCCCCTGCTACTCGATCGACACCGTGCAGCGCATCCTGCAGATGCAGGCGGACGGCGCGATCATGTCGGGCCCGCTGAGGCTGGTGGTGGGAAGCGACCAGGCGCTGAATTTCCGCACGTGGCGCGACTGGGAACGGCTGACCACGCTGGCCGGGCCAGCGGTCGCGCTGCGCCCGCCGCACACGCGCGAGGACTGGCCGGACCTGGTGCGCGCCGCGTTCGACGAAACCTGGGCCGAGCGCTGGCTGCGCTGGACGCTGCCGATCGACCCCGTGCAGGTCTCGTCCACCGAGATCCGCCGCCGCCTGTCCGCGGGCGAGCCGGTCGCCGACATGCTGACGCCCGCGGTGGCCGCGTACGTGCGCAAGCGCGGCCTGTACGGCGCGCGCGATTCGTCCTTCACGGAACCCATGAAGGGCTGACGCCGCACGCCGCGGTCACGCCGGCTCGATCGTCAGCTTGTGGACCTCGCTGCGCGAGCGGCGCGGCGGCAGGTCCGACAGGTCGTCGGGGCGCTCGTCGTAGGCCACGCGGTCCGTCGCGTACCACTGGCCGTGGAAGGCCCACTCGTCCTGGTCCTCCAGGCGCGCCTGGATCATGCGCTGCACCTCGCCCAGGCTGGCGGCGGTGGCCCACGCCATCACGTACGCCGCGCGCGGGTGCTCCTCGTCGGTGCTTTCGACGATCGCGATCACGTGCCACAGCGTGCGGCCCAGGCGGCGGCCCGCCTCGTCCAGGTTCTGGTCGGGGTCGATCTCCAGCTCCAGGCCCCACGACTCGCGAAGCTGGAAGAGGATCTCGTCGATGTCCGGGCACTCCTCGTCGTCCAGCACCAGGATCTCGCGCACCAGGAGCGGCGGCTCGGCGCGGCGGTCGATGTCGGGCGGCCACGTTTCGGGCACTTCCTCGAGGCCGTGCAGCGCCATGATCCGCTCGATCTCCTCGCGCAGGTCCACGGGCGCCTGGACCTCGACGCCCTTCCAGCTGTCGACGAAGACCTCCATGTACGGCTCGTCCCCCTGCGCGCCGGCGCCCAGCGACCCGTCCTCCAGGATCACCTGCTCGAACTCGCGCCAGGCCTCGAAGAAATCGTCGTAGGGCACGGGCTCGCGCGCGCTGAAGATGTCCACGGCGCGGAAGGCGTCCTTGGAGCCCACCTCGACCAGCGGGAACACCTCGTCGGGCAGCGCCTCGAACAGGTCGTGCACCAGCGGCGCCAGGCGCTCGAAGCTGGTCACCGCGTAGAAGCGGTAGGTGTCGGGCGCGTTGTCGTCGCCCTCGACGAACTCCAGCGTGTAGCCCTGGACCGGCGCCGGAAGGTCGATCGGCTCCAGCCCCAGGGGGAGCCGGTAGCCGTTGACGCTGTGGCGCTCGAGATCGCTTCGGAGCTGGAAGGTGCGCATGTGCTGGAACGGAGTCTAGGGCCGCGCGCGCGCGCGACCAAGCGCACGATTCACTGCGGGAACCGCGCGCGGGGTCACTCGCCCAGGTACGCCGCGCGCACGCGCGGGTCGCCCAGCAGCTCCTGGCCCGTGCCCGACAGGACGATGTTCCCGGTTTCCAGCACGTAGCCGCGGTCGCTCATGCGCAGCGCGGCGTTGGCGTTCTGCTCGACCAGCAGGATCGTCATGCCCTGCGCGCGCAGCACGTCGCGCACGGTCTCGAAGATCTTGGCCACCAGGATCGGCGCGATGCCCATCGAGGGCTCGTCCATCATCAGCATCTTCGGCCGGCTCATCAGCGCGCGCGCGATGGCCAGCATCTGCTGCTCGCCGCCGCTGAGCGTGCCGCCCTGCTGGGCGCTGCGGTCGCGCAGGATCGGGAAGAGGTCGTACGCACGGCGCAGGTCGGCCTCGATGCCGTCGCGGTCGCGGCGGATGAAGGCGCCCATCTCCAGGTTCTCGCGCACGGTCAGGCGCGGGAAGATGCGCCGGCCCTCGGGCACCTGCACCAGGCCCAGGCGCACCACCTGCTCGGGGCGCATGCCGGTGATGTCGTGGCCGTCGAAGGTGATCCGCCCGGCCCGCACGCGGTTGACGCGCGAGAGGCACATGAGCGTCGTGGACTTGCCTGCGCCGTTGGCGCCGATCAGGCTGACGATCTCGCCCTGGCGGACCTCCAGGTCCACGCCGTGCAGGATCTCGGCCTGCCCGTAGGCGCACTTCAGGCCCTCGACCTTCAGGAGCGGTGCGGTGCCGGCGCTCATCCCAGCACCTCCGTGCCAAGGTAGGCCTGGATGCAGACGGGGTCGCGCTTGATCTGCTCGGGCGTGCCCTCGGCGATCTTCTTGCCGTACTGCAGCACGGCGACTCGGTCGCTGATCCCCATCACGACCTTCATGTCGTGCTCGATCAGGACGACCGTGATGCCGCTCTCGCGGATGCGGCGGATCAGCGCCATCAGGTCCGCGCTCTCGGACGGGTTCATGCCCGCGGCGGGCTCGTCCAGCAGGATCAGCTTGGGGCCGGTCGCCAGCGCGCGCGCGATCTCCAGGCGGCGCTGGTGACCGTACGGCAGGTTGCGCGCCAGCTCGGCGGCGCTGCGCTCCAGGTTCACGAAGCGCAGCAGTTCGTAGGCCTTGCGGCGCATCGCCTCCTTCTCCTTCCAGAACCACGGCGGCCGGAAGAGGCAGCTGAAGAAGCCGGAACGGAAGTGCTGGTCCATGCCGACCAGCACGTTCTCGACCAGGTTCATCTCGGGGAACAGGCGGATGTTCTGGAACGTGCGCGCGATGCCGCCGCGCGCGATCATGTCCGGCGTACGGCGCTGCGACTTCCAGATCGCGACGAACGCCATCACGCCCATCGCGAAGCCGAGCGCCGCAGGCAGCGCGCCGCCCATCCAGCCGGTCTCGGCCAGCCCGCCGAAGAGGTCGCCGACCGCCTTGCCCCACGGGAACGCCTCGCCATAGGCGTAGTTGGAGACGATCGCGTGCTTCCAGAGGTGCGTCGCGTTCAGGCCCACCACCGCCACGACCGCGCTGGTCGCGCCGACCAGCAGCGCGTTCCGCAGCGAGCGGCCGCTCCAGGTGCGCTCGATCGCGTGGCCGTCGAAGAGCACCGAGCCCTCCGTGGGCGGGTAGATGCCGGTGATCGCGTTGAACAGCGTGGTCTTGCCGGCGCCGTTCGGGCCGATCACCGCGAAGATCTGCCCGCGCTCGATCGAGAGGTCGACGTTCTCGTTGGCGACCAGGCCGCCGAAGCGCATGGTCACGCCACGGACCTCCAGGAGTGGCTGCCCGCTCATGCCGCGGCTCCCTTCCCCTTGGCGCCGTCGTGGTCCTTCGGCGGGTCCTCGTGCTCGCCCACCGGCGGCAGGAAGCCCTGCGGACGGAAGATCATCATCAGCACGAGCGCCAGGCCGAAGAGCAGGAACTTCCAGTTGGTCGGGTTGAGCAGCACGTTCTGCGCCCACGAGCGCAGGAAGACGCCCGCCTTCTCCAGTCCCTGCGCGTGCGCCAGCGCGTCCGGCATCGGCGCGTCGGGCGTGCCGATCGCGCGCGTCAGCTTCTCCAGCAGGATCGAGTTGAACCCGACCATCACCAGCGCGCCCAGGAGCACGCCGCGGATGCTGCCCATGCCGCCCACGATCACGATGCAGAGCGCCAGGATCGAGAGCTGGAAGTCGTAGTTGTTCGGCTCGCCGGAGCTCGAGAGCCGGCTGGCCATCAGCGCGCCGGCCAGTGCGGCCAGCGCGGCGCACGTCGCGAACGCGCGCATCTTGGTGCGGTCGGGCTGGATGCCCATCGCGCGGCTGGCCAGCTCGTCTTCGCGGATCGAGATCCACGCACGGCCGATGCGGCTGCGCTCCAGCGCGCGGCAGGCCAGCACCACCACGATCAGGATGCCCAGGATCAGCAGGTACTGCCCCGTCGCGCCCAGTTCCTGCCCGAAGAGCGACGGCTTGGGCAGCGGGTTGATGCCCTGCGTGCCCTTGGTGATCGGCTCCAGGTTCACCAGCACGTCCTTGACGATCTCGCCGAAGCCCAGCGTGACGATCGCCAGGTAGTCGCCGCGCACGCGCAGCGTGGGCGCGCCCAGCGCCAGGCCGGCCACCGCGCCGGTCAGAAGCGCCGCGCACAGGCCGCCCCAGAAGCCCAGCTGGAACGGGTAGATGTCGCAGGTGAAGATCGCGAACGCGTAGACGCCCAGCGCGGCGAACGCCGCGACGCCCAGGTTCAGGAGCCCCGTGAAGCCGGTCAGCACGTTGAGCGCCAGCCCCAGGATCGCGTAGACGAAGACGTCGACCACCGGCTGCGAGAGCTGCCACTCCTGCGGCAGGCGCGCATCGACGAACGGCAGCGCCACCGCCGCCGCGAGCGCGATGCCGGGGAGGAGCCAGCTCTTGCGGCGCGGGGCGGCCATGGTCACACCTTCTCCCGGAGCTTGGCGCCCAGCAGGCCCGAGGGCCGGAACACCAGGATCAGGATCAGGATCCCGAACACCACCGCGTTGGTCCAGCGCGCCTCGATGTACTGGTCGCTCATCGAGCGCACCACCCCGATCAGCAGGCCGCCGAGCACCGCACCGGGCAGGTTGCCGATGCCGCCGAGCACCGCCGCGATGAACGCGTCCATGCCCATGCGGTAGCCCATCTGGAAGCTGATCGTGTTGTTGTAGAGGCTGTAGACGACCGTGGCGAAGCCGCCCAGCGCGCCGCCGATGAAGAACGTCGACCCGATCACGCGGTCGACGTCGATGCCCATCAGCTGCGCGGCGGTCGGGTTCTGCGCGACGGCGCGCATCGCCTTGCCGAGCTTGGTGAACTTCACGAGCACCGTGAGCGCGACCATCAGCGGCACGGTGACGGCCAGCACCAGCAGGTCGTTCAGCGTCCAGCGCACGTCGCCCAGCGTCAGCACGTCGCGGTTGGAGACCATCGCGGGGAAGTCCTTCGGCGCGGCGCTCGAGGAGCCGCCCGCGAAGACGTCCATCGGCAGGCCGCCCCAGAACAGTCCCAGGTTCACCAGGATGAAGCTGGCGCCGATCGCGCTGACCAGCAGGCTCAGCTTGCTGGCCTTGCGCAGCGGCCGGTACGCCAGCCGGTCGATCGACCAGTTCAGCCCGCCGCAGAACACCGCCGCCGAGAAGAGCAGCAGCACCACGCCGCCCAGCCCGCCGACGCCCGACCACTCGGCCATCCCCAGCGCGCCGACGATCGTCAGCGCCAGGAACGCGCCCAGCATGCAGAGGTCGCCGTGCGCGAAGTTGATCAGCTCGATGATGCCGTACACCATCGTGTAGCCGATGGCGATCAGCGCGATGATCATCCCGTTCGAGAGGCCGGTCACCAGCTGCTGCGCGAAGACCTCCTGGCCGGACAGCTGCCCGTCCGCGCCGAACGCAGGCAGCACCGCCCCGGCCTGGCCGAGGACGGCGATCGCGAGGTTCTCCGCGGCCGCGGCGGCTCGAAGCATCAGTGGTCCTGCGCGGGCGCGGTGCCGGAAGCCTTCACGAACTCGAACTTGCCGTTCTTCACGGTGTTCACGCTCATGGTGCGGTTCGTGGTGTCGCCATTCAGGTCGAAGCTCCACGTGCCGAGCGGGCCGGTGAAGTCCTTGGTCGCGGCGACGGCCGCCAGGATCGCGGCGCGGTCCTTGGTGTCGGCGCGGTCGATCGCGTCGAGCAGCACGCGCGATGCCTCGTAGCCGTACACCGCGTAGCCCTCGGGCTCCTTGCCGAACTTGGCGACGTAACGCTTGACGAACTCGGCGCCGGCGCCCTTCAGTTCGTTGGCGGGCAGGCCGCCGAACGTGATGTACACGCCGCCGCCGCCCTTCTCGTCGCGCTCCATGTTCTCCTTGCCCGCGGCCTCGATGTAGGCCTCCTCGAAGGTGCCGTCCGGGCTCACGAAGGGCACCTTGCAGCCGCCGGCGCGCAGGTCCTTCAGGATCTGCGCCGCGTTGGTCTGGGTGGTGCCGCCGAAGAAGACGACGTCGGGGTTGGCGGCGCGGATCTTGGTGACCAGCGAGCGGTAGTTCGATGCCTTCGCGTCGATGCCCTCGAAGCCGACGATCTGCATGCCGGCGGCCTCCGAGGTCTTCTTGAAGACGTCGGCGATGCCCTTGCCGTAGAGCTCGCGGTCATGCAGGACGAAGGCCTTCTTCGCGGAAAGGTCCTTCATGCAGAACTCGGCGGCCACGGCGCCCTGGATGTCGTCGGTGGGGACGACGCGGAAGTAGTTGATCTTGCCCGAGGGGCGGTAGATGCGCGGCTCGTTCGGCTCGCCGGTGCCAGGCTTCGTCAGGCCGGGGTACGTGTTGCCGGGGCTGATCATGACCAGGCCGGCCTTGTTCAGGATCGGCATCGCGATCTTGCTGGCGCCCGAGTTGTAGGTCCCGATGTAGCCGACGATCTGCGTGTCCGCGGCGGCCTTGTTGGCGTTGGCGGCCTCGACGGCCGGGTCCCAGTTGCCCTTCTGCGGGCTGGCGTCGTCCCAGTCCTCGTACGAGATGGTCCAGTCGTCGACCTTGCCGCCGCGCTCCTCGATCGCCATCTTGATGCCGTTGACCATCGAGGTGGTCTGGCTGTTGGCGCTGCCGGTGCGCGGAAGGCTGCTGACGATCTTCAGCGTGCCGCCGTCCCCGGGGGCGGGCGCGGCGGCGAAAAGAAACGCCGCGCCCGTGAGCGCAGCGACGATGGAGGCTGTCCGGCGGATCATGGCGTGTGATAATAGGGCCGGATGATCGGTCCTGCCGACCTTGCCGACGCACTTGCCGACGGGCTTGCCGCCGCCGCCGCCACCCGCGACGCCGAGCAGAGCCCGTTCGGGATCGACACGCTGGAGGAGACCGCGCTCCACCCCGTGCTGGCGGACGGCCTGCGGGCGGCGGGCCATGCCGTGCACGTGGAGCAGCGCTACCCGGCCGCGCGGGCCGAACGCCGGCGGTCGCGGGGCGAGCGGTGCGACCTGGTCGCCTGCCCGGACGGCCGTGCGCTCCGGGCCCCGGACGACGAGCCCGACCTCTTCGCGCCGACGGACGCCGTCGACCTGGCCGACGCGGCGTGGATCGAGGTCAAGACCGCGCGCGTCTTCCACGCCGACGCCCCCAACGGCCGCTACGCAGCCGAGCTACTGGGGGCGCCCAGCGAGGACATCGTGCGCCTGGCGACGGCCGAGGGCATCCGGCACGCATTCCTGGCGATGGTGCTGTTCGCGCGCGACGAAGCGGACGCACGGCGCGACCTGGAGGCGTTCGAGCGCACGCTGCGCGTCGAGGGCCTGCCGGTCGACGTGCCGCGCGTGCGGTTCGTGCCGATCGCGGACCGAATCGGGCACGCGGTCGCGGCGGTGGCGGTGGTGCAGGTCCAGCGCGGCGGGGCCTGAGCCGGCGCGGCGCGCCGCCCGCCCGCTATCCTCCACGCCATGAAGATCCACACCGCACTCGCGTCCTGCGTCCTGTTCGCCTCGATCGCCCTCCCGGCCGGCTGCTCCGACAGCAAGATGACCACCGAGGAGAAGCAGCAGGCGACGCGCGAGGACGTCGACGCCACCATCGCGAAGTTCAAGAAGAAGGATCCCGTGGCCGCGAAGGAGTTCGGCAAGGCCTATGCCTACGCCGTGTATCCCTCGATCGGCAAGGGCGGCTTCATCATCGGCGGCTTCGGCGGCGGCGGCCTGGTGTTCCAGGGCGGCAACCTGGTCGGCAAGAGCTCGGTCGGCGGCGGCACCATCGGTGCGCAGATCGGCGGCCAGAGCTACGCGCAGGTCACGTTCTTCCAGGACAAGGGCGCGTTCGACAAGTTCAAGCGCGGCGAGGTCGCCTTCAACGCGGGCGCGTCGGCCGTGGCGGCGGGCGCCGGCACCGGCACCGTGGTGCCCTACAAGGACGGCGTCGCCAGCTACGTGATCACGCCCGAGGGCCTGATGGCCGAGGCGGTCATCGGCGGCCAGACGTTCAGCTTCGAGCCGATCAAGTGAACCACGCCCGCGGCGCGCTCACGCGTGACCGCGTTCGATGAACCCCAGCACGACCCCGGCTGCCTCGCGGCCGGGGTCGTGTCCTTCGAAGCGGCGCGCGACGGCGTCCAGGTCGCGCGACGTGCGCGCGCGCAGGCGCGGGTCGTCGAGCAGCGCGCCCAGCGCGTCCACCACCGGCCGCACCGCCCCGCCCCACGGCACGAATTCCGGCACGATCCGGCGGCCCGCCACGATGTTCGGCAGCAGCCGGTCGTGCATCGAGAGCAGCACCTTGCTGCCCGCGATGCTGACCAGGCCCGTCATGTAGAGCGCCACCATCGGCTTGCGCTGGTGCGTCAGGTCAAGGCTCACGGTGCCGCTGACGTTCAGCGCGCAGTCGCACCACGCGATCGCGGCGTCGGGGTCGCCGGACGCCACGTGCAGGTTCGCGGGCCATGCGGCACCGTGCGCGGCATCGCGCACCAGCGGGACAAGCGCGTCGTTCGCGGCCATCACCAGGCCCACCAGGCCAGGGCGCGTGCGCGACACCGCGCGGAACACCTCGAGCATGCGCGGCATGTTGGCGCGCACCTCGCTGGAACGGCTGCCGGGCAGGAGCAGGAGCTTCGGCGCGCCGGCGGGGAACGCCGCGGCGCGTGCACGCGCCTCGTCGCCCACGGGGTGGCTGAGCACCGGGTGCCCGATGAAGTGCGCCCGCACGCCGCGCGACGTGAACCACGCCTCCTCGAACGGCAGCAGGCAGAGGATCGCGTCGCTCGTGCGGCGCCACTTGCGGATGCGCCACGGCGCCCACGCCCAGAGCTGCGGCGCCACCAGGTTCACGACGCGCGACCCGCCGGCCGCGCCGCGCCCGCGCGCCTTCATCCACTTCGCGATGTGCCAGTTCGCCGCGGGGCTGTCGACGGGCACGTGCACGTCCACGGGGTTCTTCGCCGCCCACGCGCGGATCTCGTGCACCGTCCGGCGCACGGTCGCGATCTTGCTGAACCCCGCCAGCGCCATGGCCCCGTCGCGCGCGGTCTCGCCGGCCATCTCGCAGCCGGCGGCGCGCATGCGCGGACCGCCCCAGCCCACCACGCGCACGTCCGGGGCGGTTTCCCGCAGCGCGCGCACCAGCGGTGCGGCGTGGGCATCGCCGGAGGGCTCGAACGCGGTCAGCAGGACGGTGGGCACGGGGGCAGGATAGACCCTATCCTCCCGCCCTTCCCATGCTCAAGCGCACGCACTTCTGCGGACAGCCCCGCCTCGCCGACGCCGGCTCGACCATCGCCCTCAACGGGTGGGTGAACACCTACCGCGACCAGGGTCGCGGCCTGCTGTTCATCGACCTCCGCGACCGCGACGGCCTCTGCCAGGTCGTCTTCGACCTCGAGCAGGGCCACCCCGACGTCGTGCAGAAGGCGAAGGCGCTCCGCCGCGAGGACGTCATCGGCGTCCGCGGCACGCTGCGCAAGCGCGCCGGCGACCCCAACCCGAAGCTCGCCACCGGCGAGGTCGAGCTGGTCGCCGAGGAGCTCGAGATCTTCAACAAGGCCGAGAACCCCCCGATCCTGCCCGACGAGCACGAGGCGGAGAGGATCGGCGAGGAGACGCGCCTCAAGTTCCGCTACATCGACCTGCGCCGCCCGCGCATGCAGCACATCCTGCGCACGCGCAGCAAGGTCACCAAGCTGGCGCGCGACTACTTCACGCAGAACGGCTTCGCCGAGATCGAGACGCCGCTCCTCATCAAGAGCACGCCCGAGGGCGCGCGCGACTTCATCGTGCCGGCGCGCCTGCACCAGGGCATGTGGTACGCCCTGCCCCAGAGCCCGCAGCTCTTCAAGCAGATCCTCATGGTGGCCGGCTTCGACCGCTACATCCAGATCTGCAAGTGCCTGCGCGACGAGGACCCGCGCGCCGACCGCCAGGCCGAGTTCAGCCAGATCGACCTCGAGATGAGCTTCGTCGACCGCGAGGACGTCATGGCGATGATGGGCGGCTTCGCCCGCGCCATCTGGCAGGAGGTGCTGGGCTACGACATCGGGCAGATCCAGCGCATGACCTGGCAGGAGGCGATGGACCGCTTCGGCATCGACCGCCCCGACCTGCGCAACCCGCTCGAGATCCGCGACATCTCCGACATCGTGAAGGCCAGCGACTTCCAGGTCTTCCAGCAGGCGCTCGCGAAGAGCCGCGCCGGCCGCGCCGGCTGCGTGAAGGCGATCCGCGTCCCCGGCGGCGCCGAGAAGCTCACGCGCAAGATGACCGACGGCTACACCGAGTTCGCCAAGCAGTTCAAGGTGGGCGGCGTGGCCGTGGCCAAGTTCACCGCGAACGGCTTCGACACCGGCGTCGCGAAGCACCTCGAGCCGTTCAAGGACGCGCTCGTCGCCCGCCTGGGCCTGCAGCCCGGCGACAGCGTGCTGATCGTCGGCGACAACTGGGACGCCGCCACCAAGGCGCTCGGCGAGCTGCGCCTGAAGGTCGGCCGCGACCTCGGCCTGGTCGACGAGAAGGAGTGGAAGTTCCTCTGGGTCATCGACTTCCCGATGTTCGACTGGGACGACGAGGGCAAGCGCTGGGTCGCGATGCACCACCCGTTCACCAGCCCGAACCCGGACCAGTTCGACTTCCTGGAGTCGAACCCCGGCGGCTGCCTGAGCGCCGGCTACGACCTGGTCGTCAACGGCAGCGAGATCGCCGGCGGCTCCATCCGCATCCACCGCATGGACGTGCAGGAGAAGGTCTTCAAGCTCATCGGCCTGACCAAGGAGGACGCCGAGCTGAAGTTCGGCTTCCTGCTGAGCGCCCTGCGCCACGGCGCCCCGCCGCACGGCGGCATCGCCTTCGGCCTGGACCGCCTGGTCATGCACCTGGTGGGCACCGAGAACATCCGCGACGTGATCGCGTTCCCGAAGACGCAGTCCGGCGGCGACCTCATGATCGACGCCCCCGGCCCGATCGACCCGCAGCAGATCGAGGACTGCGGGATGAAGGTGACGCTGATCGAGAAGAAGTGAGGGCCGGCGCCACGCGGCGCCAGCCTTCAATCCCGCGCGATCCGCGTCATCACCCGCGCCGCGCCCATGTCGCCCCACACGTTCACCGTGGTGCGGCACATGTCGAGCAGCCGGTCGACGCCGATGATGATGCCCATCGCGCCCACGGGGAGGCGCTCGGCGCCCAGCGAGGAATTCACCGCGGTGATCACGATCACCATGGTCACGAGCCCGGCGCTCGGGATGCCGGCCGCGCCCACCGCGGCGAGCGTCGCGGTGACGACCACCACGGCCAGCTCGCCCGTCGAGAGGTGCACGCCGTACAGCTGGAACAGGAACACGACCGCGACGGCCTCGTAGAGCGCCGTGCCGTCCATGTTGAGCGTCGCGCCCAGCGGCGCGCAGAAGCGCGTGGCCTTGCGCGAGCAGCCGCCCGCGGTCTCGCAGACGCGGATGGTGACGGGCAGCGTCGCGCTCGAGCTGCTGGTCGCAAACGCGGTGGCGAGCGCCTCGCGCATCGCCCACATGAATTTCCACGGGTTGCCGCCCCCGAGCGCCAGCTGGAAGAGCGGCAGCACCACGAAACCGTGCAGCGCCAGGCCGCCGATCACCACCGCCATGTAGAGCCCGAGCGGGCCCAGCAGCTCCGCCAGCCCGATGCGCCCGACGCTGGACGCCACGAGCAGCAGCGCGCCGACCGGGATCACCCACAGCATCCAGCCCACGGCGCGCAGGAGCGCCTCGTTCAGCCCCTCGATCGCGCGGATCGCGGGCCGCGCCACGTCGCCCGAGAGCGCGAGCGCGGTGCCCAGCACGATCGCGAACACGATCATCCCGAGCGGCTGGCCCTCGGCCATCGCCGCGAACGGGTTCGACGGGATCATCTGCCGCGCGATCTGCAGCCACGCCGTGCCCAGCCCCTGCTCGCCCGCCGTCGCGGCCGCCGCCAGCTTGGGCGCGGCGCCGAAGCGCTCGGCGCCGCTGGCCTTGAGCGACTCGACGACATCCGGCGCGAGCCCGAGCCCCGGCCCGACCCAC
>JBEIFT010000056.1:0-12772 GCA_040382255.1 Phycisphaeraceae bacterium
ACATGAGGCTGACGACCTTGCCCTTGACGCGGCTGTTGACCGGGTACTTCTTCTCGATCTCCTCCCAGGGCGAGGTCTCCTTCTGCTTCAGGCCGAGGGCGATCTTCTCGCGCTCACGGTCGATGTTCAGGATCTTGACCTCGACCTCGTCGCCGATCTTCACGATCTCGGTCGGGTGGTTGACCCGGCCCCAGCTCATGTCGGTGATGTGGAGCAGGCCGTCCAGGCCGCCCAGGTCGATGAACGCGCCGAAGTCGGCGATGTTCGTGACGGTGCCGCGGACGATGTCGCCTTCCTTCACCGCGCCGAGCAGCTTGGCCTTGGCGGCCTCGCGCTCCTCCTCGATGAGCTTGCGGCGGCTGATGACGATGTTCTTGCGCTCCTCGTCGATCTTCAGGATCGACGCGCGCACGGTGCGGCCGACGTAGTCGCCGATGTCGCCCGGACGACGGACGTCGACCTGCGATGCGGGCAGGAACACCGGCACGCCGATGTCGACCAGCAGGCCGCCCTTGATCTTGCGGACGACCTTGCCCTCGACGACGTCGCCTTCCTTGCGCGTGACCAGGATCTGCTCCCAGCCGCGGATGCGGTCGGCCTTGCGCTTGCTGAGGACCACCGAGCCCTCGGCGTCCTCCATCTGCTCGAGGAGGACCTCGACCTCGTCGCCGATGGCGACGCCGGTGTCCTCGAACTCGGTCTTGGCGACCTGGCCCTCGCTCTTGAGGCCCACGTCGACGATGACGAAGTCGCCGGACATGCCGACGACCTTGCCCTTGAGGATGCTGCCGGTTTCGATGCTCTTGGGTTCCGCGCCGCCGACGGCGGTGCCGCTGGCGATCCCGGAGAGTGCGGACTCGAGCTCGGTGAGATCGAGGTTGATGTCCTCGATCAGGTTGTAATCGACCATGATGTCTTTCTGATGGTGCGTGGCTGGCCGTGGCGACGCGCGTCACCATGCGGCGGTGCGGATGCCCCGTGCAACGCGCAGGGGGCAGAACGGCGGAGGATACCGGGGCCCGGCGCGGGTCCGATGGGAATTCCCCGCGCGCTGCCCCGGGATACCGGACATTGGCGGACGGGGCCGCTCAATCCCCGCGGTCGATCGACGCCTGGATCCGGCCCATCGGCGCGTCCTCGTCGATCGAGGCCTGGCGGCCGGCGCGGTCGAAGGCGGCCTCGCGGCGGCGCATGTCGCGCCAGTGCCACGCGAAGCCGAGCACGCCGAGCACGTTGACGACGAAGCACGCGAAGAACGCCCAGGTCTCCAGGCCGCGCGCGCCCAGCCAGTTGTAGAGGCCGACCGCCACGAACGGCGCGATGACGCCGCGGATGCCGTTCAGCGTCACGTGCACGCTCATGTAGAGGCCGTCCTGCTCGGGCGTGGCGAAGTCCTGGTGTCCCAGGTTCCACGCGAGCGACCCGCCCGCGAAGCCGATGCCCATCAGCGCGCCGGCGACGTAGAAGAGCCACAGCTGCTGCGCGACCGCCGCGATCCACAGCACGCCCGCCGCCAGCGCGAAGGTCCAGCCGTGGATGCTGCGGAAGCGGACGATGTGCGTGCGGTCCAGCAGCTTCGCCCACATCGGGATCACCAGCGGCATGGTGACCAGCGGGACGATCGTGGTGGCCAGGATCGCCTGCAGGTACGTGGCGTGCAGGCGGTCCTCCAGGAAGATGGCCTGCGGTGCGCCGATCATCAGGTTGCCCAGGCCGAAGACGAACATCCACGTCATGAAGCGCCGGTACTCGCGGTCGCGGGCCAGCACGTCCCAGTTGGTGCGGAGCGCCTCGCCCGCCGCGCGCGCGCCGTTCGCGGGGTTCGCGCTCAGGCGCACGGGGCCGGCCTCGGCGCGCTCGGCGCGGGCCAGGCGCGTGGCACCGCGCAGGCGGATCCGCCGGAAGATCTGGTTGCCCCACAGACCCAGGACCGCGAGCACCGGGAACACCACGTGGAACGCGCCGGGGCTCAGGTCCATGCTGGCGCCGACGATCCAGCCCGCGAGCGCGAGCATGACGGACTGCATGGTCGCCATCTTGCCGGCGATGCTGGCGCGGCTTTCCTTGGGGTAGTTCTGCCGCCAGACGGCGGTGCGCGCCGTGATCACGCCGGTCCAGCAGACGCGCGCCACCAGCACCAGGAAGCACGTGCCCAGCAGGCCCCACGCGTTGACCGGCATCAGCGCGACGGCGCCGACGCACGCGCACGTGACCACCTGGATGCCCGCGATGAAGCGGATCTTGTCGCGGCCCGCGCCCAGGCGCGCCCACAGGAAGCTGGTGAGGTTCGCGAAGTTGGGCGCCGCGCTGACCACCGCGACGGCGAAGTCGAGCAGTCCCGGCGGAACGCCCGGCACGTCGGTCCACGCCTTCTTGACCAGCACCGAGATGGTGCCGCCCTCGATGGCGCCCAGCATCATGGGCAGCAGCGCCCACGAGAGCAGCTCGCGCGCGTAGTTGGCGCGCTGCATCGGTGCGATCGAGCGGGGATGGAAGCCGCGAAGCCAGCCGGCGACGAGGTCGACGAGCGTGCGCGGACGCGGGATGGCCTTCATCGAAGGGGGCGCCTCTCCGTGGCGCGGGCGGGGTGCAGGGTCAGGGGTGGTCCGACGGGGCCCGACCCCACCGGGGGCCGGCCGAAGCGAAGCTCGAACCCCAAGCGTAGGTGGGCTCGCCTGCCGTCGATCCCGACCTTCCACTCGAGGGAGGCATGGTCATCGTCGCAGCAATTAAGGGGCGATCCCTTGGGGTCCGCATCGGTTCGAGCAAATAGGCGACGAACCAAGCACCCAGGGGGGTCGGACCCCGTCGTTCCGGGGATGAGTCTAGCCCGGTCGCAGCCCGGTCCGGCGGAGCGCCGCCGGAAGTGCGGCGCAGTAGGCCAGGTAGGCGTCTTCCAGGCTGTCGGGGATGACCCGCACCTCGCCTATGACCGACATGAAGTTCGTGTCGCCCGCCCAGCGCGGCACCACGTGGCCGTGCAGGTGCTCGGGCAGGCCGGCGCCGGCGGCGCGGCCCAGGTTCAGGCCGGCGTTCATGCCCTGCGGGTGGTAGGCCTCGTCGCAGAGGGCCATGGCCAGCTCCATGAGCCGCCAGAAGTGGGCGCGGTCGTCGGGGGCGTGCTCCTCGATGGTGGGGCGCGCCTGGCCAAGCGCCACCAGCAGGTGCCCGTTGCTGTAGGGATAGCGGTTCAGCAGGACCATCCCGCGCGAATCACGGAAGACGACCAGCTGTGCCGCATCCCGTTCCGGATGCGCCCAGTAGTCGGAAAGGAAGTCGGGTGACGTGCCGTTCGCGCCGCCTGCGCGGGCCGTGGCGGCCGAGTGCTCCAGCGAGCGCAGGTACGCCATTCGCCACGGGGCCCAGAGGGAGCGCTGCATGGCGCCGATTGTAAGGAAGGGCAGGTCGCGCGTCGAAGGGGGGGCGAATCTCCGTTTCAGATTTCTGAAAGCGCGCGCAATCGCGGGGGCACCCCGGGCGTCTGTCCGTCGCATGCCCACGCCCGCGGACCCCCAGCCCGGCATTTGGACCGACATTCACTGGCGTGCCGCCGCATCGCCGGCACGCCTGCAGCTCATCACCGCGATCGAGGCGCTCGGTCGCTCGACCGTCCTTTCGCTTGCTGAGGCGACGGGCCGTTCCGCGCCTTCGCTCTACCCGCACCTGGAGCAGCTGGAGCGCGCGGGCTTCGTGGTCAGCATCGAGGAATCGGTCGACGGCCGCAAGCAGCGCGTCTATTCGCCCGGCCCCTCGATGAGCCTGCATCCGGTCGACCCGCAGCGCGCGCACGGCATCGCGCGGCTCGCGCGCACCTCGAAGCTGCTGATGGACGACGCGTCGCGCCGTTTCAGCAGGTGGGCGGCCGCGGCCGAGGGGCAGCCGATCGGTGTGGGCGACGCGGCCCGCGCCTATGCCGTCTCGCACACCACGTGGCTGGACGACGGGCAGCGCGCGGAGCTGAACGCGCTGATCGCGCGGATGGTCCAGCTCATCGCGCGCGCGCGTGCCGAGCGCCGTGGGTCGCTGCACACGGTGGTGCTGGCGCACTTCCCCGACCCTCGCGGCGAGGCTAGCGAGCCGTCGGCGCAGGATCCGCAGCGGGCGGAGTGACGGGGTCGGGCCGGAACAGCCGCGGCGGCGCGTAGCGCCCGCCGAATTCCACGTCCAGCGTCCATTCGCCCTCGCCGGGCCACCATCTCGCCATGGGCATCGGGTTCGCATCGAACGGAAGCGCGAACGCCGCCGCGTCGGGGTCGGCGCGGATCGCCATGGTCCAGCCGTCCGGCGCGCCGCCCTCGGCCGCGGCGTCCGCCAGCCGCAGCAGCGCATCGCGGTCCTCCAGCTCGGTGATCCAGCCGAACTGCGGGCTGGACGTGCCGCCGCGCCACCAGAACCGCGTGCGGCGGCGCACCTGGCCGTGTTCGCGCAGCTCGTAGGCCACGCCGATGCAGAGGTCGGCCCACTGCGGCGCCGCGAACGTGCCGCGCAGGTGGCGCATGCCGACGGGGCGCATGCGGTCGCGCCAGGCAACGATGCGCTCGCGGAAGGTGCGCAGCATCTCGGCGTCCAGCTCGGGCGAGGGGTCGGGGCGGAAGGTCTCGGCCGCGCCGCGTGCGAGCGGGGCGTGGACCTCGAGCGCGGGCTCGTCGCGCCACTCGCGCCACGCGCCGTGCTCGCCGTCCCAGGTGCGCGACTGCACCAGGATCCGCGCGTCGATCCGGTCGGCGTCGCGTGCGGCGGGCACGGGCACCACGAGCGGCGTGAAGTCCGCGCGCGGGTCGGCGGCGGAGTCGTGCACGATCCAGGTGTCGGTGCCCTCGAGCCGCGCGCGCCATTCGCCGCGCAGGCCCCACGACGTCCCCCGCACGGGCACCGCGGGCGCGCGCCCTGCCGGCCAGGCACGAGGGGCCTCGGCGCGGAGCGTGGTGCCCAGGCGGCGCAGGATCGCGTCGATGCCGAGGTGCCACTCCATCAGCGCGCGCTCGGCGGCGGCCCGCTCCGCGTCGGTCCGCGCCCCCTTCGTTTGGAACGCCCCGGGCATGGCGTCCCCGATGGTGCGCAGCATCCAGGCCGCGAACGGCGGCGGCAACCCGCGCCCGGCCTGCGCGGTGACGACCGCCTCGGCGATCTCGGTCAGCTGCCCGGGCGTGAATTCGTCCAGCATGAGGCGCCGGCGGATCTCGCGCGGGATCTCGCCCGTGAGGTCCGCGGGGTCGATCCAGCCGGCCAGCGTCACCATCACCGCGTTCGGCAGCAGGTTGACGATCCCCGCGTTCAGCACCTGCAGGCGCGTCCAACCGGCCACCGCCAGGATCAGCGCCAGTGCGAACGCGGCCACGCCCCAGCGCCGCCGCGTGCGTGCGAAGTCGGCCTCGGCCCGTGCCGCGAAACCGCACTCGCCGCAGGTCATGCCCGGCGTCGCCGAGAGGTCGTGCCAGCAGCGCGGGCAGCGGCGGCGGCCCCGCGCCTTGTCGCGGAAGAGCGCCCACCACACGGCGCCGACGCCCACCGCGACGAACGCGAGCGCGCCCGCCAGCAGCGCGAACATGGCCACCGCGCCCATCATCGGCGCTGCACCGCGACGTGGCGGGCGGGCTGCGGCACGGCGCCGCTCACGCCATGCGGATCCACTTGAGGAGCTCCTTCGGCGTGGGCGGCTTGCCCTGCATCAGCACGCCGACGCGGAAGATCTTGGCGCCGGCCCACACGAAGACGGCGACCCAGCCGAAGCCCCACACGATGCTCGCCAGCACCTGCCACAGCGCGATCGGCTCGCTGCTGGCGGTGACGCGCAGCATCATCACGAAGGGGATCGCGGGCGGGACGAAGCTCATGATCGTCGCCAGCATGCCGTTGGGCTGCTCGCTGATCGGCAGCCACAGGATGAGCGGGATCATCAGGATCAGCATCGCCGGGGTGACCAGGCTCTGCGCCTCGCGCAGGTCGTTCACGGCGCTGCCGACGCTCGCCATCATCGTGCTGACGAAGGCGAACGCCATGAGGAAGTAGACGCCCATGAGGACGAGCATCCAAGGCGAGACCAGGTCGGACATCGCGGCGGCGGAGAGCCCCGCCAGGCCCATGCCGCCGTACATCACCAGCATCACGGCCGAGACCAGCGCGTAGCCCAGGATCTTTCCGATCAGCAGCTGCAGGGGGCTGACGGCGCTCAGCACGACCTCCATCACCTTGCTCGACTTTTCCTCGATCGTGGAGGTCAGCAGGTACTGGCCGCTGGTGAAGGTGCTGATCCAGAGCAGCATCATGAAGCCGACGGGCAGCAGCATCTTCGCGGCCACGCTCTCGCTGGCCTCCGTGCCGTCGACCGCCAGGCGGCGCACCGACGTCTCGGGGACGCTCAGCAGCGCGTTGAGCGACGTGTAGTCGCTGCCGGCGGACTGCACGCGCGCCTTCACGATCGCGCGCGCGACGGACTTCTCCAGGAGCCGCGTCAGCCGTGGCGGGCTCTTCGACGGCACGATGAGCGTGAAGATGGCATCGTTGCCATCCGCGTCGCGCGGGTCGGGCTTCAGGACGTCGGGCGTGACGATCGCCAGTCCGAGCAGCGACCCGTCCTGCACGCGGGCACGGAGGGAGGCCTCCTGCGCGGGATCGGTGACGGGCTCGACGCGGACGTCGATGCGCGAGGCCTGCTCCGCGGCCTGGGCCATGGCCTGCGTGCCGGCCCCGCCGGGCATGATGGTCGCGTTGCGCTCGAGCGCCTCGGCCATCTCGCGCGCGGTGGCCTCGGGTGCCAGCTCGGCGGTGGCGAAGGCCGCCACGCGGCCCGATTCGTCCAGCACCGCCAGCGTGCCCGAGACCGGTGCCATCGACGAGCCGATCAGCGCACCGATCGCGGCGATCGCGGCGAACATGATCACGGGGACGATGAGCGCGCCGAAGATGAAGCCCTTGGTGAGCGCGGTGTGCTTGAACTCGCGGAAGGCGATCGCCGCGACCTTGCGCATGGCGTGCCCGGATCGTGCGTCAGCCATTGCCTGACTCCTCGCTGGGGGGAAGGGCCTCGCCGACCAGCTCGACGAAGACGTCGTCGAGCGTCGTGCGGCGCAGCTCGACGGAACGCACGGGCACGGCGGCCATCGCCGCGCGCATCACGTGCTGCGGGTCGGCACCGCGGGCCACGTGCAGCTCGGCCGCGCGGCGCTCGGGCACCCACTCGGCGCGCTCGACGCCGGGGATCGCGCGCAGCGATTCCACGCAGCGCGGGTCGGCGTCGACGGGCTGCACCTCGACCGTGCGCGGGTCGAAGCGGGCGTGGATCTCGGGCATCGTCGCGTCCAGGATCTTCTGGCCCTTGTTGATCAGCACGATCCGGTCGCAGAGCTGCTCGGCCTGGTGCATCACGTGGGTGCTGAAGATGATCGTCCGGCCGGTGGCGTGGATGTCGCGGATCATCCGGTTCAGGAGCCGTGCGTTGACCGGGTCCAGGCCGCTGAACGGCTCGTCCAGGATCAGGAGCTCGGGCTCGTGGATCACGCTCGCGATGAACTGGATCTTCTGCTGCTGGCCCTTCGAAAGCTCCTGGCAGCGCTTCTTCGCGACGTCCTGCAGCTGCACGCGCTCCAGCCAGCCTGCGATGCGCCGGTGCATCCCCTGCGACGGGACGCCCTTCAGCGTGGCCATGTACGACAGGAAGTCGCCGACCTTCATGCGGCGGTAGAGGCCGCGTTCCTCGGGCAGGTAGCCGATGCGGTCCTTCGCCGTGATCGCGTCGGACCCCAGCACCTGCACGCTGCCCTCGTCTGGGTGGATGATCGACATGATCATCCGGATCGAGGTGCTCTTGCCGGCGCCGTTGGGGCCGATGAAGCCGGTGAGGCTGCCGGCCGGCACGTCGAGGTCGATGCCGCGCACGGCTTCGACCTTGCCGAAGCGCTTGCGCACGGCGCGCATGGTGACTGCGTTCATGGGGTGTCCGAGGTGGGTCGTTGCGGGGCGATCACTTGCCGGCGGGGGCCTTCGGGGCAGCGGGGACCGTTGGCGCGGCCGGAGTCGTCGGCGCGGCGGGTGCGGCGCCGCCGGCCGGCGCGGCCTGGGGCTTCGCGTTCAGGGCCTTGATCTCGGCGGGCAGCTCGAAGGCCTCGGGCTTCACGGCGTCCCACTCGACGGCGTCGACGGTCATCACCTGCGAGCCCATCATCATGCTGGTGGTGGTCTTGGTGGCGACCTTCACGCCGCCGAAGTCCTTCCATTCGGCCACCGACACGGTGACGGGCACCTCGCCCATCGGCGTCGCGGCCTTCATCGTCATGCCCGACATCAGGCCGGACTCCTTGTCGTAGTAGTTGTTCATGGCCATGCCGCCCGGGGTGGTGACCTTGACGCACCAGCAGGGCTTGCCCTGGAACTCGAAGAGCCCCGTGACCGTGGCGTCCTTCGGGTCGGTGGCAAGGTCCAGGTCGCGGCGGAAGTTCGCCTCGCGCGTCAGCTCGGCCGCCTCCTTGGCGCCCATGATGCTGGGGCCGCGCATCGGGTCGATCGACCAGCCGGTGGTGCCGTCGAAGCCGCTGCGGACGGCGCCCATGCCGGGAAGTTCCATCGAGACGAGCACCTTGTTCGGTGCCATCGCGGTCATCTCCATCGTTCCCTTCAGGCCGGCGGCGGCGATGTCGATGCTGCCGGTGCTGCGCATGCTGGAGTGCGCGCCGACCGCGGCGGCGCCGCCGATCGCGTCGAGGTGCTTGGTGAGCACGTCCTTGGCGGCGGGCAGGGCGCCGTCGACCTTCAGCTCCTTGAACACGGGCTCGGCGGCGCGCGGCGGGGGGGGGAGCGTGGGCTTGGCGGGCGCGATGGGTGCGCCGGCCGGCACCGCGGGCTTCGCCTGCTTCGGCGCATCCTGGGCGACGGCCGTGGCGGCGAGTGCGAATGCCGCGGTGGCGGCGCGAAGGGCGGTGCGGAGCGTGGAGTGCATGGTGGGTCGGTGGGTACGGGGTGCGTGGGGGTTCAGTTCGATCCCGAGGTGGGACGTTCGGTCGTTTCGGCCGGTGCGGCCGGTGCGCTGGACGCCGCACGCTTCGCGGCCTGCTTCTCCGCCGCGATCCAGCGCACGGCGTCGGCCATCGCGGGGTCGCCCTCGCGGGCGTAGTCGGCGCGCGCATACGGCGCGGCGCGTTCGGGGCGCACGCCCGTGGCCTCGAGCGCGGTGCCGTCGGGCAGGCGGTAGTCGGCCACGGCGTGCAGGAAGACGTCGCCGTTCGGCAGCTTCTCGGTGAGCGCGGGCAGTGCGGCGCCGGCCGTGCGCGTGCCGAAGACGCGCGCGCGCTTCAGGTGCTGCATGCCGCCGGCGAAGATCTCGCTGGTGCTTGCGGTGCCCTCGTCGACGACGATCGCGACGGGACCGGCGAACGGGGCGGTGGGCTTGCCGTCCAGGTCGACGGCGCGCGGGTTGGTGACGAAGCGCAGCACCGTGTCGCGCGATCGCATCTCGCCCAGCGGCACGCTCTCGGCGGTGAAGTGGCCGGCGATGCCCATCGCCATCGCGCCGATGCCGCCGGGGTTGCCGCGCAGGTCGATGACGATGCCGTCCGAGCCGCGCAGGCCGTCCATCGCGGCGTCGAACGCGCGTGCGATCGGGATCAGCCAGATGTTGAAGCGGATCAGGCCGATCTCGGTGCGGCCGCCGCCCCAGCGTTCGCGCTCGGTCTCGTCCAGGTGGCGCCACGAGAGGTCGGTGGGAAGGGGAGGCAGGTTGCCGAACTTCGCGGTCGGGCGCGCGTCCGCCTCGTAGCCGACGTCGACGGTGCGGCGGGTGCCGCCGAGCGGCTCGACCTCCCACACGGCCGACGTGCCGGGCTCGCCCGTCGCGGCGGCCTCGCCGATGCTGGCGCGCTCGTGGCGCTCCAGGCCGTCGCCCGGGGGGAGCTTGGCCGCGGGGTCGCGCCCGGCGATCGCGCGCACGGCCATGCCGGGCGCGAGGCCCGCGCGATCGGCGGGGGAGCCGGGCTCGACGGCGACGATGACGGCATCCCAGCGTGGACGCGAGGATGAACCCGGTTCACCCGGTCGACCGGGTGAACCGGGTTGGTTCTCCCGCTCCAGGAACGCGATCGACGCGCCGCTGCGGCCCGCCCGGCGCGCGCCCGCATCGGCACCGCCCGCGGTGTCCGCGGGGATCACCGCGAAGTGGCTCTGGCCCAGGCGGCCGAGCGCCTCCATGATCGCGGCGCGCACGCACGCGTCGTCCGCGCAGGCCATCGCCTTCGGCAGCAGTTCGGTACGCACCGCGTCCCAGTCGACGCCGTTGAAGGCGGGATCCCAGTGGGTGTCGCGGACGGTGGCCCAGACGGCGTCGAAGGTCTGCTGCGCGATCGCGGCGCGCGACGCGGCGCCGGCGGTGTTCGCGCCGATCGTGCCGCCCTCCGCGGTGCCCGTGCCATCCGCGGCTCCGGCGCGCGCATCCGCCGGGCCGAACGGCGCGAGCGCGGCCGTGTCGACCAGCGCGGCGAGTGCGGCGGCACGTGCAAGGATCCCGCGGACGGTGGTGGTGGGGCGCGGCATGGCCCGGAAACGCTACCCCGCAGGGGCGCCGCGCCGGGGGCATCCGGGCGACCGGTGTCCATCCGTCCATCCGCATAAACGGTTGAATGACGACCCGGTTCCCGGTACCTTTGTCCCCATGCGTCCCAGCTTCCTGCAGGCCCTCGAGCAGCGCGTCCTCCTTTTCGACGGCGCCATGGGCACCAGCATCCACGCCTGCCCCGACTGCACCCCGGCCGACTACCTGGGCCGGGACAACTGCACCGACATCCTGGTCCGCAGCCGTCCCGACCTGATCCAGCGGATCCACGAGGGCTTCCTGGCCGCCGGCGCGGACGTCGTGGAGACGGACAGCTTCGGATCCAACAAGCTGGTGGCCGCCGAGTTCGACCAGGAGATGGTCGGCTGGGTGTACGACCTGAACGTGCGCGCCGCGCAGGTGGCGCGCGCGGCGTGCGCCAAGTTCGAGACGCGCGACCACCCGCGCTTCGTCGCGGGCTCGATCGGCCCCGGCACCAAGCTCATCACGCTGGGGCAGGCGTCGTGGGAATCGATGCTGGACAGCTACCGCGAGCAGGCACGCGGCCTGATCGACGGCGGCGTCGACGCGCTGATCATCGAGACGTGCCAGGACCTGCTGCAGGTGAAGTGCGCCGCGAACGCGTGCGTGGACGCGCTGGCGGCCGCGGGAAAGACCCACACCGACATCCCGATCCTGGTCAGCGTGACCATGGAGACGACCGGCACGATGCTGCTGGGCTCCGACATGTCCGCGGTGATGAACGCGCTGCGGCCGTTCCCGATCGCGAGCCTGGGCCTGAACTGCGCGACCGGCCCGACCGAGATGTCCGAGCACGTCGCGGCGCTCGCGCGCCACTGGGACCGCGCGTTCAGCGTCATCCCGAACGCCGGCCTGCCCGTGCTGGTGGACGGCCGCACCGAGTACCCGCTGCGCCCGGACGCCTTCGCCGCGGCGATGCGGCGCTTCCTGGACGAATCGCACGCGAACATCGTGGGCGGCTGCTGCGGCACCACCTATGAGCACATCCGCGCGCTGCGCCAGGCGATGGGCGAGCGGCGCCCGCAGGTGACGCGCGTGGCGGTGGCCACGCCGGGCTGCTCGAGCCTCTACGGCGCGGTGGACTTCCGCCAGGACAACAGCTTCCTGATCGTGGCCGAGCGCACCAACGCCAACGGCAGCAAGAAGTTCAAGCGCCTGCTCGATTCCGGCGACTGGGACGGCCTGGTCAGCATGGCCAAGGAGGAGATGCGCGACGGCAGCCACCTGCTGGACCTGTGCGTCGACTTCGTCGGCCGCGACGGCGTGTCCGACATGGCCGAGGTCACCTCGCGCTACGTGCGGCAGGTGAACGCGCCGCTGATGGTCGACAGCACGCAGGCCGACGTGATCGAGGCCGCGCTCAAGCGCGCCGGCGGCCGCTGCATCGTCAACAGCATCAACCTGGAGGACGGCGAGAAGCGCCTGGACGAGATCTGCCCGCTGCTGAAGCGCTACGGCGCCGCGTGCGTGGCGCTGACGATCGACGAGGACCCGCAGGCCGGCATGGCGAAGACCGCGGCGCGCAAGCTGGCGATCGCCACGCGCCTGCACGACCTGTACGTGAAGAAGTGGGGCCTGGGCGAGGATGACCTCTTCTTCGACCCGCTGACCTTCACGATCGCCACCGGCAACGAGGAGGACCGCCGCCTGGGCCTGGAGACGCTCGAAGGCATCCGCCTGATCTCGGAGCGCTTCCCGCGCTGCCAGATCCTGCTGGGGCTCTCGAACATCAGCTTCGGCCTGAAGCCCGCGGCGCGCGCGGTGCTGAACAGCGCGTTCCTGCACGAGGCGCGCGTGCGCGGCCTGACCGCCGCGATCGTGCACCCCAGCAAGATCCTGCCGGAGAACCGCATCCCGAAGGAGCAGTGGGACGCGGCGCAGTGGCTCATCTTCGACCGCCGCGGCGCGCAGCGCCCCGAGGGCCAGCCGGAGAACTTCGACCCGCTGCTGCACTTCATCTCGCTCTTCCCGGACGGCGAGGAGACCGCCGTGGCGAAGCGCACGATGGCCGACCTGCCCGTCGAGGAGGCGCTGCAGCGGCACATCATCGACGGCGAGGACCGCGACCTGGAACAGACGCTGGACCGCGCGCTGGGGCAGTACGGCCCGCTGGCCATCATCAACGACCACCTCCTGGCCGGCATGAAGGTCGTGGGCGACCTCTTCGGCGAGGGCAGGATGCAGCTGCCGTTCGTGCTGCAGAGCGCGGGCGTG
>JBEIFT010000057.1:0-12733 GCA_040382255.1 Phycisphaeraceae bacterium
TGCCCCGGCTCCGCGTCCTGCTCGTCGTCCTTGCGGCCCTCGCGGTCGGGAACCCATCGCGCGCTGACCGCCTGGTGCGTCCGCTGAACGACGGATGGCAGCTGTTCCGCGCCGACGTCACGCGCTTCGACGAGGCCACCAACTGGACGTCGGTGACCCTGCCGCACACGTGGAATGCCACCGACGCCGAGTCGGGCAGCGGCTGGTACGCGGGCGTCGGCTGGTACCAGAAGGACCTGGGCACGATGGACGACGCGGCCGGCCGGCGCGTCGTGCTGCGCTTCGAGGGCGCCGGCAGCGTCGCCGAGGTCTTCGTGAACGGCACGCGCGTCGGCGGGCACCGCGGCTCGTACGGCGCGTTCGCGTTCGACGTCACGGACTCGATCGCGGTCGGCAAGCCGAACGTCGTGCGCGTCAAGGTCGACAACCGCGCGCGCCCCGACGTGCTGCCGGTCAACGATTACCTGTTCACGATCTTCGGCGGCCTGTACCGACCGGCATCGCTGATCCTGCAGGACCCGGTGCACATCACGGCGTGCGATCACGCGTCGAGCGGGGTGGTGCTGGAGCAGCGGTCGCTGGACGATGCGCACGGTCGCGTCGACGTCACGGCGCGGCTGCGGAACGCGGGGGCGCGCACGTCGAACGTCGAGCTGCGGGTGAACGTGCTGGACGCGCAGGGTGCGGTGGTGGCGTCCGAGGTCCGCTCCGTCGCGCTGCCGCCGGGACCCGTGCAGGCCGAGACGATCGCGGTGGACGTCCCGAAGCCCCATCGCTGGAACGGCCGGAAGGACCCGTACCTCTATTGCTTCACCGTCGAGCTGCGCGCCGGCGGCACGCTGCTGGACACCGTCACCGAGCGCTGGGGCTTCCGCACGTACGGGTTCGACGCGCGCCGCGGCTTCATCCTGAACGGACAGCCGTACCCGCTGAACGGCGTCTGCCGCCACCAGGAGCGGCAGGGCAAGGGCAACGCGCTGTCCGACGCCGACCACGCCGCCGACATGGAGCTGGTGCGCGAGATCGGCGCGACCACGGTGCGCTTCGCGCACTACCAGCAGTCGGACACGATCTACCGCCTGTGCGACGAGCTGGGGATCCTGGCGTGGGCCGAGATCCCGTTCGTCAACACCGTCACGGGCGAGGAAGCCGCGAACGCGCGCGAGCAGCTGGTGGACCTGATCAGGCAGGCGCGCAACCATCCCTCGATCTTCGTCTGGGGCCTGCACAACGAGGTCTACGGCAAGAAGGAGACGGACGTCGCGCCGGCGCTGACGCGCGAGCTGCACGAGCTGGCGAAGCGCGAGGATCCGTGGCGCCCGACCATCGCGACGACCGGCGCCGGCGACCCCGTGCAGACCGTGACGTACATCGCCGACCTGCAGGGCGTGAACCGCTACTTCGGCTGGTACAGCGGCAAGGACCCCGCGAAGCTCGAGGAGTGGATCGTGCGCATGAACCGCGAGCGCCCCGACAACCGCATCTCGCTCAGCGAGTATGGCGCGGAAGGCAACGTCGCGCAGCAGTCCGAGACGATCCCCGACCCGTTCCCCGACCCGGTGAAGGGCCAGTTCTATCCCGAGATCGTGCAGACCCGCCTGCACGAGGTGCAGTGGGCGATCCTGGAGCGCCACCCCGAGATCTGGGGCACGTACGTCTGGAACCTGTGCGACTTCACCGTGCCGCTCTGGAACCGCGGGGGGGTGCCGGGCCGCAACATGAAGGGGCTGGTCACGTACGACCGCGCCGTCAGGAAGGACGCGTTCCACTGGTACCGCGTGAACTGGAACGCCGCGCCCGCCGTGCACGTGGCGGACCTGCGCATCCCGCGGCACGCGGGCAAGGCGTTCGACCTGCCCGTCTACGCGAACCGCCCCGACGTCGAGGTCCGCATCGACGGCGCGCTGCTGCCGGCGCTGGAGCGCGGCGTGAACGGCCGCCACTTCTGGGCGCGCGGGGTGGCGCTGCCGAAGGGCACGCACCGCGTCGAGGCGCGCCTGCCGCTGCCGGACGGGGAGCCTGCGGTCGCCTTCGCCGGCGAGATCGTGGTGGGCGACTGACGTGCGGCAGGGGCTCGCGATCGTCGGCCTGTGCGTCGCGGCCGCGGTGGTCTATGGGCTGGTGCACGACCAGGTGACGGTGCGGCTCTCGCTGGAGTACTTCACGGTGCTGCATCCGCACGTGGTGGACACCGATTCGCCGACCGTCCTTGCGCTGGTGTGGGGCGTGATCGCCTCGTGGTGGATGGGTGCGGCGCTGGGCGTGCCGCTTGCCGTCTGCTGCCGCAGCGGGCCGGGTGCGAAGCTCGGCGCGCGGGAGGTCGTGCGCCCGGTGCTGCTGGTGCTGGCCGTGATGGGCGCGGGTGCCGCGGTCGCGGGCACCGTTGGCTGGTGGCTCGCCGCCGGCGGCCGCGTCCCCGCGGACTATCCCGACGTGCCGCCCGAGCGTCAGGTCGCGACCGTGGCCGTCGCGTTCGCGCACATCGCGGCCGAGTCGATCGGCGTCGCGGGCGGCCTGTTCCTGTGGCTTTGGGCCGTGGTCCGGCGGATGCGGCTGGACGCCGCCGCCGCAGGGAAGCGCTAGCCCACCGCCGCCAGTTCCGGGACCACGGTGGTTTCGGGGATCAATTCGCCGCGCTCGAAGCAGGTGACGTTGCGGATCGTCGCCTCGGCGATGCCGCGCAGCGCCTCGTGCGTCAGGAAGCCCTGGTGCGCGGTCACCAGGACGTTGGGGAACGCCAGCATCCGCGCGAACACGTCGTCGGCGACGATGCCGTCGGAGAGGTCGCGGAAGAAGAGCGATGCCTCGCCCTCGTAGACGTCGATCCCCAGCGCGCCCAGCCGGCCGGACTTCAGTGCCTCGATCGCCGCCCGCGTGTCCAGCACCGCGCCGCGCGCCGTGTTGACCAGGATGGTGCCGTGGCGCATGCGCGCCAGCGCGGCATCGTCGATCAGGTGGCGGGTGTCGTGCACCAGCGGGCAGTGCAGGCTGACGGCGTCGCACCGGTCCAGCAATTCGACCAGCGGCACGTAGCGCACGCCAAGTGCCTTGCATGCGGCGGACGGCACCGGGTCCGTGGCCAGCACGTGGCAGCCGAAGCCGCGCAGGATGCCCGCCATGCAGGTGCCGATGCGGCCGGTCCCCACGATGCCCACCGACTTGCCGTGGAGGTCCATCCCGACCAGTCCGTCCAGCGTGAAGTCCTGGCGCCGGACGCGTTCGGCAGCGCGCACCAGGCGGCGGTTCAGCGCCAGCAGCAGCGCCATCGCGTGCTCGGCCACCGCGTGCGGCGAATACGCCGGCGCCCGCATGACGGTGATCCCCAGACGCGCGGCCGCCCCCGCGTCCACGTGGTCCCGCCCCGTGCACCGCAGCGCCACCATGCGGACGCCGGCCACCCGCAGCGCGGCCAAGGTGGCCGCGTCCAGGCGGTCGTTCACGAACGCGCAGACGGCGCCGGAGCCGCGCGCCAGCAGGGCGGTGCGCTCGTCGAGCGCCTCGGCGCGGAAGTCGAGCTGGTGCCCGGGCACGGCGTTCGCGGCCTCCAGGGCGCGCTGGTCGTACTGCCGGGTGCTGTAGACGGTCACCTTCATCCCGGCGCGCTCCCCGGCACCTCGACCGGCGGCTGGGGCATCGCGGCCAGCCGGCGGGCCACGCCCGGCAGCGAATCCGCGTTCAGCGACATCGAGTCGATCCCGATCCGCGCCAGCCACTCGGCGAACTCGGGGTAGTTGCTGGGTGCCTCGCCGCAGATGCCGATCTTGCGTCCGTTCGCGTGCGCGGCGTGCACGGCCCACTCGATCACGCGCCGCACGCCGGGGTCGCGCTCGTCGAACATCGGCGCCAGGATGTCCGAGTCGCGGTCGATGCCGAGCGTCAGCATCGCCAGGTCGTTGGACCCGATGGAAAAGCCGTCGAACAGCGCGGCGAACTCGCTTGCCAGGACGACGTTGTTGGGGATCTCGCACATCACCCAGACCTGCAGGCCGTCCTCGCCGCGGCGCAGGCCGTGCAGCGCCATCTCGTCCAGGACGCGCCGCGCCTCGCCGAGCGTCCGGCAGAAGGGCACCATCGCGGCCAGGTTGCTCAGGCCCATCTCGCGGCGCACGCGCCGGATGGCCGCGCACTCCAGCGCGAAACCGTCGCGGTAGCGGTCGTCGTAGTAGCGCGAGGCGCCGCGGAAGCCGATCATCGGGTTGTCCTCGTGCGGCTCGAATGGCGCGCCGCCAAGCAGGCCGGCGTACTCGTTGGTCTTGAAGTCGCTGAACCGCACGATGACGGGCCGCGGGTGGAACGCCGCCGCGATCTGGCCGATGCCCTCGGCCAGCTGGTCGATGAAGTACGCCGCGGGCGTGGCGTGCCCGGCGGTGCGGTGCACGATCTCGCGGCGCACCGCGGCGTCGGTGACGCGTTCCGGGTGCGCCAGCGCCATCGGGTGGATGCCGATGCGGTTCGAGACGAGGAATTCGATGCGCAGCAGGCCGACGCCCGCGCACGGAAGCTGGCAGAGCCGGAACGCCTGCGACGGATCGGCCACGTTGAGCATCAGCGGCACGCGGGTGCGCGGCATGGTGCGCGGGTCCAGTTCCTGGCGCATGAACGGCACCCGGCCGTCGTAGACCGCGCCGACCTCGCCGCCTGCGCACGAGACGGTCACGTCGCGGCCGTCGCGCAGGGCGGCGGTGGCGTCGCCCGTGCCCACCACGCACGGCAGGCCAAGCTCCCGCGAGACGATCGCCGCGTGGCACGTCCGGCCGCCGTGGTCGGTCACCACGCCCGCCGCGCGCCGGAGCACCGGTTCCCAGTCGGGGTCGGTCATGCGCGCGACCAGCACCTCGCCGTCGCGGAACGTGGGCAGGTCCTCCTTGGAGCGGATCACGCGCACCGGTCCGGCGCCGATGCGGGTGCCCACGCTCTTGCCGGTGACCAGCGGCCGCGGGGATCCCTGGAGGCGGAAGGACTCCAGGACGGGACCGCGGCGCGAGTGCACGGTCTCGGGCCGCGCCTGCAGCACGAAGAGCTCGCCGGTCCGGCCGTCCTTCGCCCATTCCAGGTCGACGGCGGGGGCCTGCCCGGGTCGCACGCCGTGGCGGGACGCCATGTGGTCCTCGACCAGCATGCCCCAGCGCGCCAGCTGCAGCACCTCGTCGTCGGTGAGCACGAGTCGTTCCTGGTCGGCCGGCGGCACCGGCACCTCCAGCACCCGTCCCGCGACGTCCGACGGTTCGGGCGCGTAGACCAGCTTCACCAGCTTCCGCCCCATGGCGCGGCGCAGGATCGACCGGTGGCCCGCCTTCGCCGTCGCCTTGTGCACGCACCATTCGTCGGGGCTCACGCGGCCCTGCACCACCGTCTCGCCCAGGCCCCACGAGCCATCCACCAGGACCACGCCGCGGAAGCCGGATTCGGTGTCCAGCGTGAAGAGCGTGCCCGCACAGCCCAGGTCGCTGCGCACCATCTGCTGCACGCCGACCGCCAGGGCCACGTCGTCGTGCCGGATGCCGCGCTCGGCGCGGTAGGCGATCGCGCGGTGCGTGAAGAGCGAGCCCATGCAGCGCCGCACCGCGGTGTCCAGGGCATCGGGCCCGCGCACGTGCAGGTAGGTCTCGTGCTGGCCCGCGAACGAGGCCGACGGCAGGTCCTCGGCGGTGGCGCTCGACCGCACGGCGACGTCCAGCCACACGGGCACCGTGCCGGCGACCTCGCGCGCGCACCGCACGGTCAGGTCGTGGTACGCGTCGGTGATCGCGGCGTGCAGGACGGCCGGCAGCGGCGCGCTTGCGATCCGCGCGCGGATCTCGGCGCCTGCCGTGGCCAGCGCCGCGGTATCGCGGACGTCGACGCCCTCCAGGCGCCGCGTGGGCCAGCCGGTCAGCCCGGCCTCGCGAAGGTGCAGCCGGAAGGCCTCGGCCGTGATCGCGAAGCCATCCGGTACCCGCACGCCGGCGTGCCGCAGCGAACGGATCATCTCGCCGAGCGATGCGTTCTTGCCACCCACCGACGGGACGTCGTCGGCCGTCACGGCCGAAAGCGGCAGCACCAGCGTGCCGCCGCGCGTGGCGCCACCGGCAGAACTCCCCGCGGCGCCTCCCGCAGGCGCCGGGGTGCGTGCGGTCGAGATGGCGCGCTGGCCGAGGTCCAGTTTCGTTGGCATGGCGACCGAATGGTCGTCTCGGGCGCCCGGCGACGCCACGGGGAAGGTTCCGCGATGCGGTCGGCGCCCGGCGCGGCGGCGGGGGAACCGCCCCGCGTACCATTCCCCGCAGCGCTGCCGCAGGCGGCGCCCGACCGTGCCAACCGTACCCAAGGAATCGCCATGCGCCTGACCGCCCGCCTTGCCTCGTCCGCCGTCGCGCTCGCCGCGTTCGTCGGCCTCGCCATGACCGCCGCTCCCGCCGCCGAGTTCGCCGGCGACGCGTACCCGCTGAACACCTGCGCCGTCTCCGGCGAGAAGCTCGGCACCGACGCCGTCACCGAGGTGATCGACGGCCGCCAGCTGAAGTTCTGCTGCCCCAAGTGCGTGGCGTCCTTCAAGAAGGATCCCGCCACGTACACCGAGAAGGTCGACGAGGCGATCATCAAGTCCGCCGGCGACTACCCGATCAAGCACTGCCTGGTGATGAAGGACGAGGAGATCGAGGACGACGCCAAGGCGTTCGTCTGGAACAACCGCGTCATCAAGGTCTGCTGCAAGAAGTGCATCGCGAAGATCAAGAGCGCGCCGGAGGGCTACATGAAGGCCTACGACGCCGAGGTCGTCGCTGCGCAGAAGCCGAAGTACACGGCGACCACCTGCCCGATCAGCGGCAAGGCGCTCGGTGACGGCGCGCAGGACGTGGTCGTCAACGGCAAGCTCGTCCGCACCTGCTGCCCGGGCTGCGTCGGCGCGGTGAAGGCCGACCCGCAGGCCGCCCTCGCGAAGGTCGGCGGCACGGCCAAGAAGGACGACTCGAAGAAGGACGACGCGAAGCCGGCGGACAAGCCGGCCGCGAAGTGACGGGCCCCGCCGCGTCCAGATCCGCACGAACCATCCCGACCCGCGGCCCCGCGCCGCGGGTCGTGTCATTTCCGGGTACGGCGCTGGCGCGCGTTCACCCCGGCCCCATCGCCTCCCGCAGCGCCACCAGCTCGTCGCGGGAGATCGCGCCGTCGCAGCGGCACGAAGCGTGCAGGTGCGGCGAGATCCGCATGAACTGGCGCGCATTCGCGGCGCGCACCCCGCCGCCCGGGACGATCTCGACCGGCGTGCGGCCGATCGGCGCCGCGAACATGCGTGCGCGGGCGGTGTCCGCTGCCAGCGCGTCCATGCGCTCGTCGAGCGTCGCCACGGAAGCGTCCCAGCCGCGCACGCCGGCGGTCACCACGCGCACGAAGCCGAGCTCGGTGATGTCGCGCATGCCGCGCTCGCGGTCGGCCAGCAGGTCGAACGTGCGGAGGAACGCGACCTCGAGCCCCAGCCGGCGCGCTTCCTGGCCCAGTCGGACGGTGGCCGCGCGGTCGACGTGCCCCTCGGCATCCAGCGCGCTGATCGCCACGGAGTTCGCCCCGGCATCGGCCGCCGATTGGATGTCGCGCAGGCACGCGTCCATGAACGCGCCGGTCGCGCGGAACGCGGCCGGCACCAGCTCCGCCACCGCACCGCGGAAGCGGGGGCGGATCATCGCCACCAGGTGCACGGGCGTCGCGGCCCGCAGCCGGCGGACCAGTTCCCAGTCGGGCGACCAGCCCTCGCTGGACAGGTCCTCGCACAGTTCCAGCCGCGTCGCGAACGGCGCCGCGAGCATGGCGGCATCGAAGCCGTCGACCGGGACTTCCAGCGTGGGGGTGGTCATGCGCAGGAGAGCGTAGTGCCGCCCGCGCACCGCGGCGGTCAGCAGTCCGGGTTCTTCGGCTGGTAGATGAACCGCGCGTCGCCGGCGGTCTTCAGGCCCTGCTGGACCTGCCAGATGTCCCATTCGCGCTCGAGGGCTCGGCGTTCCTCGGCCAGGCCATCCGCACGCGCCTGCAGGTCGATCAGCGTCGATGCGGCCGCCTGCGAGCCGTCGTCCTTGAACTCGGCGATCCGGCGCGAGAGGTCCGTGGCATGGGTCGCCAGGATCGCGGAGCGTGCCAGGATCGCCGACTTCTCCGATGTCGCGACGAAGCTCTTGCCGACGTACTCGTCGACCAGCCGTGCCTGCGCCGCGGTATCGCTGGCGCTCCATGCCAGGCGCTCGCGCTGCGCCTGCACGGTCGGCTGCGGGGCCGCACATCCGGCGATCACGGTGGCGAGCAGGAGGGCGGCGATCGAGGCGATGAGGGGTCGCGGCATGGGGGGTGATCCTAGTGGAGTGTGCGTGTACGGCCGTGGCCGCGTCCGCGATCCCGGTCCTTGCCGCGCCTGCCTTCGCCGGCGGGTATTACGACGCCGCACAGGGGCTGGGGGTCTCCGTCGTGTCCGGCGCCGCCAATGGCGCGGCGCTGTCGACGCTCACCGACGGCACGTTCCTGCCCGCGGGCACCCAGTGGCAGACCGGCACCGTGTGGTGGAACGGCACCGGCACCATGTTCGAGATCGGCCTGGGCGACGCGATCACGGTCAGCGGCGCGATCGTGCAGGCCGACAACAACGACACGTACCGCATGTGGTACCGCGACCTGGGCACGGGGCTCTTCCAGGAGCTGTGGACCATCGGCACCGCCGGCGGCGCCGGCGCGCGTGACGTCGGTCGCCGGGATGGCTTGCTAGGATCGATGCCTTCACGCATCCGATCCTGCCATGTCCACCGCCACCTTCCGCCGCTTCGTCGCCCATCCGATCGCCGCCTTCCTGCTGCTGGTCGCCTGCGCCGCGGCGCCTGCCCGTGCGCAGGATCCCTCCCCGGACCAGTTGGATCCGTCGGTCGAGATGGTCCCGTCCGACGAGGCCGTCGCCCGCGGCAGCGACACGCCGCGCAACGCGGCCTACACGTTCATCGTGCTGGCCCGCGACGGCGAGTGGCTGGACGCCGCCGACATGCTGCAGCGCCCGGACGCCGGCTGGCCGGCCAAGGCCACGCCCGTCCGGCTGGCGCGCGCGCTCAAGAGCATCCTGGACAACCGGCTCTGGCTCGACTTCGCCGGCCTCCCCGGCACCGCCGCGAACGCCCCCGGCCAGCCGCCGCGCGTGACGCTCGGCGTGGTCGACACCACCGAGTCGCTGCTCGAGGTCGAGATGGTCCGCGTCGACGACCGCTGGATCTTCGCGGCATCGACCGTCGAGGGCGTGCCGGCGATGGCGAAGACGCTCGGCGTGTGGTGGGTGGCTGCGCTGCCCGAGTTCCTGATCAACGTGCGCGTCGCGGAGATCGAGCTGTGGCAGTGGATCGGCCTGGTCGCGATCGGCGGGATCGGGCTGCTGGTCGGATGGCTGCTGACCGTGCTGGTGCGCCACGGGTCGACGCGCCTGCTCGGCCCTCGCACGCAGTCGATCGTCACCGTCCTGACGCCGCTCGCGTTCCTGCTGTCCGTCCTGGCGATGCGGCTCTCGCAGCCCGTGCTGATCCTCAGCGCGCCCGCCCGCCAGAACCTGGTGCTGGGGTCGCGCGCCGCGATCGTCTTCGTCGTGGCCTGGCTGCTGGTGCGCTGGATCCGCGTGATGTCCGTGGCGGTGGAGCAGCAGATGTCCCGCCGCGGCATCTCCGACGGTGCGGCGATCGTGCGCGTCAGCCGCGCGGCGGCGATCGCGATCATCTGGCTCCTGGGCATCGCGGCGTCGCTGCAGATCTTCGGGCTGGACCTGTCGGCGGTCATCGCCGGCCTGGGGATCGGCACCGCGGCCATCGCGCTGGCGTCGCAGCAGACGCTGGCGAACCTCTTCGGCGGCGCCTCGGTCATCGCCGACCAGGTGCTCAACGTCGGCGACACCTGCCGCTTCGACGGCACGATCGCGACCGTGGAACGGATCGGCGTGCGCTCCACCCAGCTGCGCACCGCGGACCGCACGCTGCTCATCGTCGCGAACGGCGACCTGGCGCAGGCACGCATCGAGAAGCTGAGCGCGCGCGACGGATTCCGGCACATGGTGGTGCTGGGCCTGCGCTACGAGACCGGGCCCGACGTCATGCAGGCCGTCGTGGCGGACCTGCGCGAGCGGCTGCGCTCGGATCCCCTCGTGGATCCCGACACGGTGATGGTGCACTTCATGGGCTTCGGCGACTTCTCGCTGAACGTCGAGGTCCGGGCCATGTTCCGGACGCTGGACATGCCCACGTACCGCGACGCCGTGCAGCGCCTGAACATGGACTTCATGCAGATCGTGTCGCGGCGCGGCAGCGGCTTCGCGTTCCCGTCGCGCACCGTGTACATGGCGCAGGACGCGGGCATCGGGGCCGCCGGTGCGCCGCGCGGTTAGGCTGACTCACGGAACCCCCAGATGCCCGCGAAGAAGAAGTCGACCTCCAAGGCCGCCCCGAAGGCCCCGGCCAAGGCCATGACGAAGGCCGGGAGGAAGCCCAAGCTCCTCGCCGGCGGCAATCCGCAGATTGCGAAGGCCGACGGCGACGTGCCGGTGCAGGCCTACATTGACTCGATGCCGGGCTGGAAGCGCAACCTCGGTCGCCGGCTCGACGCGATCATCGAGCGCGCGGTCCCAGGGGTGCACAAGGCCGTGAAGTGGAACTCACCGCTCTACGGCGTGCCGGACGAGGGCTTCTTCCTGGGCATCCATTGCTTCACGAAGTACGTGAAGATCGCGTTCTTTCGCGGCACCTCGCTGCGCCCGATGCCGCCCGGCGCGTCGAAGAGCGGCGACACGCGCTACCTGGACATCCGCGAGGACGAACCCCTCGACGAGGCGCAGTTCGCCGCCTGGGTCAAGCAGGCCAGCAAGCAGCCGGGGTGGGTCGTGGGCAAGTGACGGTCCGGCCGCCGCGCGCCCGCGCCGCGCCGTAGCATCCCCGCCCGCCATGCCACGCCGCACCACGCGCCCTGCCGCGCCCGTCGTCCCCGCCGCATTCGACCCCGATGCCGCCGCCACCGGCGATGGCCTCTTCGGCCTGGACACGCGGCCCGAGGACGCGCGCGTCGTCGTGATCCCGGTGCCGTTCGACGCCACCACCAGCTACCGCGCCGGCACCGCCGCGGGCCCCGAACACGTGCTGGAGGCCAGCAAGCAGGTCGACCTGGAGGACATCCAGTACGGCCCGATCTGGAAGCAGGGGATCGCCATGCTGCCCGTGCCGCGCGCCGTCGCGGCCAGCTCGCGCCGCGCCCGCAAGGCGGCGGAACCCGTGATCCGCGCCGGCGGCGCCGCGCCCGGGAACCGTGCGCATGCCAAGGCCTGCGCCGCGGTGAACGCCGCGAGCCAGGGCGTTCACGACTACGTCTCGCGCGAGGCACGCGCCATCCTCGACCGCGGCGCGATCCCTGCCGTCCTGGGCGGTGACCACGCCAGTCCGTTCGGGCTCATCGACGAGCTCTCGAAGCGCCACCCCGGCATGGGCATCCTGCAGATCGACGCCCACGCGGACCTGCGCGATTCGTTCGAGGGCTTCGCCTGGAGCCACGCCAGCATCTTCCACAACGTGATGACGCGCCTGCCGAAGGTGGGCCGCCTGGTGCAGGTGGGCATCCGCGATGTCGGTGCGCGTGAGGTCGAGTTCGTCGCGAAGTCAAAGGGCCGCGTTCGCACCTTCTACGACCAGCGCCTGCGCGACCGCCAGTTCGCCGGCGCCACGTGGACCAAGGTGTGCAAGGAGATCATCGCCGCGCTGCCGCGGGACGTGTACGTCTCGTTCGACATCGACGGCCTGACCAGCGAGCACTGCCCCAGTACCGGCACGCCGGTCCCGGGCGGCATCACCTTCGCCGAGATGTGCCACCTGCTGGAACTGCTCTCGAAGAGCGGCCGCCGCGTCGTGGGCTTCGACCTCTGCGAGGTCGCCCCCGGCGCGCCCGGCGACGAGTGGAACGGCTGCGTCGGCGCGAGGGTGCTGTACAAGCTCATCGGGTGTGCATTGAAGAGCCAGGCGCGCCGCTGAACGTTCGCGCGGCTGGCGGGGGGCTTGGGCCCTCGGCCTCTTCCCGCTACCCTCGGTGGCATGCCCGGCGTCCTCCAACCGATCGCCCGTGCCGCCCTCTGTGCGGTCATTGCGCTTTCCGCCGCGTCTGGCGCCTCGGCCCAGTGGACCACGCCCGTCGTCACGGCCCCCGGAGTGGAGTACTTCACGTTCTGGAGCCCCACCGCGCAGGCCACGGTCAGCTACCACGCGTACCTGCCGCCGGCCTACACCAGCGAACCGACGCGCCGCTTCCCCGTCCTCTACTGGCTGCACGGCTCGGGCAGCCCGATCGCGGGCATCCCCTGGTCCAGCAACTGGTTCGCCACCGCGATGGCGCAGGGCAAGATCCCGCCGATGATCGTGGTGTTCCCGAACGGCATGGGCGCCAGCATGTGGTGCGACTCAAAGGACGGCACCGTGCCGATGGAGTCGGTCGTGATCAACGACCTGATCCCGACGGTCGACGCGACGTTCCGCACGATCGCCTCGCGCCGTGGCCGCATCGTCGAGGGCTTCAGCATGGGTGGTGCCGGTGCCGGTCGGCTCGGCCTGCGGCACCCGGAGCTCTTCGCGGGCGTCTCGATGCTTGGTGCCGGGCCGATGCAGCTCGACTTCATGGATGCGCCGAAGGGCACCGACATCCCGCCGCGCCAGCGCGCCGCGCTGTTCGAGATGGTCTGGGGCAGCGACCCCGCGTACTACCTGGCGCAGCA
>JBEIFT010000058.1:0-12569 GCA_040382255.1 Phycisphaeraceae bacterium
CCCGGCGGGCCCCCGGGGGTTTTGCCCGCCCCCCCGGGCCCCCAAAACCCCGGCGGCCCCACCGCGCCCGCGGGGCACCGGCCCCCAGGGGCCGGGACGCCCCGCGGCCCCTGAAACGAAACCGACGCGCCGCCGTTCAGGCGTCGCGTCGGTTTCGTGAAGAGGCCGCGGTGGGCTTTGAACCCACGAAATAACGGATTTGCAATCCGTCCCCTTAGGCCACTTGGGTACGCGGCCGCAAGCAGACTCGTATAGTGGCACACGCGTGTCGCGCCGTCAACGCTGGCACCCGCCCCCGTCCGGCGGATTTGGACGAATCACGGCCACCACGCCCCCTGCCGCTCGCCATGACCCTCCTGCCGCTCCTCGTCGCGTTGCTTATGAGCCCCCAGGCGGCTCCGACGGCGACCGCGCGGGGAACGCCGCTGGCGGACCGACCCGCACCCCCCGCGTCCCTGGCGAAGGCGCCCGACGCTCTGCCGAAGTCGCGCGTGCGCGCGCCGGTCCTGCGCGAGGGCACGTACCTGGCCGGCGTGCACGGTTTCTTCGCGTCGAGCATCGCCGAGCCCGGCCTGCTGGTCTTCAGGCTTGACGAAGGCCTGGCCGCCAACGTGCGACGCACGCTCTTCGTGATGCCGTGCGACCCGTCGGACGACGTGAAGGCGATCCTGTCCGACATCACCGTCGACACGCCGGCGATGTTCGAGGTCAGCGGCCGCGTCTACGACTACCGCGGCCGCGCGTACCTGCTGCCGGTCTCGGTGGTGGCATTGAAGAACCCGCCGCCGCCCGACCTGATCAGCCGCACGCCGCCGAAGGAGATCGTCGGCCCCGCGCCGGTGGCGAAGTCGCGCCCAGCACCGCGGCTCGACGCGTACCTGGACGAGTCGACGGCGCCGATGGAGCTTCCGACGCGCGAGGCGCCGCGGCCGCGCATGGCGCACGAGCCGGACCCGGCGGTCTTTCCCGCGCTGGACGACGGCATGGCGGACGACATCGAGCGTCGCCTGGAGGCCGGCATCCAGCGCAGCAAGACCGCGACCGCGCTGCGCCCCGCCGTGCAGGACGGCGACCGGACGAAGCTGCTGCCCGCCGCGACGCGGCTGCAGCAGCGCCGGGCCACCGTGCTGCGCGACCCGGTGACCGGCGCGTGGCGCGCCCGCCTGGACGCCGCGCGCGCCGGGCACGGCGTCGAGGACGGCGCCGAGGTCACGATGGAGATCCTGCCGTCGCGCGCGCTGGAGACACTGGAGCGCAGGGCGCGCGAGCAGCCCGTCGGCACCGCGTGGCTCCTGAGCGGCGAGGTCGTGGTGTCGAAGGACCGCGGCTTCCTGCTGCTCGAGCGCGCGGCCCCCGTTGCGCCCGACCGGTTCATGACGCCCTGACGGCCGCGGCGCGGCGCCGCGTCAGGTGCGCCACGCCGCGATGAGCAGCGCCAGGTCGGCGCCGTTGACGGTGCCGTCCGCATCCATGTCCCATGCGCCGGGCTCGCCCCAGTGCGAGAGCAGCACGCCCAGGTCGAGCCCGTTCACCTTGCCGTCGACGTTGAAGTCGCCGGGGATCGGTCCCTGCGTGTAGGTGATGGTCAGCAGCGGCCGGCGTGCCGGGTCGGCGCTCTCGCGGCTCTCGAACCGCTTCGCCGTGTCGAGCACCGCCTCGTTGCCGACCAGGATCCAGCCGCAGTTGGTGGCGGCATTCGCCTGCCACGCGGCCACGTCCGCGACCAGCGCGGGGGTCGAAGTGAAGGTGTACGCGCCGGCGGCCGCGATCGACTTGGACGCGCTGGGCGTTGCCACGAACTTGCCGCCCGGGACCGACCACAGCTGGCCGGGATAGAACGTGTGGATCCACGTCGCGTCGTTCGTCTCGGGGATGGTGCCGCCGCCGCCGAAGGCGAAGCTGGCGCCCTCGCCCCACTTCTCCTGCAGCCGGTGCATGTTGATCGTCTGCGCGCCGGAGTTCGTCTGGCTCATGTAGACCTTGAGCGAGACGGACGTGACCACCGCACCGGGCGGCAGCGACGACAGGTCGTAGCGCACGACCGAACGGCGGAGCGTGCCGCCGCCGTTGGTGCCGACGCGGCCGCAGTAGATGTTCAGCGCCGCGCCGAGCGCGTACTGCTGCGCCGTGGCGGACTCGATGAGCGTGCCGTCGGCGACGGGCTCGAGCGTGACGGTGTCGGCCACGGCCGGCGCGGCGAGCGCGGCGCACGTGGCCAGCATGAAGGGAAGCAGGCGGGATGCGCGCATGCTCATCCCCATGCCGCGAGCAGCATGCCGAGGTCGCCGCCGTCGGTGGTGCCGTCGCCGTTCAGGTCGGTGCTGCCCGCCTGGCCCCAGTTGGCCAGCAGGACGCCCAGGTCGCCGCCATCGACGACGCCGTCGTTGTTGAGGTCCTCGGGGCGTCCGCCCGGGATCGTCGCCGAGAAGGTGGCCACGACGCTTGCGGTGAGTTCGCCGGGAACGTTCTCGTCGCTGGTGCGGATCGTGACCGCCGCGCTGTAGGTGCCGGGCGCCAGGCCTGCGGGAGAGAATCGCACGCGCACGGTACCGGGCGTCGTGCCGATGCCGGTTGCCGTGCCGCTGACGAACGCCCAGGGACCGGCGGGGACCTGCACGGAATCGATGTCCATCGTCGACTGGTCGGCGGTGAAGCCGAAGTTGGAGACGGTCGCGGTCGCCTCGACCGGCACGGTGCTGCCCGCGGGGACGCTGACCGGCACGGCGACCGTGTTCTGGTCGGCGGACGCGCTGAACGAAGGATTGCTGGTGCGCACGACGCGCACGCTCACCGGCAGCGCGATGCTGGGGTTCTGCACGGCTTCGTTGGTGCTGGTGACGGTGGCCGTGCCGGTGCGCGCGCCGACGGTGGACGTGACGAGCGGCACGTTGACGGCGGTGAAGGCCGGCGTCAGGACCGCGGTGCCGCTGAACGTGCCGGAGAGCACGCCGGAACCGGCCACCGAGTAGACCAGCGGGTCGACGCCCGCGGCCACGTCGGCGGGCGCGTCGTTCGCCACGCGCACCTGCACCGTGGTGGATGCGCCCTGGATGACGCGCGCGGGCACCGTGCCCAGCACCGCGGTGTTCCACGCGGGCACGCGGAAGTCGGCGATGACCGGCAGGTGGTCGGCGGCGTTGAAGAGCTGGTTCGCCAGCGTGTTCGAACGACCGATGTCCGCCGGGAAGTACGCGTTGGTTCCCGTGTTGACGGCCAGGTTGTAGTGGTTGCCGTCATTCCCGGGCACGCGGCAGGAACCGGCGATGTACGAGATGCCCGTGCCGTCGGCCAGCTGCGCCGTGGGCAGGATGAAGTCGAAGCGGTCGTCCATGCCGCCGCCGACCAGGCCGTTGGCGACGATGTCGCGCGGGCTCTGCGTGTGCATCCAGGCGTTCGCGGCGCCGGTCCAGTCGCCGCTGGGCATGACGATCGGGTCGAGGGCCGCGCCGTTGCCCGCGGCAAGGTAGGCCTGGTAGCCGCTCTCGCCGCTGGTGTAGAAGTTCATGTCCCCCGTGTAGAGCGCGCGGACGCCCGCCCCGAGCGCGTCGGCGTTCGCGCGGATCGCCTGCACGCCGCCCAGGCGCGTGGCCGCGTTGGCGCTGCCCGACGAAGCCTTCAGGTGGGCGCCGTACACGTAGAAGCGCGCCGCGGTGGACGTGTACCCCACCAGCTGGAACTGTCACCGGTCGGTGTAGCGGCCGGCGCCCGTCGAGATGTCCTGGTGCGATGCGGTGATCTCGCTGAGCAGGTCCGTGCGGTAGAAGATCGCCCGCGAACCGCCCGAGCTGTCCTCCGACGAGCTGCCCGTGAACGTGCCCAGCGCGTACGTGACGCCGGCGGGCGCGGCCTGGTTGACCAGCGCCTGAAGCGCCGCGACGGTGGTCGTGCGCACCTCGCAGAACATCAGGATCGCGGCGGGCGTCGCGAAGCCCGGCTTGTCGTCCGTGTGGAACGACGCGATGACGTTCTTCAGGGAGGGCTGGTCGCCCAGGAGTCCGACGATGTTGTAGGACACGACCCGCAGCTGCGCCGCCGCGGGCGCGGAGCAGGCACAGGCCGCGGCGAGGGCGATCCAACGGCTCGATCGCCCGACGCGTCCGAGAACGGGGCGGTGGGCGTGGGGCATGGCCCAACGATAGCCCGCAACGGACGTCTTCCAAACCCGGACCTTCCTTCTTTCGGCGGAGTAGCCTTCGACCTCCCCGGCGACGGTCCCGAAACCGCGCCCCACGCACCGACACGGAGACCCCGAATGCGCCTTGCCACGCTTGCACACGTGCTCGTCGCCACCCTCGTCATCGCCCCCGCGGCCATGGCGCAGCAGGTGGCCCCCGAGATCTTCACCCTGCCCAACGGGATGAAGTTCCTCCTGGTCCCCCGCTACGACCAGCCAAACACCATCGCCGCCGGCTGGCTGGCGAAGGTCGGCTCGGTGAACGAGCGCCCGGGCATCACCGGCATCAGCCACTTCTTCGAGCACATGATGTTCAAGGGCACCGACACGATCGGCACCCGTGACCCGAAGCGCGACGCCGAGTACCGCGCCCGGCAGAAGGACCTGCGCGACAGGATCAACGCGATGACCTGGAGCGAGCAGTACGCGCGCTTCTTCAAGGGCGAGATCGACGACGCCTGGAACCCGAAGAACGACACGCCGGCGCTGGCCGCGATGCGCGCCGAGCTGAAGACCCTGATGGACGAGCAGCAGGGCAAGGCCGGCGACGACGAGATCAAGAAGCTCGAGGCCGAGATCGCCAAGGCCGACGCCTCGACCGAGGCCGGCAAGCAGAAGAAGGCCGCGATGGAGGCGCAGGCGAAGCGCCTGAAGGACCAGCAGTCCGCGCTCTCGACGATCCTGAAGGACGAGTTCGACCAGGTCTACACCAAGGCCGGCGGGACGGGCATGAACGCCTTCACCAGCTACGACCTGACCTTCTACTTCATCAACGTGCCGGCCAACAAGTTCGAGCTTTGGGCGTGGATGGAGAGCGACCGCCTGAACGGCAGCGTGTTCCGCGAGTTCTACAGCGAGCGCGACGTCGTCCACGAGGAGCGCCGGCTGCGCACCGAGAGCACCCCGACGGGCGTGTTCCAGGAGCAGTTCGACAGCATGTTCTGGATGTCGAGCCCCTACTCGTGGCCCGTCATCGGCTGGACGAGCGACCTGAACAGCTACACGATGGAGGAGGCGCTCAAGTACTGGAACACCTTCTACCGCCCGAACAACCTGGTCGGCATCGTGGTCGGCGACTTCGACCCGGCCGCCGCGAAGGCGACCATCACGAAGTACTTCAGCCGCCTGGAGGCCGGCAAGCAGGCCCCCACGCCGATGGTGACGCTGGAGATGAAGCAGGGCGCCGAGCAGCGCATGTACGCCGAGGCGGAGACGCAGCCGCAGGTGGAGATCCGCTACCACACCGTGCCCTTCCAGCACAAGGACAGCTACCCGCTGGACGTGATGTCCAGCATCCTGAACGGCCGCACCGGCCGCCTGTACAAGGACATGGTCGAGGGCTCGGGCATCGCCTCGGGCGCCAGCGCGCAGCAGGAGAGCCGCAAGTACGCGGGCCTCTACTCCTTCAGCGCCGAGACCAAGGGCGACAGCACCCCGCAGCAGCTGGAGGACGCGTGGTACGCGGAGCTCAAGAAGCTGCAGACGGAGCCCGTCGACGAGAAGGAACTGCAGAAGGTGAAGAACCAGGCGATGGCCGACAGCTACCGCCGCCTGCAGAACAACTTCTTCCTGCTCATCCAGCTGGCGCAGGCCGAGGCCATGGGCGACTGGAGCGAGATCAACAAGGAGGCCGCCAAGATCCAGGCGGTGACCGCCGACGACATCAAGCGCGTCGCGAACCAGTACTTCGACAAGACCAACCGCTCGGTGGCCGTGTTCACCCGCAAGGCCACGGCGCCGGTCGCGGTCGACCCGGAGCTGGCCGCGCTGCCCGCGCCGATGCAGGCCCGCGCGCGCCAGGCGGCCGCGCAGATCGCGCAGGAGTCGAACGAGGACAACCTGAAGCAGATGCTCCAGATGATGGAGCAGCAGGCCGAGCAGGTCCCGCCGCAGATGAAGCCCATGCTGGAGTTCATGGTCAAGAAGATCAAGGCCCGCATCGCGGAGCTGGACAAGGACTGACCTGCTTCCCGCACCACAGACGCACACACACGGAGACACACCGATGAAGACCACCACCATGATCCTGGCCACGGCCGCCGCGCTCCTTGCGGGCACGGCGAACGCCGAGGACCTTCCCAAGCGCCCCGAGGAGATCCAGTTCAAGGCGCTCGACTTCGCCCCGCCCAAGGCCGCCGACTTCCGTCGGACGCTGAAGGACGGCACCGTCGTCTACATGGCGCCCAGCAAGGAGTTCCCGCTGGTCAACCTGACGCTGACGTTCAAGGGCGGCGGCTGGATGGACCCGAAGGACATCCCGGGCCTGACGGCCGCGATGGCCGCCATGATGCGGACCGGCGGCACCAGGACCGTCTCGCCCTCGGACATGGACGAGAAGCTCGACTTCCTGGCCACCAACGTCGGTTTCGGCGGCGGCGGCGGGCGGCGCGGCGGCGGCGGTTCCCGCAACGCGATCCCCGCGTCGATGAACACGCTGAAGTCCAACATGGACGAGAGCCTGGCGCTCTTCTTCGACATGCTGCGCAACCCCGGCTGGGACAAGGCGCGCCTGGAGGTCCTGCGCGGGCAGGCCGTCGAGGGCATGAAGCAGCGCAACGACGACGCGGCGGCGATCCTGGGCCGCGAGTGGTCCAACCTGGTCTACGGCGAGGACAGCGCCGAGTCCGCGCAGCCGACCAAGGCCGGCTGGGACGCGATCACGACGGAGAAGCTGGCCGAGCAGCACGCGCGGCTGATCCACCCGGGCAACGTGGTCATCTCGGTCACGGGCGACTTCGACCCGGACGAGATGGCGCAGAAGCTCGAGAAGGCGATGGAAGGCTGGAAGAAGGGCGATGCGGTGCCCAACCCGCCTGCGCCGACGGCCGTCCTGAAGCCAGGCGTCTACCACGTCGAGAAGGACATCCCGCAGGGCAAGGTGCGCGTCGGCCGCCGCAGCATCACGCGCGACGACCCCGACTACTACGCCTGCGAGGTGATGAACGAGATCCTGGGCGGCGGCGGGTTCACCAGCCGCCTGATGAAGAACATCCGCTCCAACGAGGGCCTGGCGTACAGCGTGGGCAGCGGCATGAGCGCCGGCACGTGGTACCCCGGCGTCTTCGCGGGCGCGTTCGAGTCGAAGAACCCCACGGTCGCCCTGGCGATCAAGCTGATGCGCGACGAGTTCGGCCGCATGCAGCGCGAGCCGGTCAGCGCCGAGGAGCTGGACGTCGCGAAGAAGAGCTTCGTCGAGGCGTTCCCGCAGTCGTTCGCCAGCAAGGACGCGGTCATGGGCCTGTTCGTCGACGACGAGTGGACCGGCCGCGACCCGGCCTACTGGCAGAACTACCGCGCGAACATCCAGAAGGTCACCGCCGAGGACGTGCAGCGCGTGGCCAAGAAGTACCTGACGTTCGACGACATGGTCGTGCTGGTCGTCGGCAAGTGGGACGGCATCGCCCCGGGCGACCAGGGCGGACGGGCCTCGATGAAGGACTTCTTCGCCGGCCAGCGCACGGACATCCCGCTGCGCGACCCGCTGACGATGAAGCCGATGGACACGCAGGTGCCCGCGGACACGGCGGCGCCGCGTACCGGAGGCGCCCCCGCGCCGAAGGCCGCTGCACCGAAGATCGGTGCGGGCAAGCCGGGCAACATCGTGGTGGAAGGCAAGCCGCTCACCTCCACCGCCCCCAAGGGCGAGAAGCCCGCGGTGCCCAACGAGGCGAAGTGACGCCATCCCCGGCGCCGTCGCCGGGAACGCAAGCCCCCCCGGACGCCCGCCCCGCGCGGGCGTCCGTGCTTTTTGGATGGGCGCACCGGGCGCCCCGGCTCAGGACTTGCCGCGGATCGCCCAGCCGAGCTCGGGCATCTTCAGCTGCCGGCTGGCGACGACGTACGCGATCGTGCCGACGCCGGTCAGCACCAGCGTGGCGGCCACGGACATCGACCAGGACGGCTCGCCGCGGAAGGCCAGCGAGGCCGGCCACATGCACGCGGCCATGATCGCGCTGGCGGCGATCGTGCGTCCCATGCTGCCGCGGACCTCGCGGTCCACGACGACGCCCATGCGGCGCCGCATCACGCGCGTCATGATCACGATCTGCACGACCGCCGCGATCGCGGTGCTGAGCGCCAGGCCGCCCACGCCGAGCGGCGTCCAGATCAGCGTGACGTTGAGCGCGAAGTTCAGCAGCACCATCCAGACGCTGACCTTGACCGGCGTGGTGCTGTCGCCCAGCGCGTAGAAGGCGCGCGTGCTGAGCTGCTGCATGCTGTAGGCCCAGATCGCGGGGGCGTACATGGCCAGCACGAAGCCGACCTTGCGCACGTCCTCGGCGCCGAACTTGCCGCCCTGGAAGACCGCCGCGCTGAGCGGCTCGCGCAGCAGCACCAGCGCGACGCTGGCGGGGAAGCCGATGTAGAAGCTCAGGCGCATGCCGCGCCGGAGCGTGGACATGAAGGCGTCCGGGTCGTTCGACTCGCGCGCCAGCGCCGGGAAGATGGCGGTTGCGATCGCCACGCCGAAGACCCCGAGCGGGAACTCGTACAGCCGCTGGCCGTAGCTCAGCACCGTCATGCTGCCGGGCGGCAGCGGATACTCGACGCCCATGATCGTGGGACCGACCATCGTCTGGTAGCTGGCCACCAGGCCGTCGACGAACGTGTTGACCTGGAAGATGCCCAGGCCGAGGAGCATCGGGATGGCCTTGACCAGGACCTCCTTCATGTGCGGCCAGTTGGTGCGCAGCTCCAGGTGCGGGCGGATGCGGTGATGGCGCAGCGCCCACAGGTTCCATGCCAGCTGCATCAGGCCCGCGGCGATCACGCTCCAGGCGACGATCTCGATGTGCGGCACCGACTCGATGTGCGCGCCGATGCCCATGTTGGCCGCGTAGTACGAACCGTAGAACGCGGCGAGCACGATGAAGACGTTCAGGATGATCGGGCTGGCCGCACTGGGGCCGAAGCGCCCGTGCGTCTGCAGCATGGCGCCGACCAGCGCCACCAGGCAGACGAGCGGCATGTACGGCAGCATCACCATCATCAGCTGCATGCCGAGCGCCGGGGCGGCGGTCATGTCGCGCAGCAGGAAGAGGACGAACTCGCCGACGATCGTGATGCCGGAGAGCAGGACGGCGAGCATCGCCAGCATCAGCCCCGCGAAGCGGCGGCCGACCTCGGGGTGGTCGCGGTCCAGCTTGGTGTAGACGGGCAGGAAGCTGGCGGTGAGCGCGCCCTCGCCGAAGAGCCGCCGGAAGAGGTTGGGCACCTGGAACGCGAAGTTGAACGCGTCCATCACCGGGCCCGCGCCGAAGACGCGCGCCAGCAGGGCGTCGCGCGCGAAGCCGGTGATCCGGCTCACGAACGTGAGGATCGTGAAGGTGCGGGCGTGCTTCTCGAAGCCTCGGGAACTCATGGCGGCGGGTGCGCGGCGGGCGGGATCCGGCTACCTTGTATCGGACACATGCGATCGCACCCGACAACCTTCGCCGCCGGATGCCTGCGTGCGGCCGCCGCCGCGGCCGCGACCGCCGCCGCCGGGATCGCCGGGTGCGCGTCCGACCCCGAGACCGTGCTCCAGACCGACCTGCCGCAGGTGCCGGGGATGGTGGCGCGCGACACCACCGGGCTGAAGCAACGCGAGGGCGAGGTCATCGGCGGCCAGTTCGCCTACAAGGGGCCGATCCCCGAGATGGCCGCCCGCGTGGACGAGGTGAAGGGCAAGTTCGCCCTCTACGGCTGGCGCCTGGCGTCCGAGTCGATGAGCGGCACGAAGGCGCTGCTGGAGTTCGAGAAGGGCAGCCGCCGCGCCAGCGTCGAGCTGATCCGCAACGGGGTGCAGCCGAAGATGTCGACCGCGGTGCTGCGCGTGCAGGCGCCGGGCCTGGCGACGGATGCGCCGGCCGAGGCGCCCGTGACCGCGCCGGCGGCACCCACCCCCGCCGCGCCCAAGGCCCCCTGACCCGTCAGCCGCCGCGCGCATCCAGCCAGCCGCAGGCCGCCTCGGCCGCGAACCGGCCGCTTCGCAGCGCGCCGTCGATCGAGCCCTCGGTCACGTGGTCGCCCGCCAGGAAGATGCCGTCGTCCAGGATGGTGCCGGGCCGCGAGCGCAGGTCGTCCCGGTGCTGCCGCGGCAGCGCCTGCGCGATGCGGTCGGTGCGCACCAGGCGCCAGCCGCGCATGGCGCCGCGGCCGAACCAGCGCTCCATCTGCACGACGATGCGCGCCTGCACGGACGACATGCTCTCGACCGACCAGTCGGTGTCGACCAGGTTCAGCGAGACCAGCGCCCTGCCCTGCGGGGCGTAGCCGGGGGCCACGCTCGAGATGCACGCCGCGTGGTTCACGGGGCCGGTGCCGGCGCCGTCCAGGAGCAGCACGGGCTCCTGCAGCTCCGCGGGCAGCTCGCTTCGCAGGCACGCGTACTGGATCGTGGTGGTCTGCTGCCAGCGGCGCACGGGAATGCGCTCGTCCAGGAGGTGCGCGCGCGACATGTCGGCGGCGACGACGACCGCGTCGCACGCCCACGCGGCGCCGCGGGCGTCCTGCACCTCGAACCCGCGGCCGCGGCGGCGGATGCCGGCCACAGGCGTGCGCAGGTGGATGCGCCCGGCGGGGAGCGACGCGGCGATCTGCGCGGGGATCGCGCCCATGCCCGCGGCGGGCACGGTGGTCTCGCCGCGCGCGAACGCCGAGAGCAGGAAGCGGAAGATGCTGGCGTCGGTGCGCAGCGAGCGGTCCAGGAAGACGCCGCCGAAGAAGCTGCGCAGGAAGCCGTCGACGAAGCCGGCGCCCAGGTCCAGCCGCCGGAACACGTCGATGACCGGGCCCTCGGGCGCGCCGGGCTGCGTGGGCCGCGCGCGCGCGGCGTCGACCGCCAGGGGCGCCATGCGGACCGCGTCGAGCAGCGTCACCGGGCGCGTGGCCACGCTGAGCGCCGCGGCGACCGGATGGCGGATCGGGTTTGCGATGCGCGCGAACCCGCCCCCGTCATGCAGAAGCGCGCCGGCGTAGAAAGGCTTGAGGTCGAGCGACGGCAGGTCGAGCACCTCGCCGGCCTCGCGGTACGACGTCAGGAACACCTGGAAGCCGCGGTCCAGCCGGAACCCGTCGACGACGTCGGTGCGGACGCGGCCGCCGACGCCGTCGGAGGCCTCGAGGATCTCCCAGTCGACGCCCTGCTGCTGCAGGATGCGCGCACAGCCCAGGCCCGCAAGGCCCGCACCGACGATGACGACACGGCTCATGGCGCGGGATTGTAGGGCTGCGCATCCGTGGGGCGCTGCCACGCGGGCGGGCCGGCATGGATCGGCGCGCCGCACTCGGGGCACGTTGCGCCCGAGGCCGCGCGCAGGTCGAAGCCGCAGCCCAGGCAGCGTTCGCACCCCTCGTCCACGCGGCGCGCGATGCGCCGGCGGCAGCGCCAGAGCGTCCACGAGCCCACCAGCGAGAGCACCGCCAGGTCCACCAGGATGCGGAAGTCGACCGGCGACTGGTTGTACGACTGGTCGACGGCCAGCAGGCCCGGCACGCGCAGGCGCAGGACCGGGAGCAGCGCGATGCCCAGGAACGTGAGCAGCACGAGCAGCGCGACGCCGTGCAGCACCGGTGCCAGGCAGAGCCGGATCTCCTCGGACCCGGGCAGCTCGGCGATGGGCGACCAGTCGGCCGCGGACCGCGCGGCACCGCAGGCCGTGCAGGGTGCGTCGGCCGGTGCATCGTCGGGTGCAGGACGGCCGCAGCGCAGGCAGCTGCGACGCTCGGCATTGCGCCGAAGGCCGGCGCGGAGGCCGAGCTCCAGCATCAGGTGCGCACCGCCGATCGCGCCCAGCACGCCGCCGACAACGCCGTACTGGTACGGCTGCGCGGTCTTGCGCACGAAGAGCGAGTCCAGCCAGATGGCGGCGGGCCCGCCTGCCGCGATGCCGAGCACCGCGCCCGTGGCCACGTGCAGCCAGGGCATCGGGCGGGAGAAGAGCCACATGCCCGCGACGCGGCGGCGCTGCTCGACCAGCCGGGCCAGGCCGCGCCCCTGCGGCGCCAGCGCCGCGGCGAACGCCAGCGCGAGCACGATGCCGATCGCGTCGGCGATCCAGTCGTCCAGGTCGACCGAGCGGTTGAGGCCCGGGATGCCCTGCGTGAGCTCGTCCACCGCGGACCACGCCAGCATGAGGGGCAGCACCATCCAGCGCCGGCCCACGACGCGCGCCTGCAGGACGAGCGCCGTCAGCATGCCGAACGCCGACGCGTGAAGCAGCTTGTCGACGGGCTGGTCCGGCGTGCCGAGCGTGAGCTTCGGCCAGTGGGTGCCGGTCTCGACGGCGATCGCGCCGGCGAGCAGCGCGATGCGCCACGCGGTGCGCGCGCGCGCCGCGGGCGTGCCCGGCGGGAGCGTGGGGCGTGCGGGATGCATGGCGCGCTCAGAGGCTCAGGCCGCCGGAGCGGATGC
>JBEIFT010000059.1:0-12563 GCA_040382255.1 Phycisphaeraceae bacterium
CCGCGGGCGCCGAGGGCGCATCGAAGCTCGAGGGCATGGTGCGCTGGGTGCGCGAGCAGGACGCTGCGGGCGCCCGCTGACGCTCAGCGCGCCGGCCGCCGTGGGTCCGAGCCCGGCTGGGTGCACCGTACGAACTCGGCACCCGCCAGCGTGACCAGCGCCACGGTTCCGTCTTCCTGCGGCACGATCGCCTGCAGCCCTTCGCCCCGGAACTCGATGGCCGGTCCATCGAACGATGCCAGCAGCATGCCAGCGCCGGAGTTCTCGCTCGCCACGCCGATTCGACCGGCCGCGTCGACCACGATCGACGACGCGCCGGCCAGCCCGAGGTTCCGGTGCCGCAGCACGCGCAGGTCCGGGCCCACCTCGCACAGCATGCCGCCGAAGGTGACGAACCACGCCGTGCGCGCGCCGGGCGCGGCGGTGACCGCCGAGGGCCAGCTGCCCTCCTTGATCGGCGCGAAGTCCTTCCATTCGCCGCCGGCGATGCGCGAGCAGCCCAGGTCGGGGTGTGTGTCGTGGATCACGATCCACCCGCCGTCCGCGAGCCGCGCGGCGGCGCGCGGGCGCGTGCGCGGCGAGGCAAGCTCCGTCATCGCGGTCCCGGCCGCCAGCCAGGCCTTCGCCTGCAGGCGGTCAAGCACCAGCGACTGGCCCGCGGCGGATCCGATCCACGACGGCGAGCGCGAACCCGGCAGCGCGACCGGGGGGAGGCCTGGATCGGCCGGGAGCCCGAATACCTGATGACCGCCTGCGCGCGACACGGCGACGGCGAGCACGCGATCGGCGCGTTCCCCGGTCAGGCAGGCCGGCATGCCGCTTCCCGCCGGCAGCGCGAGGGCTTCCCGCCGTTCAGGCACCACGGAGAGCACCTGCACCGTTCCGCTCAGCGACGTCGCCACGGCCACGCCGCCGTCCGGGCCGGGCAGCGGCGCCCATGCGGCAACCGCATCGCTGCGTGCCACGAAGCGCTCCTTCGGTGGCGTCGCGCCCGCGAGATCGATCGTGACCGCCTTCGGCCCCTCGCGACGCCCCAGCAGCAGCATGGCTCCATCGCCATCGGCCGAGACCAGCACGTGGCGCACCGCGGACGGGACGCGCGCACGCGGGCGCACCCCCGCAGCCGTGAAATCGACCACGAAGCCGTCAACGCGATAGGCGCCGATGATGGCACGACCGCCCGGCAACGGGATCACGTCGGTCGGGTCCAGGTCGCGCAGCGCGCGGCGTGCAGGGTCGATCGAGAAGGCCATCGCAAGGTCGGTCCGGCGCACCAGGCCACGGGACCCGTCGATCTCGAGCAGGTCACCCTCGCGCGTCGCCACCAGCGCCAGTCCACCCGCCGCGGCGATCGCGACGGGCGAGCCACCGACGTCGAACCGGGCACGGGTGGCCAGCGTCGACGGATCGAGCCATTCCACGAATCCGCCGGTGGGCTCGGTGACCACCAGGGCACCGTCCACCAGCGTGGCGCGGTGGGCCGGATTGTCGAGCCTGACCTTCGACTCGACCCGAAGCATCCCGTGTTCGACCCGGAACGACGCGACGGCGCCGAGGCCGCGCGGCGTGAAACCGACCGCCCACGCCCGGTCGCCGTCGACGGCGACGTCCATCGGCACGAAGTCCAGGAGCTCGCTGCCGCGGATGCGCCAGGAGACCGCATCGATCGTCGCGACCTGCCGCGACCCGCGCCACGCCGCAACCAACGTCGTCGCGTCGGAGCCGACGCACCGCAGCGCACAGCAGTTGCGGCCGAAGTCGATGCCCGGACCGACCGGCTTCCCGTCGGCGATCCCGAACGCCCACGCGCCGCCGCCCGCGAACGACTCTCCGCCCGATGCAGCGCAGTAGGCCACGCGACGGTCCGGCGCGACCGCGACCACGCAGGGCGAAACGACCGCATCCAGGCGCGTTGCGCGCGCGGATGCGAAGGTCTCCCACCCCGCCGGCAGCACCACCCCTCCCGCGCGTGCCTCCCCCGCGGCCAGAAGCGCCGCCGCAAGCAGGACCCCGCGTGCCACCGCCGACGTGCGGTCGCGGTATCCGCCGATCCGGTGGCCGCTGGCCGCCTTCGCCAGGCCCACGGCGAACGCCGCGCACACCAGCAGGAAGCTCCCGAGCGGCGTCGCACGGTGGCGCCCGCGCGTCCACCAGGTGGCGAACGCGTCGAGGCCGCCGAGCAGCGCCAGCGCCCACGCACCGGCGGCGACCCACGCCCAGGCACCGCCCTCGCGCAGGCCCAGCGCGGCCAGCGATCCCAGAGCCGCCAGCACGAACGCCGGCGCGCACCACCGCAGCACCTTGTGCGACCACAGCCCGAGCGCGACCGCAGGCCGGCGCCACGGCGCGAGCAGCCCGGGGAACATCCAGGTGCCCTGCCAGTTGCGGACCACCATGCGCACGCGGGCCCGGAACTCGGCGCGCGGGTCGGAATTCGACTCGTCCCACGCGCATGCTGCGTTCGCGCGGTGCACGCGGCGACCGCCCGCGACCGCCATCAGCGGCACCACGCAGTCGTCGCCGACGTGCCCCGGGATCTCGTGGATCGCGTCGCGGCGGGCGGCCATCACCGCGCCCGACGCGGTCGCCAGGATGCCGAGCTCCGACTCCGCGGTGCGCACGCGCGACTCGTAGTCCCAGTACGCGCCGTGCGCGCGGATCCCGTGCTCGCCCGCCGGCGGGCTGAAGCGCAGCGCGCCGTCCACGGCACCGACGCGCGGGTCGCCGAACGGCGCGACCAGCTCGGGAATGGTGCGGCGGTCGAACGTGGTGCCGCAGTCGGTGATGACCACGATGCCGCGCCCGATGCCGCGGAACGCCGCGTTCTGCGCCATCGACTTGCCGCCGCGCGGCTCGCTGCGCACCAGGCGCACGCGCGGGTCGGGCCACGTGCGCGCGACGTCGTCGCTGCCGTCGGTCGAGGCGTCCGAGGCGACGACCACCGACAGCCGCTCCGCGGGGAAGTCGGTGTCCAGCAGGTTCCGCAGGCGCACGGGCAGGCCGGCGGCCTCGTTGTGCACGGCCAGCACCACCGTGACGTGCTCGTCGCACGGCGGGAACGCGGCATCCCCTCGTCCCACGCGCGCGGCCAGTAGCCGCAGCGCGACGCCGTATCCGGCGAAGAGCCAGCCGATCACGAGCACGGAGAGGATCGCGGTGGCGGCGAGGGTGGCGGTCATCGTTCGTCGCGGGCCAGCACGAGCGCGATGCAGGCCCAGAGCTGGAGCGTCAGGACGGTGGTCCCGACCAGGAGCGGGATCGCGACCAGGTCGCGCAGGAGCAGCGTCGCGAGCAGCACGATCGCCGGGGCGCGCATCGCCCCGCCGCGGAAGGCTACCCGCGCCAGCGCCCACGCGGCGACGGCCAGCGCGACCGGGCCGGCGATGCCGTAGGTCCACGGGTACGAGTAGACCGCCGTGTGCGGGTCGGCCATGCGCTCGCCGATCGTGCGCTCGAAGAACACCGGCCAGTGCGACAGGCCCATGCCCAGCACGGCGTCGGACGCGTGCAGCTCCCGCGCGCAGGCGTCCCAGGCTTTGGCGCGGACGGACGAGGCGGAGACGACCGCGTCCAGGCGGAGGCGCGACGCGAAATCGCCCACCACCGCGCCGCCGGTCCAAGCCGCCCACGCGAAGGCGCCGAGGGCGGCGACCGCGACAAGCGCGAGGGTCCGCCTCGGGGCGAGGGTGAACAGGAACGCCGCAAGCACCGCCAGCGCGACGATCAGCGACGACTTCGACCCCGCCAGCACCGCAGCCGCGACCACCGCGCCGCCGACGACCGCCCCCACGACGAACCCGCCACGCCGCAGCATGGGCCACGCCAAGAGCGCGGCGAACGCGATCGACATCGACATGGCGTTGGGCGTGAGCGCCGACCCGACGTACCGGATGCTGCCGTCGGCCGCCTCGCCCGAGAGCTGCGCGGCCGCGCCGATCGCCTCGCGTCCGGCCTCGGAGAATCCGGCGAGGGGGCCCCAGTGGACCTGGAAGGCCACGCGGATCGCGATGATGGCCATGCCGGCGAGCGCGGCACCCGCCAGCCGGCCCGAGGCCCGCGAATCCCGCGCCGCGGCCGCGCCGATCGCCGCGCCCAGCAGCGGCATCGCCAGGTCGCCCAGCGCCACCATCAGCGGGGAACGGGATTCCGACTGCTCGAAGCCAAGCCCGAGGACGCCGGCCAGCGAGACGAGCGATCCGACCAGCACCGCGACAACGCAGGCCGCGAGGCACGTGCGCATCGCACGTGGGGCGTCGGCGATCGCGCGCCAGCCGCCGCGCACCGCGTGCGCGGTGCCGCAGCCCACGACGGTCGCGAGCGCCGGCACGGGCCCCAGGGCGGGTGCATCCTGCACCACCGATGCCACGACGCAGAGCGGCAATGCCGCCGCGGGCACGAGGAAGGCCGCCGCCATCGCGACTCCCGCGACGATCCATCCGTCCAGGCCGGGCATGTGCGCCAGCACGAGGAACGCCGACGCGACAAGCAGCCCCTCGAGCAGCGGCTTCCCGATCGGCACCGCGGACGGACGCGCGACGCCGCGGCGCCTCACTTCCACTTCACCCCGCGGAAGATCCGCTTCGGGTCGATCCGGTCGCGGTAGCGCAGCACCGTGCGGAAGATCGCCTCCAGCCGCTCGTCGGTCAGGAAGTGCGGCTCCAGCCCAAGCTCCAGCAGGCCCGTGTGGTCGGGGTTGTAGTAGTGGTCCTCGGCCTCGACGCGCGGGTTCGGCAGGTTCCGCACCTCGACGGCGGGCAGGCCGAGCTTCGCGGCGGTCGCCACCACGCGCTCGGCCAGCTGGTTCACGCTGAACGTCTCGGTGAACTGGTTGAAGACGCGCAGCTGGCCGGGGCCGGCCGGGTTCTCGGCGGCCAGGCGGATGCAGTTGAGCGTGTCCTTGATGTTCAGGTAGCCGCGCGTCTGGCCGCCCTTGCCGTAGACGGTCAGCGGGAAGCCGGCCACCGCCTGGACGACGAAGCGGTTGAGCACCGTGCCGAAGATCTCGTCGTAGGCGAACGCGGGCAGGAGTTCCGGGTGGCCCTCGTTCTCGTACGTCTCGAGCCCGTACACCGGGCCCTGCATCAGGTCGGTCACGCGCAGGCCCCAGACGCGCGCGTAGAACCACAGCATGTCGGTGTCCATCACCTTGGTGGTGTGGTAGAGGCTGCCGGCCGCGCGCGGGAACAGCGCCTTGTGCTTGCGCCCGCGGAACTCGAACTCGAACCAGCCCTCGGGGATGTCGCACGCGGGCGTGCCGTACTCGCCCATGGTCCCCAGCTTCACGATGTGGCACTCGGGCACGTGCGCACGCACGGCAAGCACCATGTTGAGCGTCGCGCCCAGGTTGTTGTGCAGCGTCAGGTCCGCGGCGGCCGGGCCCATCATCGAGTACGGCGCCGACGGCTGCTCGGCATAGTGGACGACCGTGTCGGGACGAACGTCGCGCACCAGGCGGTCGCACGCCTCGCGCTGCGCCAGGTCCACGACGTGCACGTCGATCCGGTGCCCCGAGACGGCGTGCCAGCGCTCGGCGCGCTCGTGCATGTTGGGGCAGTCGAAGAGCGGCTCGCTGTCGGTCTCGCGCGCCAGGCGGCGGCGCAGGTAGTTGTCGGCGATCGCCACCTTCCAGCCCTTGGCCGAGAGGTGCATCGCGGTGGGCCAGCCGAGGTAGCCGTCGCCGCCGAGGATCAACGCGGTCTTCATGTGGGTTTCCTCCGAAGTCGGTGCGGGGTCGGCGCGTCAGCGCGCCGCGGCCGGCGCGGCGCCGGGCGCGGGCAGCGCCCCACCGCGCCGCAGCATGGTGCGGATCTCGTCGACGGTCATGAACGGCCCCTTGTCGGAGCGGTACGAGTCGATGCCGGAGACGGCGGGCATGTCGGCGTGGCTCGCGGCGACGCCGCGGTACAGGCCGAGGAACGCGGGCAGCAGCACGAAGAAGCCGGACACCTCGCGTGCGCGGTGCGTCTCCTCCTCGGACATCAGCTCCTCGAAGAGCTTCTCGCCGGTCTTCGCGCCGATGTAGCGGCGCTCGACGCCCGCGGGGTCGATGCCCAGGCCGGGCGCCGCCTCGTGCACGATGGCGTCCGCCAGGTCCTCGATGCGCACGACCGGCATGCGCGAGACGAACACCTCGCCGCCGCGCGCCAGGCGCGCGCTGGCCACGACCATCGCGGCCGCCTCGGCGATCGTCATGACGAAGCGCGTCATGCGGCGGTCGGTGATCGTGATCGGGCGACCGTCCCGGAGCTGGCCGACCAGCAGCGGCACCACGCTGCCGCGCGATCCGACCACGTTCCCGAAGCGCGTGGACGCGAAGATCGGCGTGCCGGAGCGCAGGTTCGCCGCGCTCACCAGGCGCTCGCCCATGAGCTTGGAGGTGCCCATCACGTTCGTGGGGTTCACCGCCTTGTCCGAGCTCATGTTGATGAACAGCCTGACCTTCGCCTCGCGGGCCGCGACGATCAGGTTCTGAACGCCCTCGATGTTGGTGCGCACGGCCTCGTACGGGTCGCGCTCGCACACCACGACGTGCTTCAGCGCCGCCGCGTGGAAGACCGTCTCGACGCCCGGCATGCGCGCGCGCAGCGCGTCGATGTCGCGCACGTCGCAGCAGCTGAACTCGACGTCGTCGCGGTCGCGGTAGCGCTCCTCGAGGTAGAAGATCTCGCTCTCGTTGTTGTCGATCCCGACGATCCGCGCCGGCTTCCCGTGCATGCCGTCGGCCAGCTGCCGGACGAGCTCGCTGCCCACGGTGCCGCAGCAGCCGGTGACCAGGATCGTGCGGCCGGCGACGGGATCGGCAGGTGCGCTCATGGGTTCCGTATAGTAACCGCGCACCCGCCGGTCCCGCCCCGCGGTGCACCGCCATGAACCGCGCCGCCGACATCGCGATCGCCTCGCTCGCCGCGCTCGTGGCCGCGCCCGCGATGCTCTGCGCGGCCGCGGCGGTGCGCGCGTTCGACGGCGCGCCGGTGATCTTCCGGCAGGCGCGCGTGGGTCGCGACGGGCGTCCCTTCGAGATCCTGAAGTTCCGCACCATGACCGTGTCGAAGGTCCGCGACGGCTTCGACGCCGGCAGCCGCGCGCGCGTCACGCGCGTGGGTGCCGTGCTGCGGAAGACCAAGGTCGACGAGCTGCCGCAGCTCCTGAACGTGCTGCGCGGCGAGATGTCCGTGGTCGGCCCGCGGCCCGAGGTCGCGGCGTACGTCGACATGACCGACCCGCGCTGGCGCGAGGTGCTGTCCCGCCGGCCCGGGCTGACGGACTGGGCGTCGGTCGAGTTCTTCGGGGAAGAGCAGATCCTGGCCGGCAGCGCCGACCCGCAGCGCACGTACCGCCAGGAGGTCCTGCCGCGCAAGCTCGACCTGCAGCTGCGCTACGTGCGCGACCCCTCGCCGCGCGCGGACGCCGCCATCCTGTGGCGCACCGTCCGTCGCGCCGTCCTGCGCCGCTAGACTCGGCCGGATGACCGCCACCGGAGCCACGCCGTCACGCCCGAAGGTCCCGTTCGCCCGCATCGAGTGCGGGGAACGCGAGGCCGAGATGGTCGCGCAGGTGCTGCGCAGCGGCTGGCTGACCACGGGCCAGGTGACGCTTGAGTTCGAGCGCCGCTTCGCCGCCGAGGTCGGCGCGAAGCATGCCCTGGCCGTCTGCAGCTGCACCGCGGCGCTGCACCTGGCGCTGGAGGCCGTGGGCGTGGGCCCCGGCGACAAGGTGCTGGTCCCCACGCTGACCTTCGCCGCCACCGCCGAGGTGGTGCGCTACCTGGGCGCGACGCCCGTGCTGGTCGACGTCGACGCCGCGACCGGCTGCATCGGCCCCGCGCAGGTCGCCGCCGCGATCGCGGCGCACCGCCCGCGCGCGGTGATCCCCGTGCACTACGCGGGCATCGCGGCGGACGTCCCCGGCATCCGCGCGGTCTGCGAGCCGCACGGCGTGCACGTGGTCGAGGACGCCGCGCACGCGTTCCCCACGCGCCTGGGCGGCCGCATGGTGGGCACGCTCTCGCGCGTGACCTGCTTCAGCTTCTACGCCAACAAGACCATCACCACCGGCGAGGGCGGCATGGTCACCACCGACGACGACGAGCTGGCCGCGCGCATCCGCCTGATGCGCCTGCACGGCATCGACCGCGACGCGTGGAACCGCTACCGCTCGGACCGCCCCGCGTGGCAGTACGACATCCTGGCCGCGGGCTACAAGTACAACCTGCCCGACCTGGCCTCCGCCGTCGGCCTGGCGCAGCTGGAACGCAACGGCGCGATGCACGCGCGGCGCGTGGAACTGGCGAAGCGCTGGTACCGCGGCCTGGCCGGCATCGATTCGCTGCGCCTGCCGGCCTGCCCCGCCGACCCCGCCGACCACTCGTGGCACCTGTTCCCGGTGCGCCTGAACCCCAACGCGCCCGTGGGCCGCGACGAGTTCATCGTGCGCATGGCCGACCTGGGCGTGGCCACCAGCGTGCACTACCGCCCGCTGCACCGCATGACGTACTACGCGCAGCTGACCGGCGCGCGCGCCGAGGACCTGCCCGTGGGCGAGGACTGGGGCGCGACCACCGTGACGCTCCCGCTCTTCAGCGCGATGACGGATGCCGAGTGCGACGCCGCGATCGATGCCGTGCGCACGGTGCTGGGCGTGCGCTGATCGCGGCGCCCACCGCCGCACGCCTCAGCGCGGCGACTGCGATTCCTGCCGCAGCACGTCCGGTGCCAGCAGCTGGCGCACGGCGGCCGCGTCGTCCTGGCCCACGGCGGCCTCGAGCCGCTGCAGGCGGCGCTCGAACTCGCCCCACGGCTGGAACCCCTCGCGCGCGGTCAGGATCGCGGGGTGCGCGGTGGGCGAGAGCTCCTCGCCGATCACCAGCTCCTCGAACATCTTCTCGCCCGGGCGCAGGCCGGTGAACGCGATCTCGATCTCCCCCTGCGGGTTCGACGCGTCGCGCACGCTGCGTCCGGCCAGGCGGATCATGTTGCGCGCCAGGTCCGCGATGCGCACCGGCTCGCCCATGTCCAGCACGAACACGTCGCCGCCCTGTCCCATCGCGCCGGCCTGCAGGATCAGCTGCACGGCCTCGGGGATGCTCATGAAGTAGCGCGTGACGTCGGGGTGCGTGACCGTGACCGGGCCGCCCTGCTCGATCTGCCGCTTGAAGATCGGCACCACGCTGCCGCTCGACCCGAGCACGTTGCCGAACCGCACCATCGTGAAGCGGATCCCGTGCTTCGCGCCGAACTCCTCCTGGATCGCCTGCAGCGCCATCTCGGCCAGGCGCTTGGTGGCGCCCATCACGCTGGTCGGGCGCACGGCCTTGTCGGTGCTGACGAAGACGAAGTTCCGCACGCCGTGGCGCATCGCGGCCTCGGCCACGCGCACGGTGCCAAGCACGTTGACCTCGGCGCCGCGCGGCTCGTTGTCCTCGACCAGCGGCACGTGCTTGTACGCCGCGGCGTGGTAGATCGTCTCGGGCCGGTGGCGCGCGACGATGCGGTCCATGCTCACCGGGTCGGTGACGCTGGCCAGGTAGCGGTGCAGCGCAGGACGCGACGAGCCGGGCGCGCGGGCGCGCTGGTGCTCGGCAAGCTCGGCGTCGATCTGGAAGAGGTTGAACTCGCCGTTGTCCACCATCACCAGCTCGCGCGGCCCGAGCGCAAGCACCTGGCGGCAGAGCTCGCTGCCGATCGACCCGCCCGCGCCGGTCACCAGCACGCACTTGCCCGTGACGTTCGCGGCCAGCATCTCGGGGTCGGGCGGCGCGGACGCGCGGCCCAGCAGGTCCTCGATCGCCAGCGGACGCAGCGCGCCGATGCTGACGCGTCCGTCGCGGATCTCCGCGAGCGTCGGCACCGCCAGCACGCGCACGCCGGAGCCGGCGGCGTGCTCCAGGAACTCGCGGCAGCGCGCGCGGCTGCGCGGCCCGAGCGCCACGAGCATCGAACTGAACCCGGTGCGCTCGCGCACGCGGTCGAAGTCGGCGGTCGGGTGGATCCGGATGCCGCGGAGCGAACCGCCCGCCAGCCGCGGGTCGTCGTCGAAGACCGCCACGACCGCGGACGTGCGGTCGTGCGCGACGGCGGACATCAGCCCGGCGCCCGCATCGCTGGCACCGAAGATCGCGACTCGCACGGTCGCCTCGGCCTGCAGCCGCAGGAAGCGGCGCACGGCCAGGCGCGCGCCGCCCGCAGCCAGGAAGAGCAGGACGCCGGCGATCACGGGCGCCGTGCGCGGCAGCCCCTGGCCACGATCGGGCGCAACGAACAGCGCCGCCTCGAGCACGACGACGAACAGGCCGCATCCCTGCGCCAGCAGCCACGCGTAGCGCGGCCCCAGGTAGCGCGTGATCTCGCGGTAGAGGCCGAACGCCCAGAACAGCGGCGGCACGACCACCGCGGTGAACAGCAGGTGGTACCAGCGGGCCTGCGGCGGGAGTTCCAGGGTGCCCAGGCGGAGCGCGAACGCCATCCACAGGCACGCGAAGGCGGCCAGGGCGTCCCACGCCGCCATCAGCAGCTGCTTGCCCCGGCGCGGGAGCACGTCGGCGACGTGCAGCGCGCGATCGAAGATTCCATCCTGCTGGGCGGCCACGATCCGGGGATTGTACCTGCGTGCCGACCGGGAACCGCACGGGCGCACCCCGGATAACCTCCCCGAAATGGCGTCGGTCGTCTTCTACTTCGAGCTGCACCAGCCCTTCCGGCTCCGCCGATACTCGGTCTTCGACACCGACCCGTTCTACTTCGACAACGCGGCCAACGAGCGCATCCTGCTGAAGGTCGCCGACAAGTGCTACCGCCCCGCCACGGCCAAGCTGCTGGACCTGGTGCAGCGCCACGACCGGCGCTTCCGCGTGACGTTCAGCGTCAGCGGCACCGCGCTGCAGCAGCTGGAGCAGTGGGCGCCCGACGTGCTTGACACGCTGCGCCGCCTGGTCGACACCGGCGCGTGCGAGCTTCTGGACGAGACCAGCCACCACTCGCTCGCCTTCCTCTTCAGCAAGCCCGAGTTCGACGCGCAGGTCAAGGCGCACAACGCCGAGATCGCGCGGCTCTTCAACGGCTACCGCCCGCGCAGCTTCCGCAACACCGAGCTCATCTACGGCAACGAGCTGGCCGGCCACGTCGCCTGGCTGGGCGGCTACCGCGCCGTGCTGTGCGAGGGCACCGACCGCCTGCTGGCGGGCCGCAGCCCGAACTACGTCTACGCGCCGCCCGCGCGCGCCACGCCGCACGGCCACGAGCCCGTGCGCCTGATGCTCAAGAACTACCGCCTCTCCGACGACATCGCCTTCCGCTTCAGCGACCGCAACTGGAAGGAATGGCCGCTGGACGCGCACCGCTTCGCCAAGTGGGTCAACCAGATCAACGGCGACGGCAACGTCTGCAACCTGTTCATGGACTACGAGACGTTCGGCGAGCACCAGTGGGCGTCGACCGGCATCTTCGAGTTCCTGGACGCGCTGCCCGGCGCGGTCTTCGACGCGAACCCGGGCCACAACGACTTCCAGACCGTCACCGAGGCGGCCGAGCGCCACGCGCCGGCCGGCGAGTACAGCAGCGAGGGCTTCATCAGCTGGGCCGACAGCGAGCGCGACCTGAGCGCATGGCTCGGCAACCCGCTGCAGGACAACGCGGCGGCGCAGCTCTTCGGGCTGGAGGAGGCGGTGAAGGCGCGCCACGCCGCGGGCGACCAGTGGATCCTGGAGGACTGGCGCAAGCTGACCACCAGCGACCACCTGTACTACATGTGCACCAAGTACTGGGCGGACGGCGACGTCCACAAGTACTTCAGCCCGTACGAGACGCCCTACGACGCGTACATCAACTTCATGAACGTGCTGGACAACCTGCGCACGCGGGCGGGGGCGTAGGTTGGCGCCGCGCAGCGCGATGGACCGCGCGGCGTTCGATGCCGTCGAGCGTGCGGATCCCATCTGGTCGTTCGTGCACCTGTGCGCCGCGATGGCGTGGTGCTTCCTCGTGCCCGTCGGGCGCGCACCCGAGTCGGTCGCGTTCGGCGTGCTGGCGTTCGTCGCCGCCATCCGGCTGCCCTCCACGTGGCGGCTCTACCCGGCGCTGCTGCGGTCGCCGGCGTTCCTGCTGCTGGCCGCGCTGGCCGCGCTGCACGCGGCAAGCGCGGCGTGGGCCACGAACCCGGACGTGGCGCCGGGCACCATCGTGCAGCGCTCGATCCTGGTGCCGTTCATGGTCTGGCCGATGATGCACCGGCTGGGGCTGCTCATGGGCGCGCTGGTCGCGGGCGGCTGCGTGCAGTCCGCCGCAACGCTCCTGCGCAGCTGGAACGGAGAGGGCTTCGACCGCTACGGCCTGTCGAAGCCGCTGATCGGCCACCTGACGACGGCCGCGATGGTGGTCTCGACGTGCGCGTCCGTCGCCGTCGCGACCATCGCCGGCAGGCGCGGCGCGTGGTCAACGGCTGCGGCCGGGGTGGCGTTCGCGCTGTGCCTGGTGGCACTGATGGTGCTCGACGTCCGGACGTCGCTGGCGGCCGTGCTGCCGGGCGGCGTCGCGGCGGTGGCGTGCGCGATGCCGCCGCGCGGCACGGCG
>JBEIFT010000060.1:0-12455 GCA_040382255.1 Phycisphaeraceae bacterium
CCACGACTGGTGCAGCGTGCGCATCAGCAAGGAGATCCAGGAGTTCGCCAGCGGCAAGGCCGAGGGCTTCGAGCGCGGCAAGCCCGTGCGCAGCGCGGCGCTCACCGCCGAGCAGCAGGAGATCCTGGCCAAGCGCGGCGTCCTGAGCCCCGACGAGATCCACCGCCTGGCGTCCAAGACGCGCAAGGCCGTGGGCGCCGAGGAAGGCAAGGCGGGCTGCCACAGCGACTACGTGGATCCCGAGACCGCGCGCACGGTGCAGGGCGACCGCCTGGTGCAGCTGAACACGGCGCCTGCCCACAACCTGCCCAGCCACGACCCGGTGATCTGACGGCCCGCGCGGCGCCCGGCGCTACGCTGGGGCCGTGCAGCCGAACGCGCCGCCACCCGCCGGCACGACGCCGCGCTTCCTCGAGGCGCCGCCGATGCTCTACCAGCAGGCGTACGTGTGGACGGTCTTCCTGGCGGCGATGGACGTCATGCTGACGTGGCTGATCCTCTCGCGCTCGGGCGACGAGGTGAACCCGCTGGCGCGCCTGGTGATCGGCGAATGGGGGATGGCCGGCGCAAGCGCGTTCAAGTTCGCGCTGGTGATGTTCGCGATCGTCGCGTGCGAGCTGGTCGGGCGCCGGCGCCACGCCACCGGGCGCCGGCTGGCGGTGGCCTGCGTCGCCATCAACGCGATGCCCGTCACGTGGTCGCTGGTGCTGCTGGCCACCCATTGGGGCCACCTGCAGCAGCAGGGCGTGCAGGTGCAGTAGGCGGGCGGGTGCCGGTGCGTGCGATCGCCTCGACGCGCGTGGCGACGTCGAACGCGGCGCGCGGGCGGCCGAGGGCTGCAGCGGACGCGCGCATGGCGTGCAGGCGACCGGGATCGGCCAGGATCGCGGCCACCGCCGCGCCGACGTCCTGCGGCCGCGGCACGCGGACCGCGGCGCCCGCGCCGACCAGCGCACGCGCGTTCCGTTCCTCCTGGCCCGGGATCGGTCGCATCAGCACCATGGGCAGGCCAAGGGCGCGCGCCTCGGACGTGGTCAGCCCTCCGGGCTTCCCGACCATCAGGTCCGATTCGGCCATCAGCTCGTGCATCCGGCCGGTCAGGCCCATCACGCGCAGCGAAGGGTGACCGGGCCGGGCGTCGTGCGCGTCCGCCAGCGCCCGGAGCGTGCGCCCAAGCGCGGCGTTCTTGCCGCAGACGACCGTGATCGCCGCGTCGACCGGCATCGCCAGCAGCGAGGCGACCGCGCGGTCCATCCCGCCCAGGCCGTAGCCGCCGCCGCAGACCAGCACCTTCGGCCGTCCGTCCGGCGCGCAGGTCGGCTGCACCATGCAGAAGCGCGGGTCGATCGGGATGCCTGTCGCGTGCACGCGCTCGGGGCGCAGCCCGGCGGCGATCGCGGTCTCGCGCGCCGCGTTCGATGCGACGCAGGTGGCGTCCGACCCGGGATGGATCCAGGCCGAGTGCGGGTGCTCGTCGGTGACGACCGTCACGAGCGGCGCGCGCAGCTCGCCGCGCAGGCGCATGCGGCCCAGCACCGCGGTGGTCAGGAAGTGCGTCGAGAGCACCACGTCGGCGGCGTGCAGTTCGGCGCGGCCGCGGAAGCGGCGCGTCACCGCGTCCTCGACGCGGTCGAGGACGCCGGCCAGGATCCGCCGGTCGCGCGTGGGCACGTCGGCCGCGTCGTACATCGCGCCCACCAGCCACGGCGCGTGGCGCACGGCGCGCAGGTAGCCGTCGTGGTAGAGCACGCGGAACCAGGCCGGGGCATCGTCCAGCACCTCCAGCAGCGTCGACTCGACCGGGCGTCCGCGCGATGCGAGCGTCTCGGACACCGCCAGCGCGGCGCGCTTGTGGCCGCAGCCGACCGACGCCGCCGCCAGCACCACCCGCAGCGGGTGCCGACCGGAATGCGTGCGTTCGTCAGCCATGGGCGGCGGCCTCCTGCAGGTCGATCGCCTCCTGCGGCTCCGCAGGGTCGGCTTCCCAGCCGATGGACGCGAGCAGCGCGGCGACGTCGACGATCTCGAGCGTCCCGTCGGCGTGCTCCACCAGCGCGGTGGCCCGCTCGATCCAGTCGCCGCAGTTGGCGTAGGTCGTGCCGGTGGCCTCGTGCCGCGCGATGCGCGGGTCGTGGATGTGGCCGCACACCACGCCGTCGAGGCCGCGCCGCCGCGCTTCGGCGGCCAGCGCGTCCTCGAAGCGCGAGATGAACGTGCATGCGCCCTTGACGCGCTTCTTGATGGCGGCGCTGAAGCTCCAGCGCGGCAGGCCGACCAGGCCACGGGCGCCGTCGACGAACCGGTTGAGGCCCACGAGCCGGTCGTACGCCCACGTGCCGATCAACGAGAGCAGGCGCGAGTTCTGCACCACCAGGTCGTATTCGTCGCCGTGCGAGACCAGGAACTGCCGCCCGTCCGCCATGGCGTGCACGGCCTGGCGCGCGACGCGGATGCCCGCCAGGTCGATGCCGGCGTAGGGGCGCAGCGACTCGTCGTGGTTTCCCGGCACGTAGGTGATGATGGTGCCGCGCTTCGCGAGCTTCAGCAGCCGGCGCACCACCTGGTTGTGCGTGGCGGGCCACGTCCAGCGCTGCCGCAGCGCCCACATGTCGACGATGTCGCCCACGAGGTACAGCCGCTCGCACTGCAGGCGCTTCAGGAACGCCGCGAATTCCTCGGCGCGCGCGCCGCGGAATCCCAGGTGCACGTCGCTGACGAAGACGGTCCGGTAGTGGAACACGGTCGATGCCCTCCGGGACCGCTGGCCGGGCCCCATGGCAGGCGCCGCATCCATGCATCGCCTGCGTGGATGATGCACACGCAGGCTGCGGTCGGGCCGTGACGCCGCCGCCCGTCCGCGCATGAGCGAACGGAACCCTCACCGAACCTTCACGAAGCGGGTTTCCGGGCCCGTGCGGGCCGCGCGGACGGCGCTCAGCGCGCCGCCATCGCGCGCTCGACCTCGTCGGCGGTGCGCGGGATGCCGGGCGTCAGGATGCGCGGGCCGCTCGGGGTGACCTCGACGTCGTCCTCGATGCGGATGCCGATGCGCTCCGCGGCGATGTAGATGCCGGGCTCCACCGTGACCACGGCGCCGGCCTCGAGCGGCGCGTCCGGCGACGCGTCGTGCGTGTCCAGGCCCAGGTGGTGGCCCAGGCCGTGGATCAGGTAGTCGCCGTAGCCCGCGTCCGCGATGACCTTGCGCCCGGCGGCATCCATGTCGGCCAGCGTCGCGCCGGGGCGCAGCGCGGCGATCGCGGCCGTCTGCGAGGCCAGCACGATGTCGTAGAGCTCGCGCTGGCGCTTGCTGAACTTCCCGCCCACGGGCAGCGTGCGCGTGACGTCGGCCGAGTAGCCGTTGAACTTCGCGCCGCTGTCCAGCACCACCAGTTCGCCCTCGCGCAGCGGCTGGTCGTTGGCGTGGTAGTGCAGCACGGTGGCGTTCAGGCCGCCGCCCGCGATGGTGCGGAACGCCAGCTCACGCGCGCCGCCGGTGCGGTACGCGTGCTCGACGCACTCCTGCAGGTCGAACTCGTTCATGCCCGCCTTCAGGTGGCGCATGGCGGCCGCGAAGCCCAGCCCGGTGATGCGGCCGGCCTCGACGATGCACGCGACCTCGGCGGGGCTCTTGGCGGCGCGCATCCGCGGCAGCAGCTCCGAGCGGTCGGTGATGACGGTGCCCGGAACGCGCTCGGCCTGCTGGCGCATGATCTGCAGGTCGGCGGACACCGGCGAGCTGTAGCCCGAGAGCGGCATCAGGCACGCCAGGCTGCGCGCGCGCTTGGTCGCCTCAAGCAGCAGGCGCGGCAGCATGGCGGTGCGCAGGACGGTGTCGACGCCGGTGCGCTTCCGGAGGGCGCCGCCGATCTCGTCGCGCAGGCCGTCCCACTTCTCGACCTCGGGGTTCAGCGGCCGCAGCAGCAGCGTCGCGCGCTTGGCCGGCACGGGATTCCGCGGGTCCAGCAGCAGCATCGCACCGGGCTCGTCGGTGACGCCCGTCAGGTACGAGAAGTGCGCGTGCGGGTGCCAGGGGTGGTGCAGCGAGGGGTCCGCCTCGCCGGCAAGCACCAGGCCGACGCTGCCCTCGAGCGCCGCCAGCAGCCGCTCGCGGCGGGCGCGGTACTCGTCGTGCGTGATGGTCGGGGCGGCGGCGGGCGTCGTCATGCGCCCATCGTATGCGCGCCCGCGTCGCCGGCGGGCGCGCCGGGCGTGCCGTCGCCGCCCGGGCCATCGCCGCCGGGCCCGGGCTCGACGCCCCACATGCGCTCGCGGATCGTCTCGAGCAGCGCATAGAACACGGGCACGATCACCAGCGTCAGCAACGTCGCCACGCTCAGGCCCACGAACACCGTGATGCCGATCGAGCGCCGTGCGTTGGCGCCCGCGCCGCCCGCCACCACCAGCGGCACGACGCCCAGCACGAAGCTGAACGCGGTCATCAGGATGGGGCGCAGGCGCAGGCGGGCCGCGTCCATCGCGGCCTGCAGCGGCGGCTTGCCCTCCTCGCTTCCCTGCTTGGCGAACTCGACGATCAGGATCGCGTTCTTCGCCGCCAGGCCGATGAGCATGACCAGGCCGATCTGCGCGTAGACGTCGAGCGGCATGCCCATCACGTTCAGGCCGGCCAGCGCGCCCAGCGCCGCGAACGGCACGCAGATCACCACCAGGATCGGCAGCGTCCAGCTCTCGTACTGCGCGGCCAGGAACAGGAACACGGCGACGATCGCCAGCGTGAAGACGATCGGCGCGGCGTTCGCCGACTTCAGCTCCTGGTAGACGATGCCCGTCCAGTCGTAGCTGGTGCCGGCGGGCAGCACGCGCTCGCAGATCTCCTCCATCGCGGCGGTCGCGTCGCCCGAGCTGACGCCGGGCGCGCCGGCGCCGTTGATCGCGATGGTGTCGGTGACGTTGTAGTGCGTGATGTTGTCGGGGCCCACGGTGGTGCGCACCGTGCTGAACGCGTCGAACGGCACCTGGCCGCCGCGGTTGTTCATCACGTAGATGCGGCCCAGGTCCTCGGGCTTCATGCGCGCGGGCGCGTCGGCCTGCACGTACACCTGGTAGACCTGGTTGAAGCGGTTGAACTGGTTGACGTACGCGCTGCCGAAGTTCAGCTGCAGCGCGGCGAACGCGTCGGCGACCGTCACGCCCAGCGTCTGCAGCTTGACGCGGTCGATGTCCAGCCAGAGCTGCGGGACCGAGCGCTGGAAGAACGTGCTGACGCCCATCACCTTGTCGGGGTGCTGCGCGGCCTCCTGCACCACCTTGTCCACGGCCTTGGCCAGCGCGTCGACGCCCAGGCCGGCGCGGTCGTTCACCTGCAGCTGGAAGCCGCCGACGTTGCCCAGGCCCGGGATCGCCGGCGGGTTGAACGCGAAGCAGTTGGCCCCCGCGATCGTCCACAGCATGGGCTGCAGGCGCTGCACGATCGCCGTCGTGGTGTGGTCGCGGCCCGGGCGCGCCTTCCACTCCTTGAGCACGGGGATCAGCACGCCCGCGTTCGACTGCGGCGCGTTGGCCAGGAAGTTCAGGCCGTTGATCTCGATGATCGTCTCGACCTCGGGCTGCGCCTGCAGGATCGCGCGCGCCTCGGCCGCGATGCGGTCGGTGCGGTCCAGCGTCGCGCCGGCGGGCAGCTGGTAGGCCACGAAGAAGTAGCCGTTGTCCTCGTCGGGGATGAACGCGGTCGGCGTGCCGACCACCAGGAGCATCGCCGCGGCGATCGCGCCCGCGAAGATGCCGAGCGCCACCCACCAGCGGCGCACCAGCCAGCCGACCATCGACTCGTAGGCGCGCTCGGTGCGCCCGAAGCCGCGGTTGAACGCGCCGAACGGGCCCTTCTGCGCGATGTGCCGTGGGCGCAGGAAGATCGCCGCCAGCGCGGGGCTCAGCGTCAGCGAGTTGATGCCCGAGAGCACCACCGAGATGGCGATCGTCATGGCGAACTGGTTGTACAGCTGGCCCGTGATGCCGGGCATCAGCGCGGCGGGAACGAAGACGGCCGCCAGCGAGAGCGTGGTGGCGAGGATCGGCCCCGCGACCTCCTTCATCGCCTTGCTGGCGGCGGTGACGGGGTCCTTCTCGCCCTCCTCGAACTTGCGCTCGACGTTCTCGACCACGACGATCGCGTCGTCGACGACCAGGCCGATCGCCAGCACCAGTCCCAGCAGCGTCAGCGTGTTGATGCTGAAGCCCATCGCCAGCATGACGGCGAAGGTGCCGATGATCGACACCGGGATCGCGATCATCGGGATCAGCGTGGTGCGGACGCTCTGCAGGAACACGAAGATGATCAGCAGCACCAGCACCGCGGCCTCCCAGAAGGTGCTGACGACCTCCTCGATCGAGGCGCTCACGAAGCGCGTGGTGTCGTAGTTGATGACGTAGGTGACGTCCTCGGGGAACGACTTCGAGAGCCGGTCCATCGCCACCCGGATGCCCTCGGCCACCTGGAACGCGTTGGAGCCGGGCAGCTGGAAGATGCCGAGCAGCGCGGCTTCCTTGCCGTCCTGGCGGCCGTTGGTCGAGTACGTGGACGAGCCGAGCTCGACGCGCGCCACGTCCTTCAGGAACACGGTGCCGACGTTCGGGCCCGACCGCACGACGATCTGCTGGAACTGCTCCGCCTGCTCCAGGCGGCCCAGCGCGTTGACCTGCATGGTGAACGCCGGCTGGCCCGAGTACGGCGCCGCGCCGGCCTGGCCGCCGACGGCCTGGCGGTTCTGCTCGGCGATGGCCCTGTAGACATCCTGCGGCTGGATGCGCAGCGCGGCCAGCTTGGCGGTGTCCAGCCAGATGCGCATCGAGTACTGGTGCAGGCCGAAGTTCTGCACCTGCGAGACGCCCGGGATGCGCTGCAGCGTCTGCACGACGTTGATGTCGGCGTAGTTGCTCAGGAAGTCCGCGTCGTACGTGCCCTTGGGCGAGCGCAGGCCGACGACCTGCACGAAGTCGGTGCTCTGCTTGCGCACCGCGATGCCCTGCTGCTGGACCTCGGTGGGCAGCTGCGGGATGGCGGTCTGCGCGTAGTTCAGCACGTCGACCGCGCCGATCGACTGGTCGTAGCCGACGTCGAACGTGACGGTGATGACGCTGCTGCCGCCGTTCACCGAGTTGCTCGACATGTAGATCATGCCGGGCACGCCGTTGATCTGCTTCTCCAGCGGGCGCGTGACGACGTTGCTGGTCACCTCGGCGCTGGCGCCGGGGTAGTTCGCGGTCAGCTGCACGGTGGGCGGCGTGATCGACGGGAACTGGGCGACCGGCAGCACGGCCATCGAGAGGCCGCCCGCGATCACCATCAGCAGCGCGATGACGGTCGCGAAGATCGGGCGCCTGATGAAGAAGTCGATCATCGGGCGGCGCCCTCGGCCGGGGCCACGGCGTCGCCCGCGCCACCGGGCTTGCCTGCCGCGCCGGGCGCTGGCGGGGCCTTGCCCTGCATCATCTGCCGCATCCGGTCGGCGTCGATCGTCTTCGCGCCGTCGTGCAGCTTCTGCATGCCCTCGACGACCACGCGGTCCTCGGGCCGGATGCCCTCGACGACCACGATGCCCGCCCCGCCGCGCGGCCCGGTGCGCAGCACGCGCTGGCGCGCCGTGCCGTCGGCCTCCAGCACCCACGCGGTGGCGGCGGCGGTCTCGTAGACGATCGCGGACTCGGGGATCGACACCGCGCCCTTCAGCTCCTCGCTGGGGAAGCGCACGTTGACGTACGCGCCCGGCGCGATCGAGCGGTCCGGGTTCGGCACCTCGATGCGCGCGCGGATCGTCGACGTGGCGGGCTCGACGGCGTTGTCGATGAACACGACCTTGCCGGTGCGCTTCCAGTCGGCGCCGGGCATCGTGGCCTCGGTGGCGGCCGACGACGTTTCGGCCAGGCGGCGCAGCACCGGGATCTCGGCCGCGATCGGCCGGAACTCGACCCAGATGGGGTCCAGCTGCATGATGTTGGTCAGGCGCACCTGGCTGGTGACGTAGGTGCCCGGGTCGACGTTGCTGTTGCTGGCCTGGCCCTTGCCGGGCGACGTGATCCGCGTGAACGAGAGGTCCAGCTTCGCCTGGTCCAGCGCGGCCGTCTTGGCCAGGCGGCTGGCCTCGAGCGCGCGCTCGTTCGCCACCAGCTGGTCGAAGTCCTGCTGCGAGATGGCCTGCACCGGCACCAGCGGCCGGTTGCGCTCGACCTTCACGTGCGCGTTGGCCAGGTCCGCCTCGACCTGCGCCAGGTCGGCCTTGGCGCGCTCCACCGCGATCGCGAACGGGCGGGGATCGATCTCGTAGAGGAACGCGCCCTCGTCCACCAGCTGGCCGTCCTTGAAGCCCTGGGTGTTCACCCAGCCCGGGACGCGCGAGAACACCTCGACCGTGCGCACGCTGAGCGTGCTGCCGGGGTAGTCGCGCCACACGGTGACGTCGGCGACGGTGGGCGTCACGGTGCGGACCGGCACCGGCGGCGGGCCGGCGGGCGCTGCGGGGGGCTTGGAGCAGCCGGCGGAAAGCGCGGCGGCGATGACGATCGTGGCGATGGTCGTGCGCATGGGATGGGTGCGGCGGCTGCCGCGGTCAGCTGCCCGTGGGCGGCTGCGGCGCGTTGCCGTCGTGCGAGAGGAAGTCGTTGGCGGTGGGGGCGGGGTTGAACATCCGGAGCTCCTCGATCGCCTTCGGCGCGGGGGTGGCGTCCCAGCCGCCGCCAAGCGATCGGTAGAGCTCGACGTAGTTCTGCGCGACCAGTCCCTCGGCCTGGGCCAGTCCGTCGCGGGCGCGGATCACGGTCTCCAGGTACTGCACCAGGCGCGTGATGTCGATGGTGCCGGCCTCGTACTGGCGCATCGCCAGGTCGTAGGCCTTGCCGACCGACTCGCTGGCGTTGCGGTAGCTCGAGCGCACCTTGCCGGCCGAGGCCAGCACCGCGATCGCGGCGTCCACCTCGTTGACCGCGCGCACCGAGACCTGCTGGTACTGCAGCAGCGCGTCCAGCGCGGCCGCCTTGGCCTGCTTCTCGGCGGCCTGCGTGGCGCCGGTCAGGATGCTCATGAAGTTCCAGACGATGACGGGGTTCGCGTTGTACGTCTGGTTCTGGCTGACGTTGCCCAGCTGGTCGAAGCTGGGCGTCTGCACGTTGAAGTAGCCGGTGAACAGGAACTTCGGCAGGTACGCGGCCTGCGCGACGCCGATCAGCGCGTTCGCGGCCTGCGCGCGGCGCTCGGCGGCGCGGACGTCGGGGCGGCGCGCCAGCAGCGACGTCGGCACGCCGACCGCCACGGGCACGTCGATCGTGGGCACGGGCTTCGGCTGCGCCAGCATCGCGCGCACGCGCGTCGGCGGCTCGGCAAGCAGGATTGCGATGCCCGCCTCCTGGTTGGCGACCAGCGCGTCGTAGCGCACGGCGTCGCCCTCGGCGGCGGCGCGGCGGGCGCGGATCTCGCCCAGCTCGACGTCGCTGGCCATGCCGTGCTTCGCCTTGGCCTCGATCGCCGTCAGCAGGCGCGCGTAACCGTCGGCCAGCTCGCGGAACGCGGCACGCTGCGCCTGCAGCTGCCGGATCACGACGTAGGCGTTGGCGATCTCGGCGCGCACGCTGACCTGCGCGGCGGCGTAGTCCTCGGCGCTGGCCTGCAGGGCGCTGACGCCGGCCTCGATCTGCCGGCGCACGGACCCCCAGACGTCCAGCTCCCAGGTGGCCGACGCCATCGACCAGGTCCAGGTGTCGAAGCCCTGCCGCAGGGCGTCCTTGTTCACGACGCCCAGCTGGTTCGCATCGACGCGCCGGCGGGCGTATCCGATGCCGGTCCCGATGTCGGGGAACATCTTCGAGAAGTCGATCGTGTACTGGGCGCGGTACGTCTCGACGCCCAGCAGCGCCCGGCGCAGGTCCAGGTTCTGCAGCTCCGCGCGCGCGATCAGCTCGTCCAGCACCGGGTCGCGGAACTGCGTCCACCAGGCCTCGGTGACGGGCTCGGCGGGGATGACGCCATCGGGGAGCGGCGTCGCGAACTGCGAAGGCTGCGGCTGCTCGGCGGCGCGGTACTCGGGACCGATCGCGCAGCCGCCGGTGGCGGCGGCCACGGCAACGAGCAGGGCCTTGGAAAGCGGGCGCATTCCCGCAGTCTAGGGGAACCGTCCCTCGGGGAACCGGCTGCGGGGAACGTCAGGCGCGTACGGCCGGGCGCTCCGACAGCAGGCGGTTCGCGTATGTCTCCATCGCGTCGCGCAGCTGCTGGAAGCTGTCCAGCACGTACAGGATCGGCTGGTAGTCGTCGATCTCGAAGCTGGTGGCGCAGACCGTCTCGAGGTCGAACGGCCGGCGTTCCACCTTCGGCGACGTGAGCGCGTGCGCGCTCTCGCCGGGGCTCGAGATCAGGCCGCTGCCGTACAGCTTCAGGCGGCCTTCCTCGCGGATCAGCCCGAATTCGACGGTGAACCAGAACAGGCGCGCCAGGCGCTCGGTGTGTGCGGGGTCGTCGGTGGTCAGCGCGGCCCTGCCGTAGGTCTGGAGGAAGTCGGCGAAGGTGGGGTCGGCGTGCAGCGGCACATGGCCGAAGACGTCGTGGAAGATGTCGGGCTCGGGCAGGTAGTCGATCGATTCCTTCGGACGGATGACGATCGTCGTCGGGAACTCGCGGCGCGCCAGGCAGCCGAAGAATGTCTTGGGCTTCAGGTAGCCGGGCACCGCCTTGCTCTGCCAGCCGGTCAGCTGGCGCAGGTAGGTGTTGATCGACTTCGGGCCCTCGAGGTACGGGATGTGGTCGCGCACCAGGTTGATGCTGCGCGCACCCGAGAGGTAGACGCCGCTGGCGTTGGTGGCCAGGAACTCCATCTGGCGGTCGTACAGCGTGCGCCAGGTCTCCTGGTTCTCCTCGGTGTAGCCCGCGTAGTTCTGGTCGATGTAGCAGTGCGAGACGTCGTCGTGGCCGGGTTCGCCGAAGTGGTCGGCATAGGCCTGCGCGGCCTTCGCCTGGGCGCCGTCGATCATCGCGTGGTTGAGGCTGCCGGACATCTTCATGGGCTGGGGTCTCCGAGGGGGCCGCGCGCGTGGGCGGCTCCGGGCATTCTAGGGTGATCGTGCGGGGATCCGTCCGGCCCGTGGGCAGGGCGTCAGCCGCGTGCCAGCGTCTCCAGCCGCGGCAGCACGTCGCCGGCGGTGGCGATCGGCGGATCGGCCGGGACGCGCGCGATGCCGAGCCGCGTGCGCAGGTCGAAGCCCCAGGGATCGACGCCGACCAGCAGCGGCTTCTCCAGGCGGTGGCCGCCGTGGCGCAGGGCCGCGGCCTCCAGCAGGTCGGTGCGCCCCGCGTTCACCTGCTTGCAGAGCGCGGCCTCCTCCTCGGCGAACGCGTTCGTGCGCGTCAGCGCGATGCCGTCGATGAAGTTGCCCTTGTAGCGCGCGGCGTCGATCGCGAACTTCGCCCAGCGGACGTCCGGCGGCTCGCCGTGGTAGATGCACCAGCGGTCGCAGAGCGCGCCCTCGGGGCCGTCCTCCTTGATCTCGGTGAGCGTCACCTGGAGCTCCAGCGAGTCCTCGCCGTCGTCGGGCAGCTCGAGCACCACGTCGATCGAGCGCAGCATGGAGACCATCACCGGCGCCACCAGCGCGCCGTCCGGCGCGGGCGCGACGCGGATCTCGACGCGGTCGCCGTCGAAGCGGATGCGCCCCGCCAGGTGCGCGCGGAGGAAGTCGTAGGCCTCGTCGATGATCGCCTCGGTCATGGCGCGTGATCGTAGGGGAACGCCGTAGGATTGCGCGCGTGACCCACCTCTGCGTCGCGATCCCCGTCGACCATGCCGCCGACATCCCCGGAGCGCTGGCGAGCGCCGTCCGCGCCGCCGAGCAGGGCGCGACGATGGTCGAGTGGCGCGTGGACGCGCTGGCGGAGGAGCCGGGCGCGCTGGCCGCGATCCGCTCGCTGCTGCGCGGGAGCCCGCTGCCGCCGATCGTGACGATCCGCTCGGCCGAGGAAGGCGGCGAGTGGCGCGGCACCGACACGGACCGCGTCAGCCTGCTGGAGGCGCTCTGCGCGGGCGCCGAGAGCGGCGAGCCGGTTCCGGCGTACATCGACTTCGAGCTTGCCGCGTTCGAGCGCAGCGCGAACATCCGGCAGAAGGTCGAGCTGTGCGTGCAGCACCCCGGGCAGCTGCGCGCGGTCACCACCCGGCTGATCCTGAGCGCGCACGACTTCGCGGGGCGGCCGGCGCAGCTGGCGCGCATCGTGGCGCGGATGGCGGCGGTGGAGTCGTGCGCGGTGGCGAAGGTCGCGTGGCGTGCGCGCAGCGTGCGCGACGCGGTCGAGGCGCTGGAGCTGCTGGCCGACCGGCCGAAGCCGATGATCGCGCTGTGCATGGGCGAGGAGGGGCTGCTCTCGCGCGTGCTGGCGCCGAAGTTCGGCGGGTTCCTGACGTTCGCGCGTGCGGGCGGGCCCGGCGACGCGGACGCCGCGGCGGCGGGCGCGGTGGCCGGCG
>JBEIFT010000061.1:0-12372 GCA_040382255.1 Phycisphaeraceae bacterium
GATCGCGGCCACCGCCGCGGCGGCGACGGGCCACGCCCACCGGCCGATGCGCGCGAGCGGCGCAGCACCGCCGAGCCGCGCCACCGAGGCGCGGTGCACGCGGTCGGCCAGCCCGGCACGCTCGTCGGCGTAGGTCCGGCCCAGCGCGTCCACGCGTGCCATCGTCGCGCGCAGTCCGGGGTCGGACGCGGCGTCGGAGAAGTGCGAGAGATCGTCGTGCTCAGCCATGGGTCGATCCTCCGTTCGAACGAATGCGCCGGGCGGCTATTGCGCCCCGTGCGCGGATCCAGGTCACATAACCGCCGTCCCTCATTCCCGCCCCCCTCGTGGCCGGTTGCCGGCCTCCAACATGCCCCGGAGCTTCGCCAGCGCCCGGTGGTGCCGGGCCAGGAGCGTCCCGAGCGACTCGCCCAGGAGGTCGGACATCTGCTTGAAGCTCATCCCGCCAACGTGGCGCAGGTCGATGATCTGCCGGTCGGCCGGCGAGAGCCGGGCGATCGCGGCCTGGAGCGCGTCGAGTTCCTCGCGGTCGGGGCGCCCGGCCACGGGGTCGGGCGCGCTGCCGGCCAGCGCCTCCAGCGCGTCCTGCTCGCCCACCGGGCGCGCGTGCCGCTTCCGCCGCCGCGCGTCGTCGCGCAGCCGGTTCATCGCGATGCGGAACAGCCAGCTCTCGAACCGCCCCTCGTCGACGTAGTCGCCCAGCTTGGCGGCCACCGTGCAGAAGGCCGACTGCGTGATCTCCTCGGCAAGCTCCGGGTCCGCGCCCTGCGACCGCAGCAGGCCGTAGACCCGCCCCGAGTACGTCTCCACGATCATGCGCCACGCCGCCCCGTCGCCGCGCACGGCACGGGCGAGCGTCGCCGCAAGCGCGGGGTCGTCCGCCTCCATCACCCGAGTCTAACGCCGCGGCCGCGGGCACATTGCCCCGCGGCGGGCGATCACATCGGGATGTCGCCTTCGTACCCGCCCTGGCCGCCGGCGTACTCGACGCCGCCGATCGAATGGGTGGCCATGTTCTTGAAGGCGGTCGTGCGGCTGTCCCAGACCAGCTTCACGGTGCCGGTCGGGCCGTTGCGCTGCTTCGCCAGGATCAGCTCGGCCAGGTTCTGCTTCTCGGCGTTCGCCGCCTGCCAGGCCTCGTCGCCGCGGTGGTAGTACTCCTCGCGGTGCAGCATCATGACCACGTCGGCGTCCTGCTCGATCGAGCCGGACTCGCGCAGGTCGCTCATGCGCGGGCGGTGCCCCTCGCGGCCCTCGGTCTGGCGGTTCAGCTGGCTCAGGCACAGCACCGGCACGTCCAGCTCGCGCGCCATCGCCTTCACGCCGCGGCTGATCTCGCTGACTTCCACCTGGCGGCTCTCGACGCGCGTGCCGCTGCTCATCAGCTGCAGGTAGTCGATCACGATCGCGCTGATGCCGTGCCGTTCCTTCAGGCGACGCGCCTTGGAGCGCATCTGCAGCAGGTTCAGGCCGGGCGTGTCGTCGATGAAGATCGGCAGCTCGGCCATCTGGTCGCAGGCGGCGATCAGGCGGACGTTGTCGTCCTGCTTCAGCATGTTCTTGCGCAGGCGCTGGCCGTCGACGCCGGCGCGCGCGCACAGGATGCGCTGGACCAGCTGCTGCTTGCCCATTTCCAGGCTGAAGAACGCCACGCCCGCCCCGCCCGACGCCATCTGCTCGGTCAGGTTGAGCGCCAGCGCGGTCTTGCCCATCGAGGGACGGGCGGCCAGGATGATCATCTCGCCGCGCTGGAAGCCGCTCAGCATCTCGTCCAGCTCGTCGTAGCCCGTCGCGACGCCCGTGATGCGGCGCCCGTCGTTGCGCTCGAGCGTGCGCATCACCTCGTCCAGCAGCTCGCGCAGGTTCGACGCATGCCGCGCCTCGCGCCGCTGCGCGATGCGGAAGATGCGCTGCTCGGCCTCGCCGAGCGTCAGCTGCGGGTCCTGGCGCGACTGGTGCGCATCCACCAGGATCTCGCCGGCCGCGCGGATCAGCTCGCGCAGCGTGGCCTTCTCGCGGACCATGCGCGCGTACTCGGCGGCGTTCACCGCCGTGGGCACGCCCTCGGCAAGCTCCACCAGGTACTGCGAGCCGCCGACCTCGTCCAGGACGCCGTGGTCCTTCAGCCGCTGCACGAGCGCCACGATGTCGACCGTCGCGGTCGCCTCGTAGAGCTCGACCATGTGGCGGTAGACGGTGCCGTGCGCCGGCTTCGCGAAGTCGTCCGCGTCGGCCACGATCCCGACCACGTCGGGGATCATCTTCGGGTCGATGAGCATCGACCCCAGCAGGCTCATCTCGGCCTCGGGCGCGGCCGGCGGCAGCGCGGAGAACAGGCGCGCCACCTCGGCGGGGTCGGCCATCGTGCGTCGGACCGCCTCGCGGCGACGTCCACCGTCGCCCCGACGTCCGTCGGTGCTGCCTGCTGCTCGCTCGTCCATGGCGTGTGTCCCTCAGGGCGCCCGGCGCGGGGCCGGGCGATGGCGGGCGGTCGGCCCGCGGTGCGGCGTTCAGTCCTCGGCGGACGCGTCGGCGCCGCCCACGGCAAGCACCGTGCCGCCCTCGTCCACGCAGGCCTTCATCAGGCGGCCGACGCGGAAGCGGGCCGTGCGCTTGGCCGGCACCTGCACCCGCTCCAGGGTCTTGGGATTCTGGGCCACGCGCTCGGCCCGCTCACGGACGTCGAAGACGCCGAAGTCGCGGAACTCCAGGCGGTTGCCCTTGCCCAGCTCGTTGATGATCTCGTCGAGGAACCCCTGCACCACCCGGCGCACGTCCTGCCGCTTCATGCCGGAACGATCCGCAAGGCGTTCGATGAGTTCCTTCTTCGTGATCGTCGACATGCGGCGTCTCCTGCTTCTGGCGTCTGGATGGAACGGGATGTGCAAACCCCCCCTGCGCCGCACGGGCCCTCAGGGGATGGGGCGAAGTATGCGCCGGGGTGCGGGGCGAGTCAAGCACCCAAACGACGCAAGTGCCGCAGGAACATCACTTTGCGACAAGTCAAGAAACGACAGGTCATTCAGATGTTGTGCACCGTAAATGGTGCGTCCGGGGCCCCGGAGGGTGGAAAGCGGGGTCAGCCGCCGCCGCGGAGCGCCGCCAGCAACGGCTGCTCGCCGGAGAGGAATCGGAGGCCGACCACGGGCACCACCCAGTGAATCCCGGGGTGATCGGCGGCATGGGCGCGGACCTTGACCCAGTCCTTCCCGGTCAGCACCACCACCGGGTCGGCAGCGGCTTGCGCCAGCGCGGCGATCCGGCCCACCGCGGCCCGGTCGTAGGCGGCGTGGTCCGGGCGGAGCTCGGTGGCCTGGATGCGCGCGCCCGAGGCCTCGCACTGCGCCAGGAAGGACGACGGGTTCCCGATGGCGGCGGCCGCCACCACGGAGCGCCCACGCAGCCATCCCACGGACTCGTCGCGCAGCGCGCCGTCGCACGCCACGCGCAGCCCGGTCCAGTCGTAACGCGTCCACGCGACCGCCGGGCGACCGTGCATCGCCTCGATCAGCGCCGCCAGCGCCGGCTCGTCCGCCGCATGCGCACGCGTGACGACGACATGGTCCGCGCGCCGCAGCACCGATGCGCGCTCGCGCAGCCACCCGGCGGGCAGGAGCCGCCCGCCCAGCCCCGGACGCGTGGCATCGACCAGCACGATGTCCAGGTCGCGCGCCAGCCGCCGGTGCTGGAAGCCGTCGTCCAGCACCACGCAGTCGACCTCCGGGTGCATGGCGCGCATCGCGGCGATCGCCGCGGCGCGGTCGCCGCCCACGGCCAGCGGCACGCCGGGCAGCAGGTCGCGGTATTCGTCGGCCTCGTCCGATGCCCCGCCGTGCGCGCGGTAGCCGCGCAGCGCGATCGCGGGACGATGCCCCGCGGCGGCCAGCTGCGCCGCGCACCACCGCACGAACGGCGTCTTGCCCGTGCCGCCCGCCGTGACGTTCCCCACGCTGACGGTGCGGACGCCGGCATGCACCTTCGGGCCGCGCGCGTCGAGCGCGGCATGCGCCCACGCGCCAAGCCCGTACACCCATGACGCAGGCACCGTGAGCGGCGCCAGCCAGGTCGGGAGCGGCCCGGCATCGATGCGTCGCGCGCTCATCCGCCGGCCTCCGCGCGCATGCGTTCCAGCGCGCGCAGCACGGCCACGGACGGCAGCCCCATCACGGTCTCGGGGTCGCCCTCGCAGGCCAGCGGCCAGCCGTCGGCGACACGGTCGGCGTAGTTGTAGCCGCCCGCCTTGCCGCGCCAGCCGTCGCCGGCCACGTACGCCGCGAGCGCCGCGTCGCCCAGCGCGCCCAGCGTGACGTGCGCCTCGTCGGAGAAGATCGTGCGGGCGCCCGTCGCGCGGTCGACGATGCACACGCCGGTGACCACCGAATGCGCGCGCCCCGCGAATCCGCGGATCATCGCGTCGGCCTCGGCGCGGTCCGCGGGCTTGCCGATCACCTCGCCGTCGCGCACGCACATCGTGTCGGCCGCCACGATCCAGCGCGGACCCGCCTCGCCGAACGCGGCCTGCGCATCGGCCATGGCCTGGCGCGCCTTGAACCACGCCAGCGACATCACGTACGCCGCGGGGTTCCGGCCGTCGGCCGGCGCGGTCGCGTCGTCGATCGCGGGGACCAGCACGGTCGCGGGCACGCCGGCCTCCGCCAGGATCGCGCGCCGGCGCGGCGATCCGCTTGCCAGGATGACCTCCGGATGCGCGCTCATGCGGTCACCGCCGGTTGGGCGCGCGCGGTGCTGGCAAGCGCCTCGACGACGCGCGTCGCGACGGCATCCAGCCGCACGCGACGCATCAGCCTGTCGCCGAGCCGCGCATCCGTGTGGCGGATCGGCGGCTCGCACTCGGCGAAATCACCCTTCACCACCCAGCGCGTGCCGGCGAACGGGCCGTCGACCGCCGGATCGGTCGGACCCAGCAGCGCGACGCACGGCCGTGCCAGCCCGTCCGCGATGCCCAGCGCCGCCGTGTCGCCCGCGACCACCAGCGACGCGGAATCGATCGCGGCCATCAGTTCACCCACCGTCGTCCGCCCGGCCAGCACGGCGCAGCGCGCGGCCAGCGCCGGGTCGCGCGGAACGGCGGCGCGCACCGCGGCGATCTCGTCGCCGCCACCCACGAACGCGATGCGCGCGATCCCCGCGCCCAGCACGTGCGGCACCAGCGCCTGCCATCGCTCGGCGGGCCATCGACGCGACGCCCACCGCGACGCCGGCGCGAAGACCGCGTAGCTGCCGTCCATCCCGACCGCCCGGCGGGCCTGCGACCACGACGCCTCGCATGCCGGCGGTACGTGCAGCCGCAGGTCGCGCACCAACGGCGCGCCCGCCGCGGCCGCGACCGCCAGCGCCCGTTCAACCGCATGACGGCCGCCCGCGGGTGCGCCGAGCGCATGCACGCACCCCCGCGCGATCGCCGACGCGCCTTCCGGGCCGATCCGACGGACGGCCCGCGTGCACCACGCAAGCGTGCCGCTGACCGCACTTCCCTCGCAATCCAGAACCACGTCGTAGCGCGGTGCGCGAAGGTTCAACCGGATCCAGCGGAACCGCTCGCGTGCCGCCAGCGGACTCCTCCACGCCCGGAGCAGCCCGGACGGCAGGGGCACCGCACGAGAAAGCGCCGGGTGGGCACGGATCGCGTCGACGAGCGATTCATCCACCAGCCAGTCGATGCGCGCCTCCGGCCACGCCGCCCGGAGCGAGGCCAGCACGGGAACGGTCCGGCAGACGTCACCGAGCGAGCTCGGACGGATGATGAGGATGCGTCCGGGTGCGGCAGCCATCGCGACGGGGCCGCGCGGGCGCGCGCAGCGGGCTGAAGTATAGTTCTCCACCCTCCCCCCACCCGACGTGAGCAGCGCACCCGATCCCAACGCCCCAGGAGCACCGCAGCCCGCGTCGCAGGACGAGGCGGCGGCGCTCGGATCCACCGTCTCGGGCGGATCCGGCAGTGCGCCGCGCCACTCCATCGAGACGATGATCGGCCGCGCCGCGGTCGAGCGCGGCATGGCACCGCGCGACGCGGTGGTCGCGGGCTTCAACGAGCTGAAGGCGATCCCCGCGGAGCGCCGTGCCGCGGAATTCGAGCGCGTCTTCGTCGAGCGACGCATCCTGACCGTGCAGCAGATCGCCGCGCTGCGCGAGGAGCTGCGCCAGCCGGCCGATCCCGGCAAGAGCGGCGCGCCCATCGCCACCGCCGCATCCGTCAACTTCATCCCGGGCTACGACTTCGTGCGCAAGCTGGGCGCCGGCGCCATGGGCACCGTCGTGCTGGCCAAGCAGCGAAGCCTGGACCGCCTGGTGGCCATCAAGCTGCTCCCGAAGAAGTTCGCCCAGGACCGCCAGTACATCGACCGCTTCCTGAAGGAAGGCAAGGCCGCCGCCAAGCTCAACGACCCGAACATCGTCGCGGCGTTCGACGTCGGCCAGTCGCCGGCCGGCGAGTACTTCTTCGTGATGGAGTTCATCGACGGCGACACCGTCTTCGACCGCATCCAGGCGCAGCGGCGCATCCCCGAGGCGGACGCGATCCGCCTGGCGCGCCAAGCCGCCAGCGCGCTGCAGCACGCGCACGAGCGCGGCTTCATCCACCGCGACGTCAAGCCGAAGAACCTGATGCTCACGCGCAACGGCCTGCTCAAGCTGGCCGACCTCGGCCTGGCCCGCGCGGAAAGCGATTCCGACGCCGCCAGCGAGGAACGCGGCAAGATCTTCGGCACGCCCTACTACATCTCGCCCGAACAGGTGCGCGCGAAGCCGGTGACGCCGGCCACCGACATCTACGGCCTGGGCGCGACGCTCTATCACATGGTGACCGGCAAGGTGCCGTTCGACGGCACCGCGCCGAAGGAGGTCATGCAGAAGCACCTGCGCGATCCCCTGGTGCCGCCCGACCAGCTGGTGCCCGCACTCTCGGGCGGCATCTCGATGATCATCGAGATGATGATGGCGAAGGACCCGCGCGAGCGCTACCGCAGTGCGAAGGACCTGATCGAGGACCTGGACCAGGTTGCCGCCGGCCAGCCGCCCGTGCACGCGCGCCCGAAGCTGGACGCGCCGGGCGGCGGGCTCGAGTCCGTGGGCACGCCCCAGGACGGCGAGATCGCGATCGCGCGCGCGCCCGAGGTGCCGAGCATCTTCGGCACGACCGCCGGCATCGTCCTGGCGACGATCGCGGGCCTGAGCATCGCGCTCAACGCGGCGCTCCTCCTCATCCTGCTGACGCGCAGGTGAGCCGCGCGGCCGGTACGGCCGCGCTCGGCTCAGCGCACCTCGACGAGCAGCTCGATCTCGACGCTGGCACCCAGCGGCAGCGCGTTCGTGCCCACCGCGGCGCGCGCGTGGCGTCCGGGCTCGCCGAAGAGCTGCTGCAGCAGTTCGCTGCCGCCGTTGGCGACCTTCGGCTGCTCGGTGAACCCGTCGTCCGACTGGACGAACGCGCCCACGCGCACGATCCGGACCACGCGCGAGAAGTCACCGCCCACCTGGTCGCCGACCACCGCCAGGCCGTTCAGGACGCACTGCCGGGCCGCGGCCTGGGCGGACTCGATCGAGCACGTGGACGGCACGGGTCCCGTGGCCGTCAGCTGGCCGTCCTTGAAGGGCAGCTGCCCCGAGACGAAGACCAGGTTCCCGGTGCGGACGGCCGGGATGTACGAGGCCACCGGCTTGGGGGCGGGCGGCAGGGTCAGTCCGAGGGCGGCGAGCTGCTGTTCGAAGGTCATGGGAGAGCGAGTGTAAGCAACGGCCGGACGGCAGGATGCGCCGGGAAGCGGCCCCGGGGGCCCCGTGAGCCTGGTCCAGAAACCTGACCCAATTCGAAAAACCCGTTCACGCAATGCCACCATTCCCTGAAACGCCGCGTATCTTGAAAGTGACGGCCCTGCCCGGATTCGGGCTCCGCCGCCGACAATCCGACGCGCGCTGGAGACTGCGCCACCCGCTCGAAGCGGCATCCCCCCCGGCCCGACCAACCTCGGGCAGGTCCCGGATTCGGGACCCACGGAACCATGTCCTGATGCCATTCGTTCGCCGCCCGATGGGTGACACGCACTGACCTGCCTGACGGCTTCCCTCTCCCGGGAAGCCTCCCGGCAACGGTCCGAATGGTCTTCGGAGCCACGCTTGGCCCATTCCGGCCGCCCCCACGGGCTGCCGGACGCCGCCCCGACAGCTTGTTCCGTCGGGCGACGGTCGCACGGCCAACCCAGGCTCCCGCTCCACCGTGCAACCTCCCCTGCTTTGCAGACGGTCCGGTCGTCCGCCGCACATCGCGGCGCATGCCCGGATCGCCCCAAGGGACGGCGCCGGGCCCAGGCCTGGGTCGTCGGCGATCCAACAGTTCCCGCACGGTGCGGGACGCCATGTCGGAAGGACGTTCAGTCTCACCCCCGTGAGGAGAACAAGCATCATGAAGAAGCGCGCATTCACGCTCGTCGAGCTGCTGGTGGTCGTGGCGATCATCGCGCTGCTCGTCGGACTCCTGCTGCCGGCGCTCGCCAAGGCCCAGGCCGCGGCGAAGACCGTCAAGGACTCCAACCAGATCAAGCAGATCTGCACTGCCATGCTCACCAAGGCCAACGAGACCAAGGGCGGCAAGATGCCGATCCCGGGCCTCATCGACCGCAAGCCCTACAACGGCGTCGAGGCCCCCGGCGAGGGCGAAGAGGACTTCGCCCAGAACAAGACCCCGGCCCTGTACTCGGCCTGCGTCGCGATGGGCCTGTTCAACACGGACCTGCTCTACGGTCCGACCGAGGCGAACCCGGTCGTCCAGATCTACGCCAACTACAACTACCAGATGTACCGCCCGGCGCAGGACAACTACTGGGACACCGGGTTCCTGGCGAACATCAACGCCACGGCCGGCGCCTCGGCGACCGCCGTGTGCAACACCTCCTACGCCCACCAGGTCCTGTGCGGCTGGCGCAAGGAGCAGCACTGGCGCAACAACTCGGACTCGGCGCGTCCCTACTTCAGCACCCGCGGCACGCAGAACGGCGTGACCACCGGTGACCCGTTCGAGCAGAGCCCGACGCTCCGCCTGCACGGCGCCCCGAAGTCCTGGGAAGGCAACGTGTGCTTCGCCGACACCCACATGGAGTTCGTCGAGACGATGCGTCCGGACGGCTGCTTCTTCGAGTGCGGCAACTACAACGGCGGCAACCTCTCGAAGGACAACATGTTCCAGTGCGCCGGCACCACCCCCGCGGAGTTCGGCGGCACGGGCTGCGTCCCGACCGGCCAGAACTGGGGCGGCGGCGACGCGTTCCTGGGCATCCACCCGAACGCCTCGACGCAGTACCTGGCGATCCCCGTGTACGACAAGCTCGACAACGCCCCGTAAGGCGCGTCGAAGGCACATCCACCCGAACCTCCACACGAAACGGAGACAACGAACATGAGCAACAACAAGAAGGGTTTCACCCTCGTCGAGCTGCTGGTCGTCATGGCGATCATCGCCCTGCTGCTCGGCCTCCTGCTGCCGGCCCTTGCGAAGGCGCGCGCCACCGCCCGCCAGGTCAAGGACCAGACGCAGGTCAAGCAGGTCCTCACCGGCATCATCACCGCCGCGAACGACACCCAGGGCGTCTACCCGCTGCCCGGCGAGATCAACCGCGCCGCCGTCAACGGCGTGCAGATCCCCGGCCGCGGCGGCATCGATGAGTCGGTCAACCAGCATGCGAACATGTGGGGCGCCATGATCGGGCGCAGCTTCCTGAACGCACAGGTCCTGATCTCGCCTGCCGAGTCGAACGGCAAGGTCATCGCGGCGACCACCTACAACGGCCAGAACATCAGCCCGGCGAACGACGTGTACTGGGACAACAACGCCCAGACCTCGTTCAAGTGCGACCTGTTCAGCACGAGCAACACGTCGTACGCATGCATGCCGATCGACAACAGCTCGCGTCGTCGCGCGCAGTGGCGCAACACCGGCGACTCCCGCTTTGCCGTGCTCGGCAACCGCGGCGTCAAGGGCGGCGTGACCACGGGCACCCCGTTCACGTCCTCGAAGACCCTCGAGATCCACGGTGGCAACAAGGAGTGGGACGGCAACACCGCCTACAACGACTGCCACGTCGACTACGGCCGCACGTTCTTCCCCGAGAACCTGCGCACCGTCGGCACCGCCACCCCGGCCGTGCTGGACAACCTGTTCAAGAACGACGGCGGCAGCCTTGCCGGCGCGCAGAAGAACACGGACTGCTGGATGGTCCTGCAGAAGACGGCGTCCGGCACGACGAGCTCGCCGAACACGTCGATCGACTCGGCCGACGGCGGCGACTTCTGCAGCTGGGACTGATCCCCGGCCGCGATCCCCGACGAACCTTCCCCGAGGCCGGCCCCGTGCCGGCCTCGGGCGTTTTTGGTGCACCGCTATCCTCCGCGCCGTGCCCGTCCTCCACGTCGTCATGCCCGTGTTCAACGAGGGAGGCACGCTGGGCGAGATCGTCGCGCGCGTGCTGGCGGCACCGTTGCCCGCCGGGTGGCGGAGCGAACTCACCGTCGTCGACGACGGCAGCCGGCCCGACGCGGCGGCCGCGGTCCGCGAGTGCGTGGCGCGGCACGCCGCCGCGGGCGACGTTCGCCTGGTCGAGCACCCAGCCAACCGCGGCAAGGGCGCGGCGCTCATGACGGGCTTCGACCGCGTCCTGGCATCCGCTGCGGACACCGACGCCGTGCTGGTGCAGGATGCCGACCTCGAGTACGACCCCGTCGACTACGCCGGCCTGCTGGCCGCGCTGCGCGGGCCGCGGAGCGCGGTCTTCGGCAACCGCTGGGCCGCCGGCGACGTGCAGCGCCGCGGCACCTACCGGCGCGTCCACGCGCTTGGCAACGCGACGCTGACGGCCGCGAGCAATGCCATGACCGGCCTGCGCCTGCACGACATGGAGTGCTGCTACAAGCTCCTGCCGGTGCCGGTGCTGCGGGAGGTGCGCCCCTGGCTCACCGAGGAGCGCTTCGGCATCGAGCCGCAGATCGCCGCCGCGCTGGGCCGCCTGCGGGTGCCCGTGGCGGAAGTGCCCGTGCGCTACGACCCGCGCGGCTTCGCCGAGGGCAAGAAGATCCGGGCGAAGGACGGCCTGCGCGCGTTCTGGGTGATCGCACGCGAGCGCCTGCGCCGCGCACCGGGAGGCCGGCCATGAGCGAAGGCCTCCGTTCCGCCGTCTCCGACGGCGTGCGCCGCTTCGTGTCGCCGCGCAAGGCGGCGGCGCAGGTCGTCGGCTTCCTGCTGGGCGCGCTGCTCGTGCTGTGGGTGGTGAAGGGCGCGCTGGCCACCGCGGGCGACGAATCGCGCGCAGGCATCCTGGAATCGGTCCGTGCCGCATGGGAGACGCGCCCGATGCTGGTCGTCGGCCTGGCGGCCACCACGGCCGCAAGCCTGGTGATCGACGGCGCGCTGTTCTGGCTGGTGCTGCTGCCCGTCCGTCGCCTCGGATTCATGGAGATGCAGTGGGTCACCTTCGTGGCCGCGATGAGCAACTTCTTCCCGGTTCGGCTGGGCCTGGCCGTGCGGTACGCCTACGCGCTGAAGGCGAACCGCATGACCTTCCTCGAGGCCACGGCGTGGTTCGCCGCCGTCACGCTGGTGATCCTGGTGTCCCTGGGCGCCGTGGTGGTCGCGACGATGGCGTTCCCGAAGCCGGGCGTCGGCTGGGTGCTGCTGGCCGTCGCAGCGATCGCGGTCGGCGGTTTCGCGCTGGTCCGCGCCGCGCGCCTGGGACCGGTGGCACGCCGCCTGGGCGAATGGGGCCGCATGGTCACGACGCCCGGCACGTACTGGACGGGCACGCTGATCCGCGTGGCGGAGGTCTTCCTCTGGATCGTGCGCATGTGGTGCGCGGCCGAGATCCTTCGCCTGGACCTGGACTTCGCGAAGGTCACGATCCTGGGCGTCGCGGCGATCGCGGTCATGCTGAACCCGCTCGGCCGCCTGGGGTTCCGCGAGGCCACCACCGTGATCGTGGCCAACTGGATGGCGGGCGGCGGGCTTGACGTCGCGCACGCCGACGCCGGTTTCAAGCAGCTGGCGCTGGTCGAGAGCCTGGGCGAGATGTTCACCACGATCCCGATGGGCATCGTCGCGCTGCCGTTCCTGGCCGCATGGTTCCGCCGCCGCATGCGCGAGGCGCCGGCATCAGTGCCGGCCGCCGCCACGGGCGCACGCGCCTAGTCGTGCCCCGCGCGCAGCACGCGCCGCAGGCCGTCGTCCATCGCCAGGAACGAGAGCCGCATCGCCTCGGGGCGCGAGCCCAGCCACGGGGCGCGGCCGGACGCGCGGTCCACGCGCCCCACGGCCGCGCGCACGTCGTCGATCGCGGGCGCGTCGCGTCCGCACGCGGCCGCATGCGCGCGCGC